>NZ_QOCZ01000025.1 GCF_018207095.1 Nocardiopsis sp. MG754419 | reverse complement strand
GTTCAGGCGGCGGGCATGGAGAAGGGGCGGAAGCGGCGCGGACCGAAGACCCGCTCCAGGGCCTCGTCCAACTCTCCGAGCAGGGCGAACGCGTCGGAGGGCCGCCGCTCGGGGGCGGGCAGGGCGCTGCCGCGCGCGAACGCCCGCAGCTCCCGGGGGAGCCGGCCCGCGGTCACGTACTCCACGCACCGGGTCGCCATGTAGACGTCGGTGGCGGGCCGGGCCGGGCGGCGGGCCGCGACCTCGGGCGGGTAGAGGTCCCGGCGGTGGGGCACCATCGCCGGTACGTGCGGAGCGGTGCCCGACGCGGCGAAGGTCACCGCGTAGCACCAGTCGACGAGCACCAACCCGTGGTCCTCGGGGTGGATCAGGACGTGTTCGGGCACCACCGCGCCGTGGACGACCCCGGCCCGGTGCGCGTTGCCGATCGCCACCAGGATTCGGCGCCACATCCAGGCCGCGTCCCTCGGGTCGAGACCGTCGGGGTGGGCGCTCCGGACCTCGGCCAGGGTGTGGAACCCCGCCAAGCGGTCCAGGACGTTGCCGTGCCGTTCCACCCGGGTGACCGGGTCCCGGTGTCGCATCGCCTCGACCAGTCGGGGTGCGAAGGCCCGGAGGCGGGGATCGCCCCGCTCGTCGATCCGTCGCAGCGCCGCGGCCTCCGCGCGGAGCAGGTCGTTGTCGCGGGGCGCGCGGGGGAGTTTGAGCACCCCGCTCCGCCACGCCTCGCCGTCCCGGTAGCGCACTGTGCGAAGGGTGGCGACGTCGCCCTCGGCCAGGGGTCGGCCGCGGTCCACGTGGTAGGTGCGTTCGGGGGTGGTCAGGACCAGGTCGTTCGGACCGAGTCCGCCGAGGACCGTCTCCCGGTAGCGGCGCCAGGCCTCGGTGAGGCGGGTGAAGCCCTCCGCCGCCGCGGCCCGTCGTCCGGGCGGCGCGGTGTCGGGGTGCAACCGTCGGGCGAGCCGACGGTAGGCGGCGGTGGCCGCCGGCGGGATCACGTCGCCCTCGGGCAGCGGACCGAACAGGTCGGTGGGGTCGGCCGCGAGGTCGACCCGGAGCAGGGCGGCGTCGAGGGTGTCGCCGTCGCGGTCCGTGCTCATGATCCCTCCCAAGGGTGGACGGGGCGGAGGTGGTGGACGGTCGTCGGTCATTGGGCGCCCCGCAGGAGCGGTGGGTGCAGGAGGGCGGCGCCGCCGCCCCGGTACAGCCGGGCGCGGCGTCCGCCACCGGAGCCGCCCCGGTCGGCCAGGTCGCCGGTGTGCTCGACGAACCCGGGGGTGGCGAGGATCTTGCGGTGGAAGTTGGCGGCGTGCAGGGTGCGCCCCCAGATGGCCTCGTACACCCCGCGCAGAGCGGTGATGGTGAACGTCGGTGGCAGGAACGCCGTGGCCAGGGAGGTGTATTCGAGCTTGGCGCGGGCCCGCTCGACGGCGTCGTCGAGGATGCGGTCGTGGTCGAAGGCCAGCCGTTCGCGACCGCCTCCGGTGCCCGCGACGCCGTCTCCGCCCGTACCCGGACCGGTCCAGGGCAGCCAGGCGGCCTCGGTGGTGTCCCGTCCGGTGCCGGGGTCGGGCAGGTCGGGGGCGAACACCATGTACGCCACCGAGATGACCCGCATGCGCGGATCACGGTCCAGGGCTCCGTAGGTGCCCAGCTGCTCCAGGTGGATCTCGGCGGGAAGAGGGGTCTTCTCCGTGAGCACGCGCAGCGCGGCGTCGGGAAGGTCGGGGTCGGCCGGCCCGATCCGGGAGTCCCTCGTGCGGACGAACCCGCCCGGGAGCGCCCACGAACCGCGTTGGGGGTGTGCGGCCCGTCGGGCCAACAGGACGTGGGGGGTGCCCTCGCGGATGGTCAGTGCCGCCACGTCCACCGTCACCGCGGCGGGCGCGAAGACCCCGGGGTCGTAGGAGGAGAGGAAACCGTGCTCGTCCCCGTCGTCGTGCCGTCCGTCGTCGCCCACCGACGCCCGCCCTTCCCTTGTTGTTCTCAGAGTGAGTTTTTCTCTGACTGAGAACAACATAGCCCAGGGTCGCCCCTCTGTCCAGACCCGACCGACGGCCGACACGGGCGTCGTGGCGGCGCCGTCGACACGCCCGCCGGGCGACGGACGGTGTCCCCGAGCACCGCTAGCATGGTGCGAACGAACGTTCGACAGGGTGAGAGAACAGGGTGACCACGTGCTCGTGCTGGGAATCGACCCGGGGCTGACCCGCTGTGGTGTCGCCGCCGTCGAGGGGTCGATCGGACGACCTCTGCGCCTGGTGGCCGCCGACGCGATCCGCACCGCCCCCGACACCGAACTCCCCCAGCGCCTCCTGGGCATCGAACGCGGCATCGAGGAATGGCTCGACCGCTACGATCCCGACGCGGTGGCCGTCGAACGCGTCTTCGCCCAGCACAACCTCAGCACCGTCATGGGCACCGCACAGGCCAGTGGCCTGGCCCTGGTCTGCGCCGCACGACGCGGCCTGCCCGTGGCCACCCACACGCCCAGCGAGGCCAAGGCCGCCATCACCGGCAACGGACGGGCCGACAAGGCCCAGGTCGGCACCATGGTCGCGCGTATCCTCGGACTCGAGGGCCCGCCCAAGCCCGCCGACGCCGCCGACGCGGTGGCCCTCGCCATCTGCCACATCTGGCGTGGCGGCGCCCAGGCCCGGGTCGCCCAGGCCCAACAGGACTTCGCCCGCAAAGTGGAACTGGCCCGCCGCGCGCGCGGCCGCTGACACCGCTCCAGGAAGGAGACGGGCACCCCTCCCGGTGCCCATCACAGATGATCGCGTTCCTCACCGGCCGGGTGGCCGCACGCGGTGCCGGCAGCGCCGTCATCGACGTCGGCGGGGTCGGGATGACCCTCCAGTGCACCCCCTCCGCCCTGTCCCGCCTGCACGTGGGGGAGGAGGGCACCGTCGCCACCAGCCTGGTCGTGCGCGAGGACTCCCTCACCCTCTTCGGATTCGCCGACGACGACGAGAAGTACCTGTTCGAACAGGTACAGACCGCCTCGGGCGTGGGGCCACGCCTGGCCCTGGCCATGCTCGCGGTGCACAGCCCCGACAGCCTCCGCCAGGCCGTGCACACCGAGGACACCGCCGCCCTCACCCGCGTCCCCGGGATCGGCAAGAAGGGCGCCCAGCGCATCGTCCTGGAACTGCGCGGCAAACTCGACGCGCCCATCAGCACCGACGGGACCCTGCCCGGGGCCGAACCGGCCGCCGATGCCCACCCCAACGGCGCCTGGCGCGGCCAGGTCGTCGCCGGTCTGGTGAACCTCGGTTGGTCCGCCAAGGACGCCGAGGCCGCCGCCGCCGCGGTGGCCGCCGAGACCGACGACACCAGCGACGTCACCGCCCTGCTGCGCAGCGCGCTGCGCAAACTCAGCCGCGCCTAGGGACCGAAGGAGAACCCCATGCACGAACGCGATGCGGTCTCGACCGAGGCCGACGTCGACGAGCGCCGCATCGAGGGGGCGCTGCGTCCCCGCGCGCTCGACGAGTTCGTCGGCCAGGAACGGGTCCGTGAACAGCTGTCCCTGGTGCTGCACAGCGCCCAGCGACGCAACCGCGCTCCGGACCACATCCTTATGTCCGGTGGCCCCGGCCTGGGCAAGACCACCCTGGCGATGATCATCGCCGCCGAACTCGGCGCGCCGCTGCGCATCACCTCCGGGCCCGCCATCGAACGCTCCGGCGACCTGGCGGCGGTGCTGTCCACCCTCCAGGAGGGCGAGGTCCTCTTTCTCGACGAGATCCACCGGATGGCGCGCCCCGCCGAGGAGATGCTCTACGTCGCGATGGAGGACTTCCGGGTCGACGTGGTGGTCGGCAAGGGCCCCGGCGCCACCGCCATCCCGCTGGACATCGCGCCGTTCACCCTGGTCGGCGCCACCACCCGGGCCGGCATGCTGCCCGCCCCGCTGCGCGACCGGTTCGGCTTCACCGCCCACATGGACTTCTACGAGCCCGCCGAACTCGAACGCATCCTGCACCGGTCGGCGGGGCTGCTCAACGCGCCCCTGGAGGACGACGCCGCCCGCGAGATCGCCGGCCGTTCCCGCGGCACGCCCCGGATCGCCAACCGGCTGCTGCGCCGGGTCCGCGACTACGCCGAGGTCCGCGGTGACGGCGACCTCACGCTGGCCAACGCCCGCGCGGCCCTGGAGCTGTACGAGGTGGACGCCCTCGGACTGGACCGCCTGGACCGGGCCATCCTCGACGCGCTCATGAAGCGTTTCCGCGGCGGCCCGGTGGGTCTCTCCACCCTCGCGGTGTCGGTGGGGGAGGAGGCCGAGACCGTCGAGGTGGTCGCCGAACCCTTCCTCGTGCGCTCGGGCTTCCTGGCCCGTACTCCGCGGGGCCGGGTGGCCACACCGCAGGCCTGGGAGCACATGGGGCTGACCCCGCCGCCCGACGCCGCGTTCGGGGCCGCCCAGGCGGTGGCCTCGGCCGCCTCCTCCGCCTCGGGCACCGACGGCGGCGACGGCGCCACCCCCTGAACGTCGCCGTCGACCGCTCCGACCGGGCATGATGGACCCGGAGCGGGAAACGGGGCCGAACCGTTAGCGCTCCGAACCCCGGCGGATGGTGACCGGTGACCGGTGCCACGTAAACTGGGGCGTAACAGCCAAGAGCGGGGCACCACCCCGTGAGGTGTCGTTTGGACATCGGCGGAACGAGTTGGCACCCTGGTGCGTTGTAAACGCCGGGTGCGGATCCGGCCGTCGTGGTCGGGCGACCCGGAAGGTGGTCGTCGCGGGTGTCACGAGCCGGCAGCCGTCGTCCACGAGAAACGTCAGGAAGGACGCCCCGTGCAGGGCCTTATCTATCTCGCAGACGGTGCTCCCCAGGGTGAGCAGAGCATCTTCGGAATGCTGCTCCCCTTCGTGCTGATCCTCCTGGTCTTCTGGCTGCTGTTCTGGCGCCCGAACCAGAAGCGTCGTCAGCAGGAGACGCAGATGCAGAGCTCCCTGGTCCCCGGCGTCGAGGTCATGACCAAGGCCGGCATCTTCGCCACCGTCGTCGAGATCCACGACCAGGACGTGCTGCTGGAGATCGCTCCGGGCACCCGTATCCGCATGCTCAAGGCCGGTGTCGGTGAGGTCATCACGCCCGCGGCCGACGACACCCCGGTCGAGGACCGCCCCGACTTCGGCGACGACGACAAGCCCAAGGGCTAGAGCCCGGTCGTCCGACCACAGGGGTGTTCCCCCGTTCGGGCGCCGTCGGGCGCTCGGACAGCGGGCCGAAGCGCAGCGCAGGCCCTGAAGGCGCACCGGCCGGCCGACCCCCTGCCGGCCCGGGTCCCTCACCCGCCGCCCACCGATCCCGGGGCCCGCGCCGGTCCACGGTGGGTCGGCCCACCCCTGTCCGGGTGGAAACCTCCGGGTGACGTGTGCCCGGCCCACGGTGGGCGCGTCCACCGTCGACCGAGCGAGTCGTCCGCACCACGCGCACCACGGACTTTCGGTACCGGCCCCCATCACCGGGGCCGGTACCGCTGTTCTCGGCCCTTTCGGCCGTCCCCGTCCCACGAGAAGAAGGCCCGACCCGCCATGCCCAACGACACCGCGCCGACCGGCGCCGCGGACCTCGCCCTGATCGAGGCCCACATCCGCGACGTCCCGGACTTCCCGCACGAGGGGATCCTGTTCAAGGACATCACCCCCCTGCTCAACCACCGGGAGGCCCTCGCCGCCGCCGTCGCCGGCCTGGCCGCCCCTTACCGCGGGATCGGCGTCGACCACGTGGTCGGTCTGGAGGCCCGCGGCTTCATTTTCGGGGCCCCGGTCGCCATGGAACTGGGCGCGGGCTTCGTTCCGGCGCGCAAAGCGGGGAAACTGCCCGCGAAGACCATCGACCAGGCCTATGATCTCGAGTACGGCACCGCGACCGTCGAGATTCACGCCGACGCGATCACTCCGGGCGGCCGTGTGCTCATCGTCGACGACGTCCTCGCGACCGGTGGCACAGGCAGGGCCGCGGTGGAACTGGTTCGCAAGGCGGGTGGTACGGTCGTGGGATTCTCCGTTCTGATGGAGCTTTCCGCGCTCCAGGGGCGTGAGAAGCTGCCCGACGTGGAGCCGCACACCCTCCTCTCGGTCTGACCGGCGGCCCGCCGCGCGCTCGGTGGGAATAGCGCGACGGTCCCTCCTCGTTGACGTACTCCAGCACTCGGTGTGACGCACCTGGTGACCTGGGTCACTACGCGTACCATCGGGTCGCCGCGCACGGCGGCCCACGAGGGGGCCGCCCGCTCCCCGCCCCACCAGGGCGGGAGCCGACTAGACTGGTGGGAGAGGTGACCGCGGCGGACGCGTCGGCGACTGGCCCTGAAGACACGCACGCGCACCGGAAGAAGCCGATCGTCGGACCGGCGTCTCCACCGGGCGGATCCGCGGGAGGTAGGCATGCCAAGCGAAGTGGTCTCGACCGGAGCGGTGCCCGCACGGGAGCAGGAGTCGGGTGCCCCCCGGGACGCGGACGCCGACGAGCGACGGACCTCGGCGCGGGACACGGACGCCGGCATGCCGGGAGAGCGTAACGACGGAGGGCATACGCCCGCCGACACAGGACCACGGGACGAACGGCCGGAGGGCGCCGCGGAGGAAGCGGCGCCCTCCGACGTCTCCGGGCACGACGCCCGGGAACGGCAGTCCACCACGCCCTCCACCGTGCGAGTACGCAGAAGGCTCGCCCGACTCGGCGCCCAGCGGGGAGTGACGATGAACCCGGTGCTCGAACCACTGATCAAGACGGTGCGCGCCACCCACCCCAAGGTGGACGTCCGTCTGATCGAGCGGGCCTACGAGGTCGCCGCCCACCACCACCGGCACCAGAAGCGCAAGAGCGGCGACCCCTACATCACCCACCCGCTCGCCGTCGCCACCATCCTGGCCGAGCTCGGTATGCAGGAGGCCACCCTCGCCGCCGCCCTGCTGCACGACACGGTCGAGGACACCGACTACTCCCTCGACGAACTGCGCGCCGACTTCGGCGACGAGATCGCCGAACTGGTCGACGGCGTCACCAAGCTGGACAAGGTCAAGTACGGCGAGGCCACCCAGGCCGAGACGGTCCGCAAGATGGTCGTGGCCATGGCCCGCGACATCCGCGTACTGGTCATCAAGCTGTGCGACCGCCTGCACAACATGCGCACGCTGCGCTACCTCCCCAAACGGGCCAAACGCGAGAAGAAGGCCCGCGAGACCCTCGAGATCTTCGCCCCGCTCGCCCACCGCCTGGGGATGAACACCATCAAGTGGGAGCTGGAGGACCTGGCCTTCGCCACCCTCTATCCCAAGCGTTTCGACGAGATCGCCCGCCTGGTCTCCGAGCGCGCCCCCCGGCGCGACGTGTACCTCCAGGAGGTCATCGAGGCGGTCTCCGCCGACCTGCGCGAATCCAAGCTCAAGGCGACCGTGCGCGGTCGGCCCAAGCACTACTACTCGATCTACCAGAAGATGATCGCCCGCAACTGCGGCTTCGACGAGATCTACGACCTCATCGCCGTGCGGGTGCTGGTGGACAGCGTCCGGGACTGCTACGCGGCCCTGGGGACCATCCACGCGCGATGGAACCCGGTGCCCGGCCGGTTCAAGGACTACATCGCCATGCCGAAGTTCAACATGTACCAGTCGTTGCACACGACGGTCATCGGGCCCTCCGGCAACCCGGTCGAACTCCAGATCCGTACCCGGGCCATGCACCGGCGCGCGGAGTACGGCATCGCCGCGCACTGGAAGTACAAGGAGGACCGCAACACCTCCGGCGGCGAGGCCAAGACCAAGGGCACCACCGACATGCAGTGGCTGCGCCAGCTCATCGACTGGCAGCAGGAGACCAAGGACCCGGGCGAGTTCCTGGAGTCGCTGCGGTTCGACCTGTCGGTGCAGGAGGTCTTCGTCTTCACCCCGCAGGGCGACGTCATCCCCCTGCCGCAGGGGGCCACCGCCGTCGACTTCGCCTACGCGGTGCACACCGAGGTCGGTCACCGCACCGTGGGCGCGCGTATCAACGGACGCCTGGTGCCGTTGGAGAACGAGCTGCACAACGGCGAGGCGGTGGAGATCCTCACCTCCAAGGACCCCGACGCCGGGCCCAGCCGTGACTGGCTCAACTTCGTCAAGAGCGCCCGGGCCCGCAACAAGATCCGGCACTGGTTCACCAAGGAACGTCGCGAGGCCGCGATCGAGCTGGGCAAGGAGGAGATCGCCAAGGTCATGCGCAAGCAGGAGCTTCCGGTCAAGCGCCTGTTCAGCGGGGAGACGATCATCGCGCTGGCCGGGGACCTGCGCTACGCGGACGTGGACGCGCTGTACGCGGCCGTGGGCGAGCGCCAGGTGAGCGCCCAGAGCATCGTGAGCAAGCTCGTCGACTCCATGGGCGGGCTGGAGAGCCACACCGAGGACATCGCCGAGTCCTCCCTGCCCACCAAGGCCGCGACCACCCGTCAGCGGTCCGGTAACCCGGGTGTCGTGGTGGCGGGCGACGGCGACGTGTGGGCGCGTCTGTCCAAGTGTTGTACGCCCGTGCCCGGGGACGACATCGTCGGTTTCGTGACCCGCGGCAACGGGGTGTCGGTGCACCGGGCCGACTGCGCCAACGCCGCCAGCCTGGACCGGGAACGCATGGTCGACGTGGAGTGGCGTCCCACCGAGGACTCCATGTTCCTGGTGGCCCTGCACGTGGAGGCGTTGGACCGGTCCCGCCTGCTGTCGGACATCACCCGGGTGCTGTCCGACCAGCACGTCAACATCCTCTCCGCCACCGTGCAGACCAGTCGCGACCGGGTGGCGCAGAGCCGGTTCACCTTCGAGATGGCCGACCCCACCCACCTGGGCAGTGTCCTGCGGGCCGTGCGCGGCGTCGACGGCGTCTACGACGTGTTCCGGGTCCGCAATTGACGGATCCGCGACCGACCGGGTCCCGGGACGAGGGGTGGACGCGGATCGACCGGTGCATCCTCACCGGCTCCGTGGCCGCCGCGCTCGCCCTGATCCGTGAGCGGGGCGCCCCCATGGGCGTCGGCGAGGCCCTCGACCTGTTCGACGAACGCTACGAGCACCTGAAGGCCACGCGGCCCGACGACTTCGCGATGGACACCGACGACCGGGGGCGGGACGTCTTCCTCTGAGGGACCCGGGCGTGGAGAAAACCGATGGTGCCCCCGCACCGGTGACGGTTAGCGTGCGATTCCACGCGCACCCCCCACCGGAAGGCCGACACCATGCTCGCACTCCGCCCGCTCACGGCCGTGGACGTCCGTCCCCTGGAGCGGTTCGCCCAACGACAGTGGCCACTGAGCTTCCACCCCGGCGGGCTCGGATGGCAGTTGGCCACCGGCGACTTCTCCCACGACAACGCGACCCTGGCCCACCGGGGCGGGGACATCGTGGCCTGGGTCGCGACCCAGGAACCCAACGTCCTGTACCCCCGAAGCCAGATCACCCTCCACGGTTCCTCCGGTGACCCCGAGGCCGGGGCCGCGCTCCTGGAGCACGCCCTGGCCGAGGTCGGCGACGCCGCCGTCGACCTGCTGGTCCTCGAAGGCGACGACGGTCTCCGGTCGCTCGCCACGGGCACCGGGTTCACCGTGGCGGAGGAGAACGTCTTCGGCGAGTGGATGTGGCGGTCCGCCACCGAGGAGAGGATCGTCCTGCCGGAGGGGTACCGGATCCGGCCGGTGGGCCCGGGTGAGGAGACGGCCCGGGTGGAGTGCCACCGCACGGCCTGGAAGCCCTCCGACCTGCCCTGGCCGGAGCGTGTGGGGCCGGTGGACCCTGCCCTGACCAGTCGGTTCGGCCGCGAGCGCTATGACGCCACGCGCGCCGCCCTGCTGTACGACCGCGAACTCGACCTCGTGGTCGAGGGCCCCGACGGCGCGTTGGTGGCCTGCTGTGTCGTGTGGTGGGACTCGGAGAACCGGTGTTCGGAGATCGAACCCCTCGGGGTGGTCCCCGCGCACCGTCGGAAGGGTCTGGCCGTCGCCCTGGTCCTGCGGGCCTGCGCCCTGACCGCCCGTCGCGGCGGCGACCGGGTGTACATCAACACCTCGCCCGGCGAGGCCTATCCGGCCCCGGCCCGGACCTACGCCACGGCCGGCTTCGCGCCCGTCGCACGCGGCACCGTGTACACGCTCCCCGCGCGCTGACCGACCCGTCGACCGGGGGCGCTCCGGCCCGGCCTCGGGACGCCCGGGCAGGGGAGCGGTGGGGCGGGACGCTCCCTGGAGCGAGGACCGGCGGGCACCACGCCCCGCGGCGCGGGGCGGTGGGCTCCTGGCTCCGCCCCCGGGGACACGAGAGCCCCGGTCACCGTCCGAACACGGGTGACCGGGGCCGGCGCGTCCGGATCAGATCCGGATGGTCGTGGACCGCACGATACGGAAGACCGGATGACGGTCCGCCTCGGCCACGAAGGCCTCCACCGGGGCCTCCGGCGGCGTGTCGAAGTACGGTCCCACGATCGCCGAACGCGGGTGCTCCAGATACTCCTTCAGCGCCGCGCCGGCCTCCTGCGAGTCCACCTCCTGCACGCTCACCAGTTCGATCCAGCCACCCTGGCGCAGGGTCGCGAAACCGTCCTTGCGGATGTTGCGGACCCAGTTCACCTCGCCGTACGGGGAGACCAGGTACCGACCGCGCTCACCGTCCAGCACGCTCACCGGGGTGGCGCGCAGGAAACCGGACTTGCGGCCCCGGGTGGTGAGCAGGTGCATCTCCGGCGGGCACATCCCGTACTTGACGAAGTTGCTGACGACCGCGTCCGAGACGCGGCGCAGCTTGGTCGCCTCGAACCGCTTCGTCGGTTCGTTCACCATCTTGGGCAACTCCCTCACTCGGCTGCTCCCCATTGTGGTGGGTACGGGCCTTCGATGGCACCCGGACGGGCGGCGAGATCCGGCACACGGCCGTCCGACGCCCGCCCGGCGACGCCGGACCCGGCCCCGCGTCGGTGGTCTACCGGAACGCCGAGAGGCCGGTGACGGCCTGGCCGATGCTCAGCGCGTGGATGTCCTCGGTGCCCTCGTAGGTGGCCACGGTCTCCAGGTTCACCATGTGCCGCATCACGGGGTACTCCAGGGTGATGCCGTTGGCGCCGTGCAGCCCGCGCGCGGAGGCCGCCACCCGCTGGGCCGCCGCCACGTTGGCGAACTTGCCGAAACTGACGTGGTTGTGGTGGCAGTCGCCCTGGTCCTTCAGGCGACCGATGCGCAGCGCCGTCATCCCGGCGTGGTTGACGTCCACGACCATGTCGGCGAGCTTGCGCTGGGTGAGCTGGAATCCACCGATGGGCCTGCCGAACTGCTCACGGGTGAGCGCGTAGTCGCGGGCGGACTCGTAGCAGGCGCGGGCGGCTCCGGCCGCGCCCCACACGATGCCGTAGCGGGCCTCGTTCAGGCACGACAGCGGCGATCCCAGGCCCCGGGAGCCGGGCAGGATCGCGTCGGCGGGCAGACGCACGTCCTCCAGGACCAGCTCCGAGGTGATCGAGGCGCGCAACGACAGCTTCTTGTGGATGACGTTCGCGGTGAAGCCGGGGGTGTCGGTGGGCACGGCGAACCCGCGGATGCCGTCGTCGGTGGCGGCCCACACGACCGCGATGTCGGCCACCGAACCGTTGGTGATCCACATCTTGGTGCCGTTGAGCACCCAGTCGGAGCCGTCCTTGCGGGCACGGGTGCGCATGGAGCCCGGGTCGGAACCGGAGTCGGGTTCGGTCAGACCGAAGCAGCCGATGGCCTCGCCTGCGGCCATGCGGGGCAACCACGTGTTCTTCTGCTCCTCGGAGCCGAACTTGTGGATCGCCGCCATCGCCAGGGAACCCTGCACGGACACGAAGCTGCGCAGTCCCGAGTCGACGGCCTCCAGTTCGCGGCAGGCCAGGCCGTAGGCGACGGCGCTGGAGCCGCCACAGCCGTAGCCCTCCAGGTGCATGCCGAGCACACCGAGGTCACCGAAGGCCTTGGCCAGGCCGCGCGGGTCGGGCAGGGTCCCGGCATCGAACCAGTCGGCCACCTCGGGCAGGAGCTCACGGGAGGAGAAGGCGCGGACGGCGTCGCGGATGTCCCGTTCGGTGTCGGTCAGGTCGGCGTCCACCGCCAGGAAGTCCAGCGGGTCGGGTGCTGCGGCCTTGCGGGCGTCGCTCATGGTGGGTGTCCCTTCGTGGTGCGTGCTGTGCGAAGTGTGCGGGGTGTGGGCCCCGTGTCGAGCGGGTGGGGCGCGATACCGGATCGGAAGGTCAGTCCACGTCGGTCTGGTGGACGGCGCCGCGATCGACCAACGCCGCGATGCGGTCCGGTGCCAGGCCCAGTTCGGTGAGGATCTCCTCGGAGTGCTGACCGAGCAGCGGGGGAGCGGTCATGGGCACGGGCGTGCCCGCCATCCTGAACCCCGCCCGGACCTGTTCGAGGAGCCCGGCGGTGGGGTGGTCGACGGTCCGCAGCACGTCGTCGCCCGCGGCGTCGGCGGTGCGCAGTGCGTCCAGGACTCCGCGCACCCGCCCGACCGGCACACCGGCGTCGACCAGTGCGGTCATCCAGTGGTCGGCGGACCGCGAGGTCAGCGTCCTGGTGAGCTCGCCGACCAGTTCCTCACGGTGCGCCACCCGTTCCGGGTTGGTGGCGTAGCGCGGGTCCTCGCCCAGGTCGGGGCGTTCGATTGCCGCGCACAGCCGTTGGTAGAGGGCGTCGTTGCCGGCGGCCACGACGATCTCCGCGTCCGCGGTCGGGAACACCTGGTAGGGCACGATGGTG
The DNA here is from genome assembly GCF_018207095.1 of Nocardiopsis sp. MG754419. Taxonomy (GTDB): domain Bacteria; phylum Actinomycetota; class Actinomycetes; order Streptosporangiales; family Streptosporangiaceae; genus Nocardiopsis. The sequence goes on along the minus strand of NZ_QOCZ01000025.1, from coordinate 57,993 downwards.
GTGTGCGCGTTGCCCACGCGGGCCGGCTCGACACCGGTGACCAGTGCCTGTTGGGTGAGGTTGACCAGGCTGGACAGGGTCGAGTTGATGAGCGAGACACTGATGTCCTCGCCCCGCCCCGTCACCCTGGCCCGCATGAGCGCCCCCAGGATGCCCACCGCGGCGTTGAGACCGGTGAGCACGTCGGTGAGCGCCACCCCGACCTTGCTGGCGGGACCCTCCGCGGGACCGGTGGTCGCCATCAATCCGCTCTCGGCCTGCACGACGATGTCGAAGCCGGGCCGTCCCGCGGGTTCGTGTTCGGGACCGAACCCGCTCACCGAGCAGTACACGACGGCCGGGTTGCGTTCGCTGATCCGCGCGTGGTCCAGCCCGAGCCGGTCGATCACCCCGGGGCGGAAGTTCTGGATGACCACGTCCGAGGTGGCGCACAGGTCCTGGACGGCGGCGAGCCCGTCGGGGTCCTTGAGGTCCACGGCGAGGCTGCGCTTGTTCCGGTTCACCGACAGGAAGTAGGCGGCCTCACCGGGAGAGTGCGCCGCACGGTGCTCCTCGGTCGGTTCGGCGTAGGGCGGACCCCAGGCGCGGGTGTCGTCCCCCCGGCCCGGCTGTTCGACCTTGACGACCTCGGCGCCCATGTCCGCCAACAGCATGGTGGCGTAGGGGCCGGCCAGGACCCGGGACAGGTCGGCGATCCGTACGCCCGCCAACGGCAACGGCGCCGCGTCGGGGGTCGGTCGTGCCGTCCCGGCCTCGGGGGACGGGTGACTGGAAGGGCTCAAGGCTCACTCCTCGCCGACGGGCTCACCGGGGAGCTGGTCGCCGTCGCGCAGTTGGTAGTAGGTCTCCAGGCAGCGGCGCAGCGCGGTGGTGAGGGCGGCGCCCGACTGGCCCGCGTAGCGCGTCTGGACCCGATGGACGATCTCCGCGATGTCCTCGGTCACCGAGGCCCCCTCGACCAGGGCACGGAAGAAGTCCTTGGCGAGGTCGGTGAGCAGGGTGGTGTCCGCGGCGACGATGCGACCGTCGGCGGAGTCCACCGCCAGGACGACGCCGAGTCGCTGGTACTGGGAATGGCTCGCCACCGAGTCGGGAAGACGGGCGTAGCCGGAGATGAGAACAACCCGAGGGTTGCGGAAGAGCTGCTGGATGCGGTCGTCACCGTGCAACGGGACACACCTCTCGTCTGCGGGCATGCGAAAACTCCTACGGACTGGAGTCTCGCGCCTGAAGGGCGGCCGGGGGAAACCGGACACCCGCGACGTGAGGGCAGTGGTGAACAGTATGTCCCCCACGTTCCACCGCCTGTCAAGCGGGGTCGTGTTCCAGGCCACACGAACGCGCGGGTGCGTCGTCCGCGACCCGTGTGTTACGTTTCTGCACAGGTCACGAGTACCAGCGTCAAGCCCCGGCTCGCTGGTCGGCAACCCTCCTTCCGCGGTGGGGTGCCCCGGGTGAGGACCAGGTCCCGACACGACCGTGTCGGACAAGCGCGGACCCCTGTGGCGCGGCCGTCGATCGGCGTACCCCTGTGGATCCCACGACTCACAGAAGAGGTGCCGTCATGACCACTGTTCTCCCGTTCGACTCCGCCCGCGCCGGCCGATCCACCGCCCACCCGGCGGGCCTGGACACCTCGCACCTCCACGACGCGCCGCACCCCGGCGACACCGTGCGGGACTGCTCGATCGTCACCGCCGAGGGCGGGGTCCCGCTGGTCACCGGCGAGTACGTCGAGTACGCCAACTTCGACTACGCGGCCAGCGCGCCCTGTCTGACCGCGGTGGCCGACGCCCTCTCCGCCGCCCTGCCCTACTACGCGAGCGTGCACCGGGGCGCCGGCCACCACTCCCAGGTGAGCACCGAGGCCTACGAACGCGCCCGCCGCAGCGTCGCCCGGTTCCTGGGCACCCGCCCCGACACCGACGCCGTGGTGTTCGTGCGGGGGACCACCGACGCGCTCAACCTGCTGGCCCGTTCGGTGCCCGACGACTGCACCGTGGTGGTGTTCGAGTCCGAGCACCACGCGAGCCTGCTGCCGTGGGAACACCCGGCCGCCCGCGCCGCGCGCGTGGTGCGCCTGCCCCTGCCCGCGAGCCCCGAGGCCGCCGTGGAGGCGGCCCGCACAGCGCTCCGTGAGGCCCCCGAGGGCCCCCGGCTGCTGTGCGTGACCGCGGCCTCCAACGTCACCGGCGAGATCTGGCCCGTCCACGAACTGGTCGAGGCTGCCCACGCCGAGGGAGCCCGTGTGGTGGTCGACGCCGCCCAGTACGTGCCGCACCTGCCGTTCGGTCTCGACGACACGGGCGCCGACTACGTGGCGCTGTCCGGGCACAAGCTGTACGCGCCGTTCGGCTCGGGGGTCCTGGCCGGTCGCGCCGACTGGCTGCGGGAGGCCACGCCCTACCTCTCCGGTGGCGGCGCCACCCGCAGGGTCACCGACCACGACGTGGCCTGGAACGACCTGCCGGCCCGACACGAGGCGGGCAGCCCCAACGTCCTGGGTGCCGTCGCCCTGGCCGCGGCCTGCGACACCTTCACCGAGGACACCCTGGCGCTCCAGCACATTCGTGAGTCCGCCCTGCTGGAGCGACTGCGCGCCGGCCTGGCCGAGATCGACGGGGTGCACGAGTTGGCGCTCTGGGGAGCCGACCACCAGCGCGTCGGCATCGTCTCGTTCGTGGTCGACGGCCTGCCCGCCGACCTCCTGGCCGCCGCCCTGTCCGCGGAGTACGGCATCGGTGTGCGCGACGGCCTGTTCTGCGCCCACCCGCTCACCGCCCACCTGCTGCCCGAGGGGCACGCGCAGGCGGTCCGCGCCAGCCTGGGCGTGGGCACCACCGAGGAGCACGTCGACCGGCTGGTCGGCGCGGTGGCCGACCTGGTCGCCCACGGTCCGCGCCGCGAGTACGTCGACAGCGACGGTCGCCCGGCCCCCGCCACGGACCCGCGCGCCGCACTCTGACCCGGCCCACCTCCGGAGTGGGCCACGGTCTCCCGCCGGTCTGCGGCCCCTGTCCGCCCCGGAACACGGTGAGGGCAGGGGCGATGGCGAGGGTGAGCGCGCACGCGGCTCCGTCGCCCACGCCGCGCGGCGGGCGTGGCGCGGTGTGGAGCGGGGGGCGGAACGGAGGTCCGACCACGCCGTGCGCGCCGTTTCCGGGTGGCCTGGAGAAGGGACCCGCCTCGAAGGGAGGGCGGGGCGCGACCGAAATGTCGAGTTTCAGGGCGAATGCGCCTCCGTCGTCTATGATCGGTGCCGAAAAACCGGCTGGAACAGGGTGATCCGGTGCCTGGATATCGGAGCCCGTTCCACGGTCCGAACCCCTGCACCGAGGTGGACCCCCGAATGACCGACCACGCGCCGAAGATCGACACCACCCGAACCCACTCGGCTCGGATCTGGAACTACTGGATGGGCGGTAAGGACAACTATCCGGTCGACCGCCTGGCCGGTGACCAGGTCGCCGAGTCCTTCCCGGAGATCCGGGACCTGGCCCGCACCAGCCGTGAGTTCCTCATCCGGGTGGTCACCCACCTGACCCGTGAGGAGGGTGTCCGCCAGTTCCTGGACATCGGCACCGGGATGCCCACCGCGAACAACACCCATGAGGTCGCCCAGTCGATCGCCCCGGAGTCTCGCGTGGTCTACGCGGACAACGACCCGCTCGTCCTGACGCACGCCCGTGCCCTCCTGGTCGGCACGCCCGAGGGCGCCACCGACTACGTCGACGCCGACCTGCGCGACCCCGACGCGATCCTGGAGAAGGCCGCCGCCACCCTGGACTTCGACCAGCCGGTCGCGCTCATGCTCATGGGGATTCTGGGCCACGTCCCCGACGAGGACGTCCAGCCGATCGTGCGTCGGCTGATGGACGCGCTGCCCGCCGGCAGCTTCCTGGCGAGCTACGACGGCTCCAACACGAGCGAGGCCTACAACCTCGCCATCGAGGAGGGCAACAAGCACGGCGACGTGCCCTACCTGCTGCGCAGCCCCGAGGCCATCGCCGCACGCTTCGAGGGACTGGAGCTGCTGGAGCCCGGGGTCGTGCCCTGCCCGCTGTGGCGGCCCAACATCCAGGGTGCGCGCCGTGGCCTGGACCAGTACGGCGGAGTGGCGCGCAAGGTCTGATCGTCGCGCCCCGGGAACGCCTCGCGAACGTCCCGGGCCGCACGACCGGCCCGGGATGTTCGAGAATGACGGATCGGGACCTTCTGCTCACAGAAACTTGCGACGCAGGTCGTGACAAACAGTGCAGAAGGGCGCATTTCACTGAGAGGTGTGCTGGGTATCACGTTCACAAGCGGTACTATCTGGCCCTGATGGTGGGGCGCACCGTCGCGGACCCGACCGGTCCACCGGCCACGGCACCCCACCTCCCACGAGCGAACCGGCTGGGGGAGCGTGAACGTGACGGACGTCCGAGGACCCGAAGCAGGTCCCCTCACGGCCGTGTTCCGACAGCGAGAGCCGCTGCGTCCCCCCGGACCCCCACCGCGCGTGGTCGGTCTCGACGGTCGGACGCACACCCCCGGTGAGGCGGTACCCGCCGAACACGTCCGTCTTCACCAGGCCTTCCTCGGCCGGATCATCGACTACCTGTGCGCCGACGCCGGGGTACGCCAGTTCGTCGACTGGGGCTGTCCCGTCCCCGGCACCGCCGATCGTGTCCGTAGCGTCGACCCCGACGCCACCGTCGTGCACATCGCCCCCCAGGGTGCCGCGGGTGTCCTGGTCGCCCCCGACCACGCCCCCGTCCTGCCCGGCGACGGGGTGGGCTCCGAATCCCTCCTGCGCCGACTCGACACCGGCGGGCTCGTCGACCTCGACGAGCCCGTCGCCGTGTTGATGACCCGCACCTTCTGCGCCGACTCCCCGCCCACCGGCCTGGACGCCCTCCACCGGCTCATGCGCGGCGGCGGCTACCTGGCCCTCACCTCGACGGCCCCCCGCGTCGAGGTCGAACGCGCCTTCGCCCCCTTCCGCCCCCTGGAGCCAGGGGTCGCCGACCTGGCCTGGTGGCCCTACCCTGACGAGGACGTGGCCGCCGAGGGCAGCGGTGTCCTGGCCGGACTGGGCCGTGCGCCCGGACGAGGAGGGGGAACGACACGATGGCGGTGAACTGGAACGGCGAGATCCTCGCCCAGATGCAGTTCTACTGGGACTTCTCGCTGTGGCCGCGTCTGGAAGGTCTCACGGACGAGGAGTTCTACTGGGAACCGGTGCCGAACTGCTGGACCGTGCGGCAACGCGCGGACGGACGCCACGCCCCCGACGGCGCCTATCCCGAACCCGACCCGCCGCCGTTCACCACCATCGCCTGGCGCCTGGGCCACATCATCGTGGACGTGCTGGAGACGCGGATCAACTGGCACTTCGGTGACCGCACCGCGAACCGTGACACCATCGACTGGCCCTCGACCGCCGCCGAAGCGCGTCAACGCCTGCGCAACGCCTACCTGACCTGGTCCGAGCACGTGGGTCGACTCGACGACGACGACCTGGCCTCACCCGTGGGCGGCGCCGAGGCGGCCCAGTGGTCGGAGTTCCCGCTGGTGGTGCTCGTGCTGCACCTGAACCGCGAGTTCATCCACCACGGTGCCGAGGTCGCCCTGACACGTGACCTGTACCGCGCCGGCTACGCGGCGATCAGCGAGCGCTCGGCCTAAAGGCCCGGGGAGTACGGGGCTCGTGCTCTTTTCGGGCCTCCGCTGCGCTTCGGCCGGTGTTCGGGCACCCCACGGCACGGCGGGAACCTTCGGGCCCTTCGATGGGAGGGATCGTTCCTCGCGATCCCACCTCCGGCACCTCCACGGGTTTTCAGGGAGCAGGGCTCGCCGGCGCCCGAACGCACACCCCCTCGGGCAGGGGTCTGCGCGTCCACTGACCCCCTGAGGTGCGCGTCCTGCGCGTACCCAGAACTTCCGCGTGGCATGGGGGCTGCGTGTCCACGCAGCACCCCCTGGATCGCGGGTCCTGCGCGTCCATGAACCCCTGGGGAGAGGGGGACCAACCCCCTGTGGTCCGGGGACCGCGGGTCGGTCGAGGGCTCTCTGTGGTGGGACCGGCGGGTGCTAGATCACCTTCATGGGATCCACCCGCACCTGGGCCAGGTGTTCGTCCCGGCGGGCGCTGCGGGCCACCGCCGCGGCCTTCAGCGTGCGTGCCAGCTCGCCGATGCCGTGGCGCGGGACCCGTAGCAGCGCCCGTTCTGTCTGATGCGTGCCGTCCTCCGCCGTCTCCGTACCGACCGGCACCGGCCCCAACAGCTCGGCCCCCTCGGGGAGGGCGATCTGCTCCAGGAGTTCGCGGACGTGTTCGGGGCCGCCGGTGATGGAGGCCATCGACATCGCGGGCGGGAAACCCAGTTCGCGCCGTTCGGCCAACTCCCGTTCGGCGAAGCCGCCCGGGTCCCACCGCACCAACGATTGCACCACCGGCAGTACGGCGTCCGCCGACACCACCACGGTGCCGCCGGGGCGGACCAACGCGGAGGCGTTCAACCACCGGCGCAGGGTCTCCTCCGAGGCTCGCAGGTCGGCCCGGTTGAGCAGCGCCCACCCGTCCAGCAGGACCGCCGCCGCGTATCCGCCCCCCTTGACCACGGGTTCGGCCCCCGGTGTGGCCACCACCAGCGCGGGTTTGTCGGCCACCTCGGTCAGCACCTCCTCGCGCCCCGAGGTGCGCACGGTCAACGCGGGGAAGGCCCGACCCAACTCCTCCGCGGTTCGTCGGGCGCCGACCACCACCGCGCGCATGCGGGTGACCCCGCACTCCGGACAGGCCCACTGTCCGGCCACACGGCCGCACCAGCCGCACGAGGGCAGTGCGTGCGAGCCGCGTACGGCGAGCGGGCCACGGCAGCCGTCACAGCGGGCGGGTTCGCGACACCCCGCGCAGGCCAGGCTGTTGAGGTAGCCCCGGCGGGGCACCTGGAAGAGCACCGGCCCCACCCGGGCGGCCTCGCGGGCGGAACGCAGCGCCACACTCGGCATGCGCGCCGAACGGGCGGCCTCATCGCGGGCCAACTCACGGTCGTCCCCGGCCGCGCGCACCACCGGGGCGCGTCCGCGCAGGGTCGCCCGATCGGCGATCAGTGGGTGCGCCCACCCCGTCTCCACCAGGATCTGGGCCTCGGTGGTGCGGGTGTGGCCGCCGATGAGCGCGCCCGCCCGTGCCCGGTGCGCGCGCATGGCCAGGACCGTGCGGGCGTGCGGATAGGGGGCGTGCGGATCCACGTGCACGTCGTCGCCGTCATCCCAGAGCACCACCAGGCCCAGGGACCGCACGGGCGCGAAGACGGCGGCCCGGGTGCCGACCACCACCCGCACCTCGCCGCGCAGCACCGACAGCCATCGCCGGTACCGCTCGGCCGGTCCGAGGTCGGCGGTGAGCGCCGCGTGCCGGCCCTCGCCCAGGTGACGGGTGAGCGCGGCGTCCACACGGGCCACGTCCCGGCCGTCCGGCAGAACGATCACGCTGCCGCGCCCCGCGGCCAGGGCGGCCTCGGCGGCGACCGCGATGCCGTCGGTCCAGTCGGTACCGGGCAGGGCGTTCCAGACCGCGCGGGCCGGGCGCCCCTCGCGCAGGGCCCGTACGAAGGCGGGGCCCTCCGGATAGGCGTCCCAGGGGCCGGGGTCCACGTCGAGGATCGCGGCCTCCACGGTGTCCTGCACCACGGTGGGGTCGCCGGGATCCGCCGCGAGGGCACCGGACTCCGGCGCGTCGGTCGGCGGGCCGGGGCCGTCGTCCGTCGTCTCCGGGGGCGTGATGGGGTGCGTGTCGTTCTCCGGGGAGCCGGTGTCCGCCCCTCCGACCTCGGCCACGGTGGTCTCTTCGAGCGAGGTGCCGTCGGCGGTTCCGGCGTCGGCGGGCGCCGCCCCGCGAACTCCGAACTCTCCACCCGCTCGGCCAGGAAGCCGGCGAGCAGGCGACCGTTGAAACGCACCTTCACCCGACAGCCCGGTACCGCGGCCTCGTCCTTGTCGGCGGGGACCCGGTAGTCGAAGTAGCGGTCCAGGTGCGGCAGCGGAGTGTCCACGATGACACGCGCGATCGGGAGCCGGTCGGCGGGCCTGCGCGGGGCGGGCCGACGGCTTCGGGCGGAGGCGGCCTTCGCCTTCGCCGTTTCCTTCGGTTCCCGCTTCGGCAGGTCGAAGAGGACCGCTTCGGGCTGGTCGGGCTGCGCTGTCATCACTCTTGGTCTATCAGATGCCCACGACAGAGCCGTGGTGCGCGGAGTTCCCGCGTGGGCGCGTTCCCGGTGGGGAGTGCGGTAGAACAGTGACCCGTAGTCACCGTCGAGGGGGAATGGTCGAACATGAAGCTGGTCTTTGCCGGTACGCCCGAGGTGGCGGTGCCCTCGCTGCGGGCCCTGATCGACTCCGATCACGAGGTCGCCGCCGTGGTCACCCGGCCCGACGCCCGGTCGGGCCGCGGGCGCAAGGTGTCGGCCTCACCGGTCGCCGAACTCGCCGAGAGCGAGGGGATCGAGGTCCTCAAACCGGCCAAGGCCGGGGACCCGGCCTTCCTGGAGCGCCTCGCCGAGATCTCCCCCGACTGTTGCCCGGTGGTCGCCTACGGCGCGCTGTTGCCCCAGTCCGCCCTGGACATCCCCGCCCAGGGCTGGGTGAACCTGCACTTCTCCCTGCTGCCGGCCTGGCGCGGCGCCGCCCCCGTCCAGCACGCCGTCCTACACGGTGACGACGTCACGGGCGCCTCCACCTTCCGGATCGTCAAGGAGCTCGACGCGGGCCCCGTCTTCGGCACGCTCGCCGAGACCGTCCGGCCCACCGACACCAGCGGCGCCCTCCTCGACCGACTCGCCGAGTCGGGGGCCGGGCTGCTGGTGCGCACCATCGACGGCATCGCCTCGGGCGAGCTCGACCCCGTCCCGCAGCCCGAGGCCGACGTCTCCTACGCCGGCAAACTCACCCCCGCGGACGCCGAACTCGACTTCACCCTGCCCGCGCTGCGTGTGGACCGCGTGGCCCGCGCCTGCACCCCCGCGCCCGGCGCCTGGACCACCTTCCGCGGCGCCCGGCTGAAGGTGGGGCCGGTCCGTCCCATCACCGACGCCGACCGCCCCGACCTGGACCCGGGCCATCTGCACGTCGACAAGAAGCGTGTCCTGGTGGGCACCAGTACCCACCCGGTCGAGCTCGGTGAGGTCCGTCCCGAAGGCAAGAAGGCCATGCCCGCGGTGGACTGGGCCCGTGGTGTGCGTCCCACCGAGGATGACAGAATGGGATGATGACCTGGCGTAGTCTCGATGCCGGCGGGCGCGGGTGAGCGCGCGCCGGCACACGTCCCCGGCTTGTTGAGGCAGAGCACACGTTGAGCGAGCAGTCCCGTTCCCAGAACCGTCGTCCGAGTCGGGGTGGAAAGCCCCGGCAGGGCGGGCACCGGTCCGGGCCGCCCCAGCCCCGCGACCCCGCACGCAGGGTCGCCTACGACGTGCTGCGCGCGGTCGAGCAGCGGGACGCCTACGCCAACCTGCTGCTGCCCGCGCTGCTCAACGAGCGCGGCATCCACGGTCGAGACGCCGCCCTGGCCACCGAACTCACGTACGGGACGCTGCGCAGGCAGGGCACCTACGACGCCATCCTGCAGACCTGTGTGGACCGCACCCTGGCGTCGGTGGATGCCGAGGTCCTGCCGCTGCTGCGGATGGGCTCCCACCAGCTGCTCTCCACCAACATTCCGCCGCACGCCGCGGTCGGCGAGACCGTGGACGTGGCACGCAAGGTCGTGGGCCACCATCGCTCCCGGTTCGTCAACGCCATCCTGCGCAAGGTGAGCGCCCGCGACCTCGACGCCTGGCTGGAGATCGTCGCCCCCGATCGGGACCGCGACCCCAGTGGTCACCTGTCGGTGGTGCACAGCCACCCGCGCTGGGTGGTCAAGGAGTTGGCGCGCGCCCTGGGGGAGCGGGCCAAGGACGCGGGCCTGCCGCGCACCGAGGAGCTGCTCCGGGCGCACAACGAGCGCCCCAAGGTCACCCTGGTGGCCAAACCGGGTCGGGCCAAGGTCGCCGACCTGGAGGAGTCGGGCGCCGAGCCGGCGCGGTACTCGCCCTTCGCCGCCTACCTGCCCGAGGGCGACCCCGGGGCCATCCGCGAGGTGCGCCAGAACCGGGCCGCGGTCCAGGACGAGGCCAGCCAGCTGGTGGCACTGGCCCTGACCCGGGTCGACCCCCACGGGAGGGACGCACGCTGGTTGGACCTGTGTGCCGGCCCCGGCGGCAAGGCCGGGTTGTTGGCCTCCCTGGCCGGTCAGCGCGACGCCCGCCTGGTCGCCTCCGAACTCCAGCCGGCCCGCGCCGGGCTGGTCGCCACCGCCGTGCGCCGGGCCCCGCGCGACGCCGGGCGGGCGATCGCCGCCGACGGTACGCGACCCGCCTGGAAGCCGGGGGCCTTCGACCGGGTCCTCGCGGACGTGCCCTGCACCGGCCTGGGCGCCCTGCGTCGCCGCCCCGAGTCGCGGTGGCGGCGCGGCCCCGAGAACGTCACCGCGCTGGCGCCGCTCCAACGCGAGCTGCTCACCAACGCCGTGGAAGCCGCGCGTCCCGGCGGTGTGGTCGCCTACGTGACGTGTTCGCCGCACCTGGACGAAACCGACGCCGTCGTCCAAGGGGTCCTGGCCGAACGCGAGGACCTGGAACTGCTGCGGGCCCCCGACTACCTCGACGAGGTCCCGGACCTGGCCGCCGGGCCGGAGGGCCGGTACGTCCAGTTCTGGCCGCACGTCCACGGCACCGACGCCATGTTCTTGGCCCTGTTCCGCAAGGCCGCCTAGCGTTCCGGTCCGGATCCTGCCCCACTCCGAGAGCCGGAACCGGACCGAACCGGACGTAGCGGATCTACTTCGTAAAGGTGAAGGTTCGTTACGGATCGGTGCAAGTGTCCCGATGGGCCGGTCGCGGTTGGAGCTGGATACACTGCTGACGTGGCAATTCAGATCTCTCCCAGCATCCTCAACGCGGACTTCGCCCACCTGGCCGACGAGGCCGCGGCGGTGCCCACCGCGGACTGGCTGCACGTCGACGTCATGGACGGGCACTTCGTCCCCAATCTGACGCTGGGCCTGCCCATCGTGGAGTCCCTGCTCAAGGCGACGCCCACACCGTTGGACTGCCACCTCATGATCGAGGATCCCGACCACTGGGCGCCCGCCTACGCCGAGGCCGGTGCCGGCAGTGTGACCATTCACGCCAAGGCCGCCAACGCCCCCGTGCGCACCCTGCGCGAGATCCGTCGGCACGGCGCCCGCGCCGGCCTGGCGCTCAACCCCGCCGAGCCGGTCGAACCCTACGCCGACCTGATCGGTGAGATGGACATGCTGCTGCTCATGACCGTCGAGCCCGGGTTCGGCGGACAGAAGTTCCTTGACCTGGTCCTGCCCAAGATCCGTCGCGCTCGTGAGATGCTGGACAGCAGGGAGGCCTCCGTCTGGCTGCAGGTCGACGGTGGGGTCGCCGACGAGACCATCGAGCGCGCCGCCGAGGCCGGTGCCGACGTCTTCGTCGCCGGATCGGCCGTCTACGGCGCACAGGACCCTTCCGTCGCGGTCGAGTCGCTGCGGGCCCAGGCCCGCAAGGCGAGCGGCCGGGACTAGAACCGAAGAGACCATCTCCGAAGGGGCGCGGCCGCCCGCACCCACCACCCCGGTGCGGCCGCGCCCCGCCTCTTCGCCCGTAACGATCTCGGCGCCCCCCGGTGTGGGCCTGGCCGGCGCACCGGGCCGGCCCCTATGCTTCCCGCCGTAGTCGTCGATCTTTCGCTTGGTCGCGGCTCCGTCTTCTCCTGCGCGGCCGCACGCGACCGGGGGAGCGGCGTGGCGTGAGCGCGTTGCCAGGCGCGGACCCATGGGAGTACGCGTGCACGACCAGCAGTCGCCCCTGGACACCCTCTGGAACGTGGAGAGCGGTGTCATCCGCTGGTTGCAGGGGGCCGGCGACTGGCTCGCCGTTCCCTTGGGGGGCCTCACCCACCTGGGTTCCCAGGGCGTGTTCATCGTGCTGGCGGCCGTGCTCTTCTGGTGCGTGAATCCGAGCCTGGGCGGCCGACTCATCGTCGTGGTCATCGCCTCCGGGGTCCTCAACAACCTCCTCAAGTCGATCTCCTACACACCGCGCCCCTACTGGTTCGACGCCCGGATCACCGGCTACCAGCACCACGCGAGCTTCGGGATGCCGTCCGGACACAGCCAGGCGGCCATGGTCGTCTGGGGGTACCTCGGGATCCGGTCGGGCCGCCGGGCCCTCATGTGGGCGGCCGGCGTGGTCATCCTGCTCGTGGCCTTCTCCCGGATCTACCTGGGGGTCCACTTCATCAGCGACGTGGTGGTCGGGTTGACCCTGGGCGCCCTCATCGTGTGGGCGACGCTGCGCTACGAGGACCGTGTACTCGCCTGGTGGCGTGGGTTGGACACCACGCGCCGGCTCACCTACCTGTCCCTGGCCGCCGTGGTGCCGTGCGCCCTCGCGACGACCTGGCAGCTCGGTGTGCGGGGCGCGTGGGTGGTCCCCACCACCGAGTGGATCGGCGCCACACCCGCCGATCCCGCCGGACACTCCCTGGCGGGGCTCTACACCGCCTGTGGGGGGCTGTTCGGCAGTGTGCTCGGCCTGACCCTGCTGTACGGGCGGGGCTGGTACAGCGCCGAGGGTAGCGTCGTCGCGCGGGTGGCCCGCTTCGCCCTGGGCATCTCCGTGGTGGCGCTCATCGCGGCCCCGACGGAGCTCCTGTTCGGTGGTCTGACGGGGGTGACCGACGGTCTGGTGTCCTTCGTCGTGTACGGCGCGCTGGCGTTCTGGGCGACCTACGGTGCGCCGCGCCTGTTCATCGCGAGCGGGCTGGCCACCACGGCGCAAGAGGCGGAGTCCGCCGACCGCCGGTGACACCGCTCACAGCGGCTAGGTGTCCGGCCGGCACAGGGGTTAGGATCGAAGACGTTCAGCTATCGAACGCGTGCTCCGGGGTCGGTGAAAGTCCGAACCGGCGGTGACAGTCCGCGACCCGGCCGAGTCCATCGGCCGGTTGAACCGGTGGAATTCCGGTACCGACGGTGAAAGTCCGGATGGGAGGCAGTACGCGTTGGGACGGTGGTGAGAGGCGTCGCCCATGGGCGTACCCTCGCGCACGCGTCTCCGTCGTGGAACCTTTTCTCCACACCCTTTTCCCCGGAGCCTGACACAGGCGAAGGGACGTAGGGCATGTTCACCGGAATCGTGGAGGAACTCGGCGAGGTCGTCGCCGTCGCACCGGCCGGAGCCTCCGCCGAAGCCGTTCTGCTCACCGTGCGGGGCCCGCTGGCGAGTTCCGACGCCCGGCACGGTCACTCCATCGCCGTCAACGGCGTGTGCCTGACCGTCGTCGAGCTCGGTGACGGCACCTTCACCGCGGACGTCATGAAGGAGTCCCTGGAGCGGTCCAACCTGGGTTCGCTCACCCCCGGATCGCCCGTCAACCTGGAGCGCGCCGCCCGCACCGACGGGCGCCTGGGCGGCCACATCGTCCAGGGTCACGTGGACGGCACCGCGGTCCTGCTGACGCGCGACCCCGGCGAGAAATGGGACGTGCTCCGTTTCGCCCTGCGGCCGGAACTCTCCCCGTACGTGGTGGAGAAGGGCTCCATCACCGTCGACGGCACCAGCCTCACCGTCTCCGCCGTCAGCGCGCCCGGGGCCGCGGAGGAGTACTTCGAGGTCAGCCTGATTCCGGCCACCCTGGAGGCCACCACGCTGGGTCGTCTGGCGGTCGGTTCCGTCGTGAACGTCGAGGTGGACGTCATCGCCAAGTACGTGGAGCGCATCACCGCCGTCTCCCGTGCCCGTGCCGCGGCCACCGACCCCGCCTGACCACGCCCGCGCCGCCGGGCGGCGCGTCCCCGGGCGCGGACCCGACGGCCGCGACCCCTCACTCACCACCGACGCACTCTCAGGGAGCGGGAATGACCGTCACCGACACCACCCCGTCCACCGACGTCTCCGGCACCGAGGCGACCGTGCTCCTCGACCCGATCGAGGACGCCGTCGCCGCGTTCGCCGCCGGACGCGCCATCGTGGTCGTGGACGACGAGGACCGGGAGAACGAGGGCGACATCATCTTCGCCGCCGAGCTCGCCACCCCCGAACTCCTGGCCTTCATGATCCGTTACACGTCCGGTGTGGTGTGCGTGCCCATGGAGGGCGCCGACCTCGACCGGCTCGACCTGCCCCTGATGACCGCGCGCAACGAGGAGAGCCTGCGCACGGCCTACACCGTCACCGTCGACGCCCGTGAGGGTGTGTCCACCGGGATCTCGGCCGCCGACCGTGCCCACACCATCCGTCTGCTGGCCGCCGGGGAGAGCACCCCGGCCGACTTCGTGCGCCCCGGCCACATCCTGCCGCTGCGCGCCCGCGCGGGCGGTGTCCTGGCCCGTCGCGGCCACACCGAGGCCTCGGTGGACTTCGCCCGTCTGGCGGGACTGCGCCCGGCCGGGGTCCTGGCCGAGGTGGTCAACGACGACGGCACCATGGCCCGTCTTCCGGAGCTGCGCGCGTTCGCCGACGAGCACGGCCTGACGCTGGTGTCGGTGGAGCAGTTGGCCGAGCACCGTGCGGCGCTGGGGGAGAGCCTCACCGCCGAGCAGTCCGCCCCGCCGCTGGTCACCCGCATGGTCGAGACGCGCATGCCGAACAGGTTCGGTGCGTGGCGCGCGATCGGGTTCCGCGGCACCACCGACGGCGCCGAGCACGTGGCGTTGGTGTTCGGCGACCTGACCGACGGCACCGACGTCCTGACCCGCCTGCACTCGGAGTGCCTGACCGGGGACGCGTTCGGTTCCCACCGGTGCGACTGTGGCGCCCAGTTGGACGCCGCCATGGCCGAGATCGCCGAGGCCGGTCGCGGGGTCGTGGTGTACCTGGGCGGTCACGAGGGGCGGGGGATCGGTCTGCTGCACAAGCTGCGCGCCTACAGCCTCCAGGACCAGGGCGCGGACACCGTCGACGCCAACCTGCGGTTGGGCATGCCCGCCGACGCCCGCGAGTTCGGTGCGGGCGCGCAGATCCTCACCGACCTGGGGGTGTCCTCGGTACGGCTGCTGACCAACAACCCCGTCAAGGTCGAGGAACTGGACCGGCATGGGGTGCGGGTGAGCGAGCGCGTGGCCATGCCCACGTTCGTGACCGAGGACAACGTCGCCTACCTGCTGACCAAGCGGGACCGGATGGGCCACGACCTGGCCGGCGTCGTCCGTTAGGACCGGGGCGGGGAAACACCGGGGGTGTTCCCGTGTCCGGGTAGCCGGCGGACACGGCCGGCCGGAGCCCGCACGCCCGGGCACCCCACGATCGACCAGGTGCGTCGCGGTCGAGCCCGCGGCACATTCGTCAACTGCGAAGGAAGGCCGTTCATGAGCGGTACAGGACGCCCGGAACACGAGCGGGTCGAGGCCCGGGGTCTCTCGGTGGGCATCGTCGCCACACGGTGGAACGCGCCGATCGTGGAGCCGATGCTCGCCCACGCGCTGGAGACCGTCAAGGAGTCGGGCGCCGCGGAACCGGTGGTGGTGCACGTGGCCGGCGCCGTGGAGATCCCGGTCGTGGCGCAGGAGTTGGCCCGTAAACACGACGCGGTGATCGCCCTGGGCGCGGTCATCCGTGGTGGCACCCCGCACTTCGACTACGTGTGCCAGTCGGTGACCCACGGTCTGACCGAGGTGGCCCTGCGCGAATCCACCCCCGTGGGCAACGGTGTGCTCACGTGTGACACCCTGGAACAGGCGCGTGACCGCGCCGGCCTGCCGGGAAGTGTCGAGAACAAGGGCGCCGAGGCTGCGCTGGCCGCCCTGGACACGGCGGTGGCCCTGCGCGGGCTGCGCCGCTGAACCACACCCTCCTCGTCGGTACGCGCCGCAGTCGATTCCCCTGAGGACCGTGTGGACACGGATGGAGCAGTTGGTGCGGACGAAGGAACACCCTGTGGATGAGGCATCGATGAGGCCCGAAACCCCGAGGACCTGGCGTCCTCGGGCGGTGCGCTGGGTCGCCTACGCGTTGGGTGCGTTGATCGTGGGCACCATGGTGGTGCTCGCGGTGATCCTGCCGGTGGAGTGGCGTGCGCTGGACCGGGTGCTGGTCGTGGGGCTCGGGTTGGCCATCGCCGCCGGCCTGCACATGCTGGCCCGCCCGCGGCTGATCGCGACGGAGCGGAACGTGATCGTCATCAACGGGATCCGGACCCACTACCTGGCCTGGCCGGAGGTGCTGGACATCCGGATGCCGGTGGGGGAGCCCTGGCCGTCGTTGGACCTGTCCGACGGAACGTCGCTGCCGGTGATGGGCATTCAGAGCACCGACGGTGACCTGGCCCGACGCAACCTGGAGGAGTTCCGGGCGATGCTGGGCCGTGGTGAGGCCTCCGAGCCCGAACGCCCCGCGTAGGCGCCGACGCGGGGCGTGGCGCGGTCCGCGGTGACCGGTCCCGTTCGTAGGCGCGACCGAATCGAGCCCCCGTTTCCTGGAGGAACGGGGGCTCTTCTGTGTGGTCCTGGGCACATAGGTTGGTACGGAGGCCCACGGATGTCGGGACCCGCCCGCCGTCACGGAGTCCGGAAGAGGTGCCGCGTGCGTGATATCCGAGCGACCGTGTCCGAGTTGTACGCCTCGGGTGAGACGTTCGCGGTGGCCACGATCATCGACACCGACAAGAGCGCTCCTCGGGACGCGGGGGCGGCCATGGCGGTGAGCGCCTCCGGTGAGGTGGTCGGAAGCCTGTCGGGTGGGTGCGTGGAGGGCGACGTCTACGAGGAGGCCCTGGAGGTCATCCGGACCGGTGTGCCGGTGCGCCGCACGTACGGGGTGAGCGACGAGGAGGCCTTCAGTGTGGGGCTGACCTGTGGCGGCACCCTGCACGTGTTCGTGGAGCCGGTCGACCGGGGGACCCACCCGCGGTTGGGTGCGGTGCTGGACGCCGTCGAGGACCACCGGCCGGTCGCGGTGGCCACCATCGTCTCCGACCCCTCGGAGGCCGGGCGGGTGGGCCGACGCCGGGTGGTGTGGCCCGACGACGCCGAAGGCGATCCGGGACCGGGCGGGGGCCGCCTGGCCGACGCACTGGACGACGACGTGCGCGGCATGCTGGCCCAGGGCGCCACCGGGGTGCTGCGTTACGGCGTGGACGGGCAACGGCGCGGCGACGAACTGGAGGTGTTCGTCCAGTCGTTCGCCCCCGCGCCGCGCATGCTGGTGTTCGGCGCGATCGACTTCGCCGCGGCCGTGGCGGATCTCGGCGCCTACCTGGGCTACCGGGTGACGGTGTGCGACGCCCGTCCGGTGTTCGCCACCGCCAAGCGTTTCCCCACCGCCGAGGAGGTGGTGGTCAAGTGGCCGCACGTGTTCCTGGACGAGATCGCCGACCAGATCGACGGGCGCACCGCGATCTGTGTCCTGACCCACGACCCCAAGTTCGACGTTCCGGTGCTCACACGGGCACTGAACACGCGGGCCGGGTACATCGGGGCGATGGGGTCGCGTCGCACGCACGGGGACCGGCTGGAGCGGTTGCGCGAGGCCGGCGTCGAGGAGGCGGCGCTGGAGCGGTTGCACTCGCCCATCGGACTGGACCTCGGCGCCCGTACCCCGGAGGAGACGGCGGTGTCGATCGCCGCCGAACTGGTGCGGAACCGGTGGGGCGGCAGCGGCCGCGCGCTGAGCGAGACCACGGGTCGTATCCACCGTGACACCGCCCCGGCCTCGTTGCTTCCGGCCGGATTCGGTCACCTCCGGGAGTGAACCGAAACGCGCGGTCCGGCGAAAGGCCTGGTCAGCATGGTGATGCCGCGAGCGGGCGAGGGGACAGGGCGACCACCTGGCGAAGGTGGCCCCTCCGCGGCACCGGTGCGTGACATCATCGCGGCATGGCAACTGGGGAAGTGGAGGGCCGCGCCGCCGAGGGCGCGGGGCCGGTCGCCGGGATGTTGTTGGCGGCCGGTGCGGGGAGCAGACTCGGGCGCCCCAAGGCGCTGGTGGAGCTGGGCGGGGAACGTCTCGTCGACCGTGGGGTGCGCACCCTGGAGGCGGGCGGCTGTGCCCCCGTCATGGTCGTGCTGGGCGCCGCCGACACCACCGTCGACGACGCCGTGACGGTGCACAACCCCGACTGGGCCTCCGGTATGGGCTCGTCGGTACGCACCGGGATCGACGCGCTGCCCGACACGGTCGACGCGGTTCTCATCGCTCTGGCCGACCAACCCCTGGTCACCCCCGAGGCGGTGCACCGTCTGGTCGAGGCCTTCGAACAGGGGGCGCGGGCCGCGGTGGCCACCTACCACGGCAACCCCCGCAACCCGGTGATGCTCGCCCGCGAGCACTGGTCCACGGTGTACTCCATGGCCGAACGCGACATGGGCGCCCGCCCCTTCCTGCGCGCCTACTCGCACCTGGTCACCACGGTGGCCTGTGACGACATCGCCAGCCCCGAGGACATCGACACCGTCGAGGACCTGGCCCGGCTCAACGAGGTGTTCGACCGGGCCTGACCCCGCTCACGCCCCCGGTGCCGCGTGCCCGACCGTGGTCGCCCGGTCCGCGTGCGCGCCGTGTACGGGCTCGGCGAGGATCCCGAAGACCCGCTCCACCGCCTCGCCCGGGGCCAGGACCAGCAGGTCGGTGCCGCTGTTGAGGGCGTCGGGCGGGCAGGTCATGGGTTCGGCGGCCAGGTGGGCGCGGTGCGCGTCACCGCCCAGGGTGTCGGCGCTGAACAGTTGCAGCCAGTCGTAGCCCGGGCCCGCCCACAGGGCCACCCGGTGGTCGGGACCGCCGAGCCGCACCCAGGCCCGACCCCGCGCGTCCCGCGTCAGGTCGGTGAAGGCGGTGTCCAGCACCGTGGAGCCCAGGTCGCGACCGGGTCGGCGCAGGTCGAACCCACCGCCCGCCACCGGTTCGGGTGCGCCCCGAGGGATGAGGTTCCCGTCGGTGGGCTGGCTGTGGTCGGCGTCCGCCGACACGGTGAGCTCGCCGCGCGCGGAGAGTTCGTCCAGGGGCCGGCCGAGCGTCAGGTAGGGGTGGAAGCCCACCCCGAAGGGCGCGTCCCCCGTGCCGGTGTTGAGCGCCCCGAGCGTCACGGTCAGTCCGTCCTCGGCCAGGCGGTACTCGGCGGTCAGCTCCAACGGGAAGGGGTAGCCCGGGGTGCCGGTGAAGGCGAGCCGCAGCGTCACCGCGTGTTCCTCGACCCGGACCGGTGACCACTCCAGGGCGTGGGCCAGTCCGTGGATCGCGGACCCCGTCGCGGCGTCGTCGACCTCCAGGCGGTAGTCGGCGCCCTGGAACGTGTACCGTCCCTCGGCGACCCGGTTGGGCCAGGGGGCCAGCAGCTGCCCCTGGAACGCGAGCGGACCCCGCTCGCGGGTGTAGGGCCACACCAGATCGCGGTCGTGCCAGGTGAGCGCCTGCAACCCCGCACCGATCCGGTCCACGCGCGCCCGGTAGTCACCGGAGCGCAACTCGAACGCCTCGCCCACCTGTCCGCCTTCCTCGTCACGGTCCGGCCACCGCCGAACCCGGCGATCTTAGCGTGTGGCGCGTGCGCCGGCGGCGGGCCCGGAGCGACTCCGGATCCGCCGCCGGTGCTGGCCCGGTCGGTGCGCCGGGCGGGGCCGCGCATCGTGGCTCAGCCGAGGAGGCCGTCCAGCGGAATGAGCACGCCCGACCCCAGGGCGAGCAGGCCGGTGGACAGCAGAACGACGAGCATGAGGATCGAACCGCCCACGGCCAGACGGAACGCGGCCAGCCGGCGGCGTGCCTTCACCTTCTCCCTGGCCGAGGTGCGTCCCAGGTACAGCAGTGCCAACGACAACAGCACGGGGAACCACCAGGCCGCGCCGATCCCGCCGGGCAGCAGGCCGGTGAGGGCGGACGCCCCGTCACTGACGGGGTTGGCGCTGAAGTCCAGCAGCCCCGTGTAGGCGTCCACGACCACCGGGCTCTCGGGGAAGAAACCCTCCTCGGGACGGAGGGCGCGGCCCAGGCCGTCGACCAGCCCCACCAGGGCCGCAGGGTAGGCGAACCGGCGACAACGTCCGGCCCGCATGGCGCGCTGGATCTGCCCCATGGTCCGATCGACCCGACGGGAGTCGCGCTCGCGCCGCCGCTCCTGCCGACGCCGTTCCTTGGGTGTGACGGCCTCCTGCGGACGCGTGGGGTCCTGGGGCGCCGCCGGGTTGTCGGGGCGGGTGGCCGCCTCGGCGCGGCGCTGTCCGACCGAGCCCGCGCGTTCCTTCGTCGCGTCCCATCTCGCCCGGGCCGAACCGGCCAGGGAGGCCCACCGGTCCTGGCGGCGGGCCCGACCGTCGGCGCGCTCGCGTGCGGTGATCAACCCGCCGACGCGGTCGGCCTCGGGCAACAGGAGTAGTGCGGTGAGCATCGCTCCGCGAGAGGCGAGGGGGTCGCCGCCGTCGCGCAGGGCGGCGCGACGCTGTTCCACCCACCAGGGGGCGCCGGGAGCGGCGCTGCGCTGCTGCGGGTGCCAGGACTGGCGACGCAGCAGCGAGCGGTGCCGAGAGGACGCCTCGGAGACCAGTACCAGTTCCACGGCGCGGGCCCAGGTGGTGTCGATCTCGTGGCCGGCGGGGCGTCGGGGAGCGTCGGGTCCCGACCCCACCACGTCGTCGAGGGTCTCCTGGACACGGCGCATCAACAGCGGTACCTCGTGCTGGACCCGCTCCAGGAGCGCGCACCGACCCGAACCGCCCGAACGGCAGGTGGGGTGCGGACACCAGTGCTGGGAACCCAGGCCCACCACACCCGACTCGACGGCCTCCCGCACGACCGCGTGCCGGCTGGCGTCGCCGGTGGCCAGGGACAGCAGCCCGTCGGCGCTGATCTCGTGGCCCCGGAACCGCGGCGGCATGCCGGGTACGTAGCGGGCGGCCAGGGCGCTGATCGCCACGTGCGCCAGATCGGGGCGTTGGTCCAGACCGGTGAGGTAGGAGCGGTCGAAGGTGTAGTCGTTGACCTCGCGGTCGAGCCAGGTGCGCAGCTCCGACCAGTGGCTGCGCAGCCACAGGGCCCCGGTCTCGGAACGGTCCAGCAGGTCGAAGGCCAGGCTGGGCGGGTCCTCGTGCGAGGCACCGGCGAACACGATGGGGCGCAGCCGCCGTGCGGTGCGGATCGGCGGGCGCTCACCCGCGAGCCACGCGGCGACCTCCTCGTGGCCCCAGCGGGCGGAGGGGGCGAGGGTGAGCAGCCCCTTGGCCAACAGCCGCCAGCGCTCGTCGGTGATCGCGGAGATGTCGATCTCGGTGTTGCGTGCGGTCAGCCAGTTGCCGCCGCGATCGGGACGACGGCCGGTGACCAGTTCGTGCACCATCACGCCCAGCGACCACCAGGCGGCGGGCGCCTCGCGACGGCCCTCGATGACCTCGGGGGCGGCGTAGTCCTCGGTGACGGCCTGTCCGCCGTACACCCGGCTCATGGTGGCGCGGACGGCTCCACCGAAGTCGGTGAGGGCGACCACCGGCGGGTCCAGCGAGCGGACCAGCAGGTTCTCCGGCTTGACGTCGGTGTGGTTGTGCTGGAGCTCGTTCTGCCAGTGGTCCAGGCAGTCGGCGACGGCGCGCACCACGGCGCGGGCGTGTGCGTCGTCCAGGGGCGAGGCGTTGATGACCTCGCGCAGCGTGCCCTGGGAGAAGTACTCCTGAGACTCCCACGCCAGGTCCTCGCCCCAGGAACTGGTGGCCGTGCCGTAGCCCTCGATCGCTGGGGTGTACGGGGAGGCGGTGCCACGGGCGCGCAGTCGGTCCAGGAGTTCGCGGTTGATGTCGTGCCCGGGCCGGTACACCTTCAGGGCGAGTTCGCGCCCGGGGGAGTCGGTGGGTTCGACCAGGTACACGACCGCCTCGCCGCCCGCGCCGAGTCGGTCCAGGACCTGGTAGCGGCGGCGCAGTTCGGCGGGCACGGCGTAGTCGAGATCGCCCGCGGGGCCGATGACCACGCGTGAGACCAGGCGGGCCAGCCGATCCAGCAGCGGTCCGAAGAGCACCCGCCACCAGGGGGTGCGGCCCGGCCCCTCGGCGGAGGGGAGCGGCCGTCGGCCGCTGGACACGGGCCGTTGCACGCGGGTGGCGCCGTCCGGTCCGGGGTCGGCCTGGTCGGCGCCGGCGGGCGGGACCACGCGTGTGGCGTCCTCGCCCGCAGGGGGCACCACGCGGGTACGGTCGGCGCCGCCCGGGGGCACCACGCGGGTGGGGCCCTCCTCGGGGGGCGGCTCCGGTGGTCGGGTCGCCCCCGGTCGGAACACGCGCGTCACCCAGCGCGTGGCCCCCACCGCCGGATTGACGCGGGTGGTGGGTGAGACGGGGTCGATCCGTTGCGTCGGTGAATTCTCGTCACCGGGGTCGGGCGTGACCATGGAGGCCGCAGCCACCCTTCGATCGGCGTTGCTGTACGGGCGTCCGGGGGAGGGACTTTCCCTTCCAGACTAGGTCGTACGCGTGCCTGATCGGAGGGGTACGCGTACCCCTGCCCGTGGAGGCGTGAGCGCCCCTTCCCCCGTTCACCGGTTGGACTCCGCCCGCGCCGCCGGAGTTCCGGATCCGACCGGTCGATTTGCGGTCGGGGGCTCGTGGGGGGAGTGGTGCCACGCCGTTCGGCGGCGCGAACCGGTGGAACCGGTGGTGCCGGGCGCGTTCGGGTCGTCGCGGCTCAGTGTTCGCCGCGCGGGGTGAGGCCGAGCGCCAGGCAGGACTCCCGGTACATGCGCACGACCTCCTTGCGGATCTGCGCGCGCTCGGTGAGCGGCGCGCCCCAGGGGATGCGCACGGTGCTCTCGACCCCGTCGACGGTCACCACGTAGTCACCGCCCTCGCCGTCCAGGTCGGTCATCCGCGCCGCGGTGGCCTCGGGGCGCCCGCCCAGGCCACGGCAGATGATGAGGGTGTCCTCGGGGTGGTCGCCGTTCATGTGGCCGGTGACGGCGGCGACGACCTCGGGGGAGAAGGGGTTGCTGGGCACGGCGGAGTCTCCTGACGGGAGTGGGCGCACGAAAGACGGGGGAGGGCCGGGTGGGACCCTCCCCCGCCGACGATATCCGAGGCCTCACAGGGTTCTGACGTGGTGTCGTCAAACCCGGGGCGGTGGCCGCTCCCCCCGGGGCGGCCACGCTCGGACGTCGTCACCCGGAACCGAGGTTCCGGGCCGTCCCGGCCGACGGCGGTGGATGGGCGCCGGGTCGGGACGTTCCCCCGTGTGCGTCGCTCAGGCCTGGCGGGTGAACTCGGCGTCGATGTCGATGGTGATCTTGTCGCCGACGACCACGCCGCCGCCGTCCATCGGCATCTCGATGTCCACACCGAACTCCTTGCGGCTGATGACGGTGGAGGCGGCGAAACCGGCGCGGTCCAGGCCGTAGGGGTCGACGGTGGAACCGTTGAACTCCAGCTTCAGCTCGATCGGGTGGGTGTTCTGCTTGATGGTGAGCTCGCCCTTGAGGACGAAGTCCTCACCCTTGGCCTCGACGCCGGTGGAGCGGAAGTGGAACTTCGGGTGCTGGTCGGTCTCGAAGAAGTCGGCGGACCGAATGTGGTTGTCACGGTCACTGTTGTCCGTGTTGATGGAGCCGGAGTCGATGTCGGCCTCGACGGTGGCCTGGGTGGGGTCCTCGGGCACGGTGAGCGTGGCGTCGAACTTCTCGAAGCGGCCACGGACCTTGCTGACCATCATGTGGCGGACGGAGAAGCCGACGATGCTGTGGGCGACGTCGATCTTCCAGGTGCCGGGCTTGAGTTCCTGTGCGGCCATGGTGTCTCTCCCTAAGTGCTGGTGACCCGGATCGGGGGTCAACTCTCTATCCAGTAACAAGGTAGCTCAGAAATATCTTCCTGGGAAGTATTTTAGGCACTCGGGACTGTGAAGGCAAGCCCCGACCCCTAGAATCGAGCCATGGACAAGGCCTGGCTCGACCCCGACGAACAGCAGGTCTGGCGCTGTTTCCTGCGGATGAACTCCTCGATCTACGACGAGCTCGAGCGGGACCTGCGCGGCCGGGACGGGCTCTCGCTCACCGAGTACGGCATCCTCGCCCACTTGTCGGAGGTGCCGGGCCGGCGCATGCGCATGCGCACCCTCGCCGACACCGTCATCGTCTCCAAGAGCCGTCTGTCCCACCAGATCGGGCGCCTGGAGCGCGACGGATACGTGCGTCGGGAGGCGTGCGCCGACGACCGGCGCGGCTTCTGGGCCGTGCTCACCGACCAAGGCGCCGAGGCCTTGGAGAAGGCCGCGCCCGGACACGCCGCGCGCGTGCGCTCCCTCGTCTTCGACCGCCTCACGCCCGAGCAGGTCGAGCGGCTGCGCGAGATCGTCACCGCCCTCGGCGGCGCCCCCGAGGAGTAGGCCGGCGGCGTGGGATCGCGAGCCCGAGGAGGCCACGGCGCGCGTCCCGCGAGGCGCGCGCCCGGGTGTGCCGGCGACCCGGGTGGAACCCGCTGTCACGGGGGACCCGGTCCTGTTCACGGCCATTTCGTGCTTTTTCGGCGAACCGTCGGCCGGCGTCGTCCTCGCCTGTGAAGCTGGAGGTGGGGCGGCACGTCCGTGAGGTGCCGCCCTCACAGGGCGGCCGTCCGCGGCCGGAGGAGGGGAGAGGTCACATGATTCTGTCCGAGAGGCGTTCCCATGACGGACATACACCCCGGGTAGAGTCGGAACCCGTGAGCAGACCATCCATCATCGGCGCCCAGAACTTCCGTGACGACGACGGCAGCGCCGACCCGGTAGTCGAGGCCCGGCTGCGCGACCACGCCGCCGGTGAGGTCGGCGACCGCCAGGTCCTGACCGCGCTCAGCGACTCCCGGGTGCTCATCCCGGTCGTGTCGGTGGCCACCGAGACCGAGGAGGGCGTCGGAGGCCTCACCAAGGACAAGAACAGCGAGGTCGCCATCCCCATCATGACCGGTAAGGACGGTCGCCGGGGAGTTCTCGCCTTCACCTCCGTGGACGCCGTGCGCCGTTGGCGCGCCGATGCCCGACCGGTTCCGTTCACCACCCGGGACGCCTGCCAGGCCACGCTGGAGGAGGAGGCCGACGCGTTGGTCCTCGACGTCTCCGGGCCCGTGCCGCACACGATCCAGGGTCGGTTCCTCACCATGCTCGCCGAACAGGGGACCGTCCCCGAACCCAAGGACGACCCGCAGGTGCTGGCCATGATCTACCGGGTGACCCACACCGAGTTCGGCATCGAACGCGTGCGCATCCACGCCTCCGACCAGGCCGACATCGGCATTCGGCTGGAGTTGGACGAGCGTGACGACGAACCGCTGCGTCGGCTCGCCGAACGCCTGTCCACCGAGCTCCGGCACATCCTGCCCGGTGGCATCGAACTCAGCGCCGTGGTGCGCGCCCAACGCGACGAGCGGTGACCGGGGGCGGCGCCGGTCCGACCCCCGCCGCGTTGTCCACAGGCCGGCGAAAGTGCTGTCGCCCGAGGGCTCGGACGGGTAGTTTCCGAACATGTCCACCCCCTCGGCGCTCACCCTGACCCCGACCCTCTGGTCGATCCCGGCGGCCCTGCTGCTGGGACTGGCCGGACTGTGGGTCGGACACGCCACCAGTCGTCTGGTCCGCCTCTTCGGCCCGGCCCGTCCACACGCCGAGCCGGTCCGTGCCGCGCCCTCGGGCGTCACGGATCTCCCAGGTCAGGACAGTGCCACACCGGAGCCCGACGCCGGGGAAGGCGCGCTGGACGAGCACGACGTCGGACCACCCCCGCCACGCTGTCCGCACTGCCACGTCGCACTGTCCTTCCTGCGCGGACTGCCCGCGGTGGCCGACCGCGACTTCCGGCGCCGTGGCCGCTGTCCGCGGTGCGCACAGGACGTGGCCCCGCACCGGTCGACGACCGTGGCCACCGTCGTGCTCTTCGCCCTGACCGGTGCGGCCTTCCCGCACCACCTGCCCGACTGGTCCCTGTTCGGACTGGCCGCGGTGCTCTGGTTCGTGGCCCTGGGCACCCTGCTCTCCGCCATCGACCTGCGGGTGATGCGCCTGCCCGACGCGGTCGTCGGCCCGGCCTACCCCATCGCCGGACTCCTGCTGGCCGCCTCCGTCCTGACGCCGCCCGGCGGACCGGACCTGTACCGCGCCGCCCAGGCCCTGGTGGGCATGGCGCTCATCACGGTTCTGTACTGGTCCCTGTGGCGGGTGCACCCGCGCGGGCTCGGTTTCGGCGACGTCAAACTCTCCGGGCTCACCGGCCTCTACGCCGGCTGGGCCGCCGGGCCGGTCGGCGCGCTGGTCGGTGCGTTCTGGGCGTTCGCGGCCTTCTCCGTGGTCGGTCTGGTCCTGATGGCGCTGCGCAGAGCCACCCGCACCGACCCGCTGCCGCTCGGACCGTTCATGATCGCGGCGACCCTGGCCACCGTCCTCGCAGGTCGGCCACTCCTCCCGTAACCCGACTCCCGGGTGCCACTCCGAGTCGCGATCCGTGGGAGGATCGTGCACATGTTGCGTTGGCTGACCGCGGGGGAGTCCCACGGACCTGCACTCGTCGCGATTCTGGAGGGCCTTCCGGCCGGTGTGTCCGTCACCTCTGACGACATCGCCGCCGCGCTGCTCCGCCGCCGCGCCGGGTACGGTCGAGGCGCCCGGATGAAGTTCGAGAAGGACCAGGTCTCCATCATCGGAGGCATTCGACACGGCCTGACCCAGGGGGGACCGGTCGCCGTCGAGGTCGGGAACACCGAGTGGCCCAAGTGGGAGAAGGTGATGTCACCGGACCCGGTTCCCGCCGAGGAACTGGACGGTGTGGCGCGCAACGCGCCGCTCACCCGGCCCCGCCCGGGACACGCCGACCTCGCGGGCATGCAGAAGTACGGGCACACCGAGTCCCGCCCCATTCTCGAACGGGCCAGCGCCCGCGAGACCGCGGCGCGCGTGGCCATCGGCGAGGTCGCCCGGCGTTTCTGCCGCGACGCGTTGGGTGTGGAGATCCTCAGCCACGTGGTGTCCATGGGCCCGGTCGCCGTGCCCGAGGACGCGCCCGAACCGCGCCCGGAGGACCTGGACGCGATCGACGCCGACCCGCTGCGCTGCTTCGACGCCGCCACCAGCGCCCGCATGGTCGAGGAGGTCGACGACACCAAGAAGACGGGGGACACCCTCGGCGGTGTGGTCGAGGTCCTGGCCTACAACCTGCCGCCCGGACTGGGCAGTCACGTGCACTGGGACCGTCGTCTGGACTCCCGCCTGGCCGGTGCCCTCATGGGGATCCAGGCCATCAAGGGGGTGGAGGTCGGTGACGGCTTCCGCACCGCCGCCCGGCGTGGGTCGCGGGCCCACGACGAGATCGAGCCCGGTCCCGACGGGGTGCGCCGGCGCACCAACCGCGCGGGTGGTGTCGAGGGCGGCATGACCACCGGAGACCCGCTCCGGGTGCGCGCCGCGATGAAGCCCATCGCGACCGTGCCCCGGGCGCTGGACACCATCGACACCGAGACCGGCGAGGCCGCCCAGGCCCACCACCAGCGCAGTGACGTCACCGCGGTCCCCGCCGCCGGTGTGGTCGCCGAGGCGATGGTGGCGCTGGTCCTCGCCGAGGCCGCCATCGAGAAGTTCGGCGGTGACTCGGTCGCCGAGACCGCCCGCAACCTCCAGGGGTACCTGGACGCACTCGAGATCCGCTGAGACGGGGACGGTCCGCCTCGCCGAGGGCGGACCGTCCCGTGTTCACGGACACAGGGCGGGTCCGTCGCGTGCGGGCCGGTGCACTGTCCTGCGGCCCGATGCGGCCCTCGGGGCCTCGCGCGGCACCTCGTGCTCCCCTCGCGATGAGGGGCGCCGTCACCGTCCCGGTCGACGAGCGGCCGGGTGGCGGCGTGCTCCTCCGTGCCGGGTCGAGCGCCCCCGAACGCGGCTCCGTGCCCCGCCGTCCGGTCCGTGCCCCGAGCGCACGACCCCCGCGCGGCGCACGTCGGAGCACCTGAACCGGCCGCTCACCGGACACGTGGGGACGGTGCGTCTGCTAGACAGGAAGACGTACGTGACCGACGGTGTTCCCCGCACGCGCGGGGAGGGCACGCCGTCGGATCCTCACTCGGACAGACCATCGGAACGCTCCTCGCGCGAGGAGCGGCACCCCCATAGGTAGGCAGAGCGTGGCAAGAGCGATCGCGGTGCTCATCGGTTCGCCCGGATCGGGCAAGTCCACCGTCGGAGAGGCGTTGGCCCGCCGGCTCGGAGCGGACCTGTTGTGCACCGACACCGAGATCGAGAAGCGCGCGGGCAAGCCCATCGGTGACATCTTCATCGAGGACGGCGAGGCGCACTTCCGGGCACTGGAGCGCGAGGTCGTCGCCGAGGGCCTGCGGGCCTGGGAGGGGGTCATCGCGGTCGGTGGCGGCGCCGTCCTGGACGAGGACACCCGCGAGGACCTCGCCGAGCACCACGTGGTCTACCTCCAGGTCGACTTCGGGGAGGCCGCCAAGCGCGTGGGCATGGACGTCGCCCGCCCGCTGCTGTCCGGCAACCCCCGCACGCAGCTGCGCAAGCTGCTCAACGAACGCCTGCCCGTCTACGAGGGGCTGGCCTCGGTGACCGTGCCGACGACCGACTACCACCCCGAGGAGATCGTGGACACGATCGTCTCCTCGCTGCCCGGAAAGGCCGACCAGTGACCGTGACCCGGATCGGTGTGGGTGATCCCACCGGCCACTACGACGTGCTGGTCGGCGAGCACCTGCTGAACGAGTTGCCCGCCCTGGTGGAGGGCGCCGCCCAGGTCGCGGTCATCCACCCGGAGGGGCTCGCCCGGGTCGCCGAGGACGTCGCCGCCGCGCTGCGGGCCGGCGGGTACACGGTGCGCCCGATGCCGGTGCCCGACGGCGAGGCCGCCAAGACCTCCGCCGTCGCCACCGACCTGTGGTCGCGTCTGGGCTCGTTCAACTTCACCCGCAGCGACGCCGTGGTGGGGGTCGGTGGCGGTGCCGCCACCGACCTGGCGGGTTTCGTCGCGGCGACCTGGCTGCGCGGTGTGCGTTCGGTCCTGGTCCCGACCACGCTCCTGGGCATGGTCGACGCCGCGGTCGGCGGCAAGACCGGCATCAACACACCGGAGGGCAAGAACCTGGTGGGGGCCTTCCACCCGCCGGCCGGCGTCCTGTGCGACCTCACCACCCTGGAGAGCCTGCCCAAGGCCGACTACATCGGTGGTCTCGCGGAGATCATCAAGGCCGGTTTCATCGACGACCCCGTCATCTGCGACCTGGTCGAGGACGACCCCGAGGGCGCCACCACCCCCGGCGGCGCGCACACCCGGGAACTCATCGAGCGCGCCGTCCGCTTCAAGGCCGACGTGGTCTCGGGCGACCTCAAGGAGAGCGGTCGTCGGGAGATCCTCAACTACGGACACACTCTCGGGCACGCCATCGAGCGGGCCGAGAACTACACCTTCCGGCACGGCTACGCCGTCGCCATCGGGATGGTCTTCGCCGCCGAACTGGCCCGACTCGACGGGCGCATCGACGAGGCGCTGGTGCGGCGTCACCGCGACGTGTTGGCCTCGGTGGGCCTGCCCACTTCCTACACCGCCGACTCCTGGGAGGCGCTCCGCGCGACCATGAGCGTGGACAAGAAGGCCCGTGGCGCCACCCTGCGCTTCGTGGTCCTGGACGGCCCGGCCACCCCGGCCATCCTCAGCGGTCCGACCCCCGCACTGCTGGACGAGGCCTTTCGTGCGGTCGCGGGCGGCCCCCGAGTCCCGCAGAGCCACTAGACTGCGAGAAAGGCGGGGAGTGTCCGCAGGCCGGGAACGTACCGGCCACAGGGCCCACGCCTCGCCCCATCGATCACCGACCGGACCAGCCAGTCCGGTCTCCGACGTGTCAGACCCCTTGGAGAGACGACCGAAGTGGCCACGACGAACGACATCAAGAACGGCACGACCCTGCGACTCGACGGGGGTGTTCTCTGGAACGTCCTGGAGTTCCAGCACGTCAAGCCGGGCAAGGGCGGCGCGTTCGTCCGCACCAAGCTGAAGAACGTCCTCACGGGCAAGATCGTCGACAAGACCTTCAACGCCGGTTCCAAGGTCGAGTTCGCCAGCGTGGACCGTCGCGACATGGAGTACCTGTACCACGACGGTGACTCCTTCATCTTCATGGACACCCAGACCTTCGACCAGATCCCGGTGCCCGAGTCCGTGGTCGGTGACGCCCAGGGCTTCCTGCTGGAGAACACCAAGGTCACGGTCGCCACCAACGAGGGCAACCCGCTGTACATCGAGATGCCCGCCGCCGTCGAGCTGGAGATCACCCAGACCGACCCGGGCGTCCAGGGCGACCGCTCCACCGGCGGCACCAAGCCCGCCACCCTGCAGACCGGCGCCACCATCCAGGTGCCCCTCTTCGTCACGACCGGCGAGCGCGTCAAGGTCGACACCCGCAACGGTGACTACCTCGGGCGTGTCAACTGATGAGCGGTGCACGACGCAAGGCTCGTCGGCGCGCGGTGGAGGTCCTGTACGAGTCCGAGGTGCGCGGCATCACGGTCGAAGACGTCATCAAGCGCCGCCGGGCCCAGCCCGAGCCGCCGATCAACGAGTTCACCGAGCGCCTCGCCGCCTCGGTGGACGAACGCCGTGGGCGGATCGACGCACTCCTCGACGAGTACGCCATCGGGTGGACCCTGGAGCGCATGCCGGTCGTGGACCGCAACATCCTGCGGATGGGCGCCTACGAGCTGCTGTGGGCGGAGGACATCCCCGACGGTGTGGCGATCGCCGAGGCGGTCGGGGTGGCCAAGGAGCTGTCCACCGACGAGTCGCCCAACTTCATCAGCGGACTTCTGTCTAGGCTGATGGAGAACAAGTCGACGCTCTCGCTCTGAGTGCCCACCGGGGTGGACGCCCCGTCGAGGGTTCCGGGCGAGGGGCACGAGCTGAGTGAGGGAACAGGTGACTGACAGGAGCGGCACGTCCGCGACCGCCACGGGCGGTTTCGGGGTGAGCGGTGTGACCGGCCCGGCGCGCGCGGCCAACGCCGCACGGACCGCGGTGGTGTGGGACGCGCTGTCCCGCCTGCTGGCCCGCCTGTCCGAGGACGGTCCTCTGGAGATCGTCGACGCGGGCGGGGGCACCGGGGGCGTCGCGGTCCCGCTCGCCGAACTGGGTCATCGTGTCACCGTCGTCGAGCCCAGCCCGGACTCGCTGGCCGCCCTGGAGCGCCGCGCCGCGGAGAGCGGTGTGACGGTGCGCGGGGTCCAGGGGGAGACCCGCGACCTGGCGTCCCTGTTCCCCGAGGGCGGCGCCGATCTGGTGCTGGTGCACAACGTCCTGGAGTACGTCGACGACCCGGCCGCCGCGTTGGCGGACGTCGTCGGCATCACCCGGCCCGGGGGCGCGGTGAGCCTGTTGGCGACCAACGCGGTCGCCGGGGCCCTCCACCGCGCCCTGGCCGGGCACATCACCGAGGCACACCACCTGCTGTCGGACGCCGACGGGCGGTGGGGCGAGAACGACCCCATGCCGCGGCGGTTCACCCGGCAGCGGCTCGTGGAGCTCATCGGTCGGGCCGGGCTGACCGACGCGAGCGTCCGCGGGGTGCGCGTGTTCGCCGACGTCCTGCCCGGGCACGCCTGGGAGGGCGACGCGCAGGCCGGCCACCACCTGGTGGAGTTGGAGAAGGCCGCCGCCGAGCACCCCGAACTGCTGGGGATCGCCACCCAACTGCACGTCATCGCCCACCGGGGCTGACCCCGCGCCCCGCCCCGGCCCCGACCCTCGTGGCCCGGCCGGGTCGGGGGCGCCGGGAGTGGACGGGCACGACCTCGGAACAGGACATAACCTGGGCGTATGAGCCGACGTCAGCTGGAGCGCGGAGCCGCTCTGCGAGGTGTGGTGACCCGGGACGGTATCGTCCCGCTCGACTCCGGTTTCCCGGTGGACGGCTCCGGGCCGGACGCCGACTGCGACATCCTGCATCTGGACATGGACGCGTTCTTCGCCAGCGTCGAACAACTGCGCCGTCCCGAAGCGCGCGGCCGACCGGTGATCGTGGGCGGCACGGGGCCGCGCAGCGTCGTCTCCTCCGCCGACTACATCGCCCGTCGTCACGGGGTGCACTCGGCCATGCCGATGGCCCAGGCGATGCGCCTGTGCCCGCAGGCCCTGGTCTATCCGCCCGACGGCACGGCGTACCGGCGGGTGTCCGAAGCGGTCATGGACATCCTGAGGTCGGTCACGCCCCTCGTGCAGCCGCTGTCGTTGGACGAGGCCTTCCTGGACGTGTCCGGTGCGCGTCGCCGACTGGGCGGTCCCGCCCGCATCGCCGCGATGATCCGCGAACGGGTCCGCCGGGAGCAGAGCCTGACCTGTTCGGTGGGGGTGGCCGCCACCCGGTTCATCGCCAAACTCGGTTCCACGCACTGCAAACCGGACGGCCTGTTGGTGGTGCCCACCGACGCGGTCCACGGTTTCCTCGACCCCCTGCCCGTGGGCGCTCTGCCGGGGGTGGGCGACAAGACCGAACGTGTGCTGAGCCGGCTGGGGCTGCGCACCGTCGGAGCGTTGGCCCGCACCGACCCCGAACTCCTGCGCATGGAACTGGGGGACAAGGCCGGCGCGCGCCTCGCCGAACTCGCCCGGGGGCACGACCCCAGCCGTGTGGTGGTGGACACACCCGACAAGAGCGTCGGGGCCGAGGAGACCTTCGCCGAGGACGTCGACGACCCGGACGCGATCGACCGTGAACTGCTGCGTCTGTCCGAAAAGGTGGCGCGTCGCCTGCGCTCCTCGGGTCAGGTGGGGCGCACGGTGAGCATCAAACTCCGTCGGGCCGACTTCTCCACGATCACCCGCTCACGCACGCTCCCCGAGGCCACCGACGTGGCTCGGGAGATCAGTGCCGTGGCGCGCGAACTCCACGCCGCGTCCGGCCTCCAGGGGTCCCCCCTGAGGCTGGTCGGGGTGCGCGTGGAGGGCGTGACCGAGGAAGGGCGGCATCATCGTCAATTGGCCTTGGGGGAGGAGGATTCTGGTTGGCGGGACGTTGAACGGGTTATGGACCGTGTAACGGCACGTTTCGGGCCAGGCGCGATACAGTCGGCTGTACTGGCCAAGCGTGACGAAAACGACGTATGATGCGGCAACTTCCGAGGCACTCTGAGCGTTCTCAGGGTAGGACCGGAGTTCAGGGTAAGAAGAGAGGCATGGAAGCCGGTGTTTCCTCTACAGGGCGGGGGTATCGTGGCCGTGGTGGGCCAGGTACACACGCAGCTTTTCTTTCCACCAGGCGCTAGCGCCCCGTATTCTGGGCATACCACTGACCAAGAGACTGTTCATCAGTACCCGTCACCCCAACCGGGGACTGCCGTAGGGAGGCGCCGTGCCGCTCTCTGAACACGAGCAGCGCATGCTCGACCAGATCGAGCGGGCGCTGTACGCCGAGGACCCGAAGTTCGCCAACACCGTTCGGCAGACGAACCCCTCGGTGCATTACAAGCGCTGGATCATCAGGGCCGGAGCCGGTTTCATCACCGGTATCGTGCTCTTGCTACTGGGCCTGCTGTTGAGCAACCCGGACACCTCCATGGTGCTGCCGGTGTCCATCAGTGTCCTCGGATTCGTCTTGATGCTGGCCTCGTTCCTCATGGGGGCCAACGCCTGGCGCAAGGCCGCGGGTGGCGGTGCCGAGATGGCCGCCGAGGAACCCGCGCCCAAGCGGCGCAAGGGTGACAAGCGGCCCGGGATGATGAACCGTATCGAGGAGCGCTGGCGCCGCCGGCAACAAGGCGACGAGCAGTAGCCGACCGGCGGGATCCGCCCGACACCGGCCGGCCGCTCCTGGAGTGCACGAGAGTTCGTGACCGTGGGGCCCGTGGACGACCATGATCGGTCGCCCACGGGCCCCATCGTCATGTGTTGCGGTCGTCGACCCGCCGACGTGGTGCCGGCCCGGGCACGGGTCGCGCCCGGAGCGCACGTCCCCGGCGTGGCCCGAGCCCCGTCTTCGACGCTCCTCGCGGCGGGGGAGCGTGATCGCGGGGTCCGACCGGTCTCGGTCGGACCCCGCGATCACGTGCGTCCACCCCGCGGTGGCGGGCCTCAGGGCAGCGTCAGGAGCGGCTTCGCCGCGACCCTGGGACGTCGCCAGGGGGCCAGCGACGGTGGCAGCAGCAGGGCGCGCCACCGCCATCCGGCCGTGGCCGCGCCGATCAGTGCCGCACGGGCGGTGTCCAGATCGCCCGCGAGACCCGGAACGGTACGTGGCTCGGGTGCGTACCGGGCGGCCTCCTCGGCCAGGGCCAGGCGCCACAGCGCGTTCCGGGCCTCCTCCGAGAGCCCTGTGGCTCCCATGGAGGACAGGCGTCCGGCGGCGGTCCGGGGGGTCTCACCGAGGTCCCAGGTCGTCCCCAGGTCCAGACAGGTGTCGCGCAGCTCCCGCCAGGCGGCGTGCGCCGCCGTGGGGCCGCCCGCGGCCACCGCGGATCGCCGGACCCCACGGAGCAGGGCCCGGATCAGCGCCGGCAGGGCCGCCGACAACAGCAGCACCAGACCGATCCCCACCCCGGCGGGCCATGTGGGCGATTCCCGCGCACCGGCCCCGGCCCCCGTGTCCTCGGTCGCGCCGGCGGCCTCGTCGGAACCCTGGTCGGGCGAGGCTCCCGTGTCCGGAGCGGGGGAGGAGTCCGCATCCGGCGACGCACTGGGTTCGGGGGCCTCGGCCGACTCCGACTCGGGCACCACGTCGTCCTGACGGTCGTCCTCACCCGCGCTGTAGTCGGGCCGGGAGGCGGTGCCCTGGCCCCCGGCGGGGTCGGACGGTGTGGGCTCGAACCGCACCCACCCCGATCCCTCGAAGTACAGCTCGGGCCAGGCGTGCGCGTCGCGCGCGGCCACGGTCCATCGGTCCTCACCACTGGGCCGACCGGCGGTGTAGCCGACCGCGACCCGTGCGGGGATCCCGGCCTGCCGGGCCATGACCGCCATCGCACCGGCGTACTGCTCGCAGTAGCCGATCCGGTCCTCGAAGAGGAAGTGCGTGAGCGGGTCGGAACCCTCGGGCACCTGCGGCGGGCTCAGGTCGTAGGTGAAGGCGCCGCCGATGAAGAACTCCTGCAGGGCCAGGGCGGCCTCGTACTCCGAGTCGGCGTCCTCGATCAGCGACGCGGTGAGCTCGCCCACCCGCGCGTCCAGGTCCCCCGGCAGGTCGAGCCGGTCGTCGTCCAGTGAACGGGGCGGCCCTGCGGACGCCAGGTCCTGCGACGCGGGGCGGTTCGCCGCCGAGGTCACCACGAAGTTGTAGCCGCTGGGCGGGGGCTCGGTCGTGAACACCATGAGGGTGCTCTCGTCCACGTACCAGTCACCGGAGATCTCCACCGACCGCGCCGGGTAGGGCAGTGGCAGGAAGTCCATGGGCGCGGTGTCGGAGTCCAGGGAGATCCTGGTGGTGACGAGGTCGTCCTCGGCGGGTTCGTCGTCCCGGCCGGGGGGCGGGGGCAGGTCACCGTCGGCCCCGTTGTCGCGACCCGCGTGCACCGGCGTCATCGTCCAGTTCTCGCCGTCGAACTCGTCGAGGACGAACGTGCGCAGGTACTCGGGATCCTCGTCGTCGGTGCGGTAGGTCAACACCGTCCGCTCGGAGGTGGCCCCGAGGTCCCGACGCAGCGACACCATCGGATGCGTGGTGGTCACCGAGTCGTTGCCGCCGAACCGGCTGTCGGCGGCCAGGGAGTAGAGGGCGTCCGTGCGCAGCGAGGGCACGACCTGTGGCAGCAACAGGGCGAGGGTGATCGCCAGGACCGCGACGGCGGCGGCCAGCCCCACCCGCCCGGCGACACCGTCGTAGCGCGCGTCGAGACGGGGACCGGAGGCGACGGGAGCCCCCCATTCCCGCCCGCGCGCCCACATGTCCACCGCCAGGAGGGCGAGGAAGCCGAGCGCGCTGATCGCGGCCGGCCCCCAGGACACCCCCGCGTCGTCGACGAACAGGGGCACCACCAGCAGGGCCAGCAGCAGGCCGCCCACCATGCCGGGGCAGCGCGCCGTCACGGCCAGGAAGTCCGCGGTCATCGCGAACACCATGAACGTCAGCGCGATGATCGCGTTCAACCCGGGAGTGGGCGAGACCGGCGGGGTGTCGCTGTCGATGGTGTGCATGCCCTGCTCGAACAGGGCCGCGGTGTGGTCGAGGGTCTCCAGCGTGGGAAGGAAGCCCAGGGCGGCCGTCTGGGGCGCGAACAGGGGCGCGTAGACCAGGACCACGGCGAACAGTTGCAGGAAGGGGACGGCCAGGGAGCCGTTGACCAGCGACCGGTACGCGGCGGACACGAGCGCGACCACCGTCATGAGGACGACGGCCGGCAGCCACCACTGGTCGCCGCGGACCAGACCGCTCAGCAGGGGCAGCGACGCCAGCATCGTGACCAGTGTGGCCAGGGGCATCAGCGCTCTCAACGCGGACCCTCCCAGGGGTTTCGGGTGCCCGCCGCGACGGGGCCGCCCTCGGGGGTGACGGCCTGGTCCCACAGTGGGGGCAGTTCGGTGGTGTCGGCCACGGGCAGGACCCGCCAGCCGTGGGCGGTCAACAGGTCGCCCGCACGCCGCAGGGCCTCGGAGTCGGGCCAGGCGGCGTGCGTGCACAACACCGCCACCCGGGTCGCGGATCCGCCCACCCGGGACAGGGCGGTGGCGCCCTCGGCGTCGATCGCGCCCAGGACCGCCACGACCAGACCCGACGCGGCACCGCGGGCGCCCTCCAGCGCACCGACGCCGCCGCCGAGTCCGTGGGCCTCGGAGGACTCCACCACGGCCAGCCCGTCCAGCACACCGGTGGCGTGCTCGGTGACCAGGCGGCCCCGTTCGGTGTGGAATCGCAGTTCGTGCCCGTGGTCGAGCACGTGCAGCGCGATGGACGCGGCCACGCTCACGGCGGTCTCCAGGGAGCCGTCCCGCTCCTCGCCGCTGTGGGCGACGGCACGGGTGTCCAACAGCACGGTGCTGCGTTCGCGCCGGTGCTGCTCGTCCCGGCGCACCATCAGTTCACCGTGTTTGGCGGTGGAACGCCAGTGCAC
The DNA here is from genome assembly GCF_018207095.1 of Nocardiopsis sp. MG754419. Taxonomy (GTDB): domain Bacteria; phylum Actinomycetota; class Actinomycetes; order Streptosporangiales; family Streptosporangiaceae; genus Nocardiopsis. The sequence continues at coordinate 20,947 of NZ_QOCZ01000025.1, read as the reverse complement.
ACGGCGGAGTTCGTCACCGTGTCGGTAGGCGCGCGGGATCGGGTCCCGCTCGCCGACCCCGGTCACCGAACGCCGTGGGGAGTCCTCGCCCGGCGTGCCGTCGACGCGCCCCGGCTCGGACAGGGACACGAAGCGGGGTGTCACCAGCAGGGGCGTGGGCGCACCCAGTGGACGGTCGACCCGCACACAGCCCAGGGCGTCGAGCACGCTCACCCGGAGCGGCCCCACCGGGTAGCGGCCGCGGACCTCCGGGCGCACCAGGTAGGTGATGTCGCGGACCGCGCGCGGGCCCAGGTAGCCCAGCGTGTAGCGGGGCTCGTGGCCCAGGCGTACCGGCAGGCCGTCCTCCAACCGCACCCAACCCACGGGCCAGACGGGGGAGGAGTTGCCGACCCGGATCAGGACCTGGGTGTCGGTGCCGGCGGGGATCCGCCGGGGCCGCAGGTCACGGCTGTCGACGATCCGGCCGGCGGCGCCGATCAGGGTGAGCGCGCCGATCGCCGGTACCAGGACCAGGAGCAGTCCGACGCCGACGATCTCGCGTTGGCCGACGACGAGACCGCACACGAGTGCGACCGCGCCGAAGAACAGCATCAGGCCACCGCGGACGGTGAGGGTGCGTTGCGGGCGCATCGCCTGTCTCTCGATGGGGGTCGGGCGCTGCCGCGTAGGGTCAGCGGGGGCCGGGCACGGGCAGTCGGGCGACCAGCTGGGCCACGATCTGTTCGGCGCTCAGGCGTTCCATCTGGGCCTCGGGGCCGGGCAGGAGCCGGTGGGCCAGAACGGGGACGGCCAGTGCCTGCACGTCGTCGGGGACCACGTAGTGGCGGCCCTCCAACGCGGCGTGGGCGCGGGCCGCCCGCACCAGGTGCAGGGTGGCCCGGGGGGAGGCGCCCAGTTTGAGCTCGGGCGCGGTCCGGGTCGCGTTGACGAGGTCGACGATGTAGCGGCGCAGGCCGGGGGCCACGTGCACGTGCTGGACCCGCTCGACCAGGTCGCGGATCTCGCCGGCGTTGGTCACGGGCGCCAGGCTCTCCAGGGGGGAGCGCGACCCGTGCGAGTCGATCATGTCGAGTTCGGCCTGGGGCGAGGGGTAACCGACCGACACACGGGCCATGAAGCGGTCCCGCTGTGCCTCCGGCAGGGCGTAGGTGCCCTCCATGTCGCTCGGGTTCTGGGTGGCCACGACCATGAACGGTCGCTCCAGTGCCCGGGTCTCGCCGTCGACGCTGACCTGGCGCTCGGCCATGCATTCGAGCAGGGCCGACTGGGTCTTGGGCGAGGCGCGGTTGATCTCGTCGCCGAGGACGATGTTGGCGAACACCGGGCCGGGGTTGAACTCGAACTCGTTGCGGTCCTGGTGGTAGACGCTGACGCCGGTGATGTCGCTGGGCAACAGGTCCGGGGTGAACTGGACGCGTTGGACCGAGCAGTCCACGGCCCGTCCCAGGGCCTTGGCCAACATGGTCTTCCCCACTCCGGGGACGTCCTCGATGAGCAGGTGGCCCTCGGCGAGGAGGACGGTCAGCGCGATGCGCAGCACGTCGGGCTTGCCTTCGATGACCGTCTCGATCGCGTCGCGGACGCGGTCGGCGACGGCGGCGACGGTACCCACGTCCTCTTGGACGCCACCCCCGTGACCGTCGTGCTGTGTGCCGAGTGACACGAGACCCCTCCCGCTCCATATGCCCCGGTGTATCGATCCGAGGCTAGGCCCAATCAGACCCAATGCAAACCAAAGTGCCGGAATCGGCGGCCGCATGGGGGATCCCGATGCCGATGTGTCCCAAGGTCCCGAAACGTACCTCTGATCAGTGGTGTGGGCAGGGTCCACAAAAGTGGGACGGATGCGGGAAACCGGGCAAGGCGACCCTCGGGGCGGCACTCGGGCCGACCGTCGGGGACCGTGCCGCGGGTCGGCGTGGGACGCGCCTCGTCCCTGTGGTGGGGGAGTGGGGGGTGTTCCCGCGCCACGCTCGGCCCCCACCCGCGCCCCACTTCGGCACCACCCCTGTGACCTGTGAATTTATCGAACCTTCGGGCGATGCGCGCCGATTAACGCTGTTGACGGTGGGGAAGAGTGGAGTAAGGTGGAGCATCGTGGAGAGGGTGAATTCTCCACTTAGGGGGGTGAGGGGGGTGAGCGTGTGTTCCTCGGCACCCACACACCTCGCCTCGATCAGAAGGGACGGTTGTTCCTTCCCGCGAAGTACCGCGACGAACTGTCGGGGGGTGTGGTGATCACGAAGGGCCAAGAGCGTTGTCTCTACGTCTTTCCGACGGACGAGTTCGCTCGTCTCACCGCGTCCCTGCGCACGGCGCCGGTCACCGCCAAGGCGGTTCGCGACTACAGCCGGGTCCTCTTCGCCAGCGCGTCGGACCAGGCCTGCGACAAGCAGGGCAGGGTCACCATCCCGCCGAAACTGCGCGACTACGCGGGTTTGGACCGCGAGTGCGTCGTCATCGGCGCGAACACGCGTCTGGAGATCTGGGACTCCCCGGCCTGGTCGGAGTACGAGGCCGAGCAGGAGCAGGCGTTCGCGCAACTCTCGGAGGAGGTGCTGCCCGGGGTGCTGTGAGCGGGGCGGCCCTGCTTTCTCCGCCGCGCGGACGGCACGACGTCCATGCAATGCCGGGGCCGGTAACGGTCTTCGGACACGGTCGACACGAGCTGGCACGACTTCCCCGGTGCCAGGTCGTGATCGTTCGCCCCAGAGAAGGGTGGACAATGGCGGCCGTGTCCGAAGGCCCGCCGGTGACCTCCGGCCGAGCCACGCGAAGGACACCGTGACGCGCCCCCCGGGGCGACGTCACGGACTCAGGGGGAGACCGCGACAGCGTGGAGGAACAGCACCGCATGGGGGAGACCCGGCAGCACGACCGTCCCGAGGGGGACGACCGGCCACACCAGGACCACGACGACCTCGACGCCCGTATCAAAGCCGCCCGGGAAGGGCTCGCGCCCGAACACGTCCCGGTGATGCTCGACCGCATCGTCGAACTGCTCGCCCCCGCGCTCACGCGCCCGGGAGCCGTCCTCGTGGACGGCACGCTCGGCCTGGGGGGTCACTCCGAGGCCCTGCTCAAGGCCTGCCCCCGGATGCGGCTGGTCGGGGTGGACCGTGACACCACCGCGCTGGAGCGCAGCGCCGCGCGCCTGCGGCCCTACGCCGACCGCACCCACTTCGTGCACGCGGTCTACTCGGAGATCCCGCGCGCCCTGGACGAGGCCGGCCACACGCACGCCGACGCCGTCCTGCTCGACCTGGGCGTCTCCTCACCCCAGTTGGACGAGACCGACCGTGGTTTCGCCTACGCGCACGACGCGCCCCTGGACATGCGCATGGACCGCACCCAGGAGCTCACCGCCGAGCAGGTCGTCAACGACTACCCCGTCGGCGACCTCACCCGCGTCCTGCGCGCCTACGGCGAGGAGCGCTTCGCCCCGCGCGTGGCCAGGGCCATCGAACGCCGCCGCGCCCAGAGCCGCATCACCTCCACCCGCGATCTGGCGGAGCTGGTCCGTGAGGCCATCCCCGCCGCCACTCGGCGCACCGGTGGGCACCCCGCCAAACGCACGTTCCAAGGGCTGCGCATCGAGGTCAACGCCGAACTGTCCATCCTTCAGGAGACCCTGCCCGCCGCGCTCTCCCGGCTGGCCGTGGGCGGACGCATCGCGGTGCTGTCCTACCACTCCCTGGAGGACCGGATCACGAAGAAGGCGTTCGCCGCCCTCGCCACCGACACCACCCCCGCGGACCTTCCGGTCTCCCTCCCTGACCGCCGACCGGAACTGAAACTCCTCACCAGGGGTGCGGAACTCCCCACGGTCGAAGAGAACGAACGCAATCCGCGTGCACAATCCGCCCGATTTCGGGTAGCGGAACGTGTGCGCGAACCGTCGCGGCAGTAGGGAGAGCACATGAGCACGAAGACGGACACCCGCCGCACCACCAAGGGACGCGGGCGTACCGGGACCACCACGCGTCCCGCCGCGCCCCGACGTCCGGTGCGCGGCAAGGCCACCGCGGCGACGGTGCGACCCGGCGGCGCCGCCGGTACCGGGCGGGCGCCGAAGATCCCCTTCGTGCTGCTCATCCTCTGCCTGCTGGGCGCGGCCCTCATCAGCCTGCTGGTGCTGCGCAGCGTCGTGGCCCAGGAGGCCTACACCATCACCAGTCTCCAATCGGAGAATCGCGAGATGTCCTACGAGGAACAGAGGTTGGAGGAGTCCGTCGCCCACCTGGAGACCTCCGAGCGCATCGCTCAGGAGGCCGAGGAGATGGGGATGGAACCGGGCGACGCCCCGCTCTTCCTGGACGTGGACAACGGTGAGATCACCGGGGACGCCGGGAGCGATGATTGAGCACCCCTCGGGACCGACGCCCGCGTGACCCCCGCCGACCCGGAGCGACCAACCGCTCCGGGTCGCGGCCGAGCCAGGGTCCACAGAGGCGACCGAGCCGGCCCGCCCAGGGCGGTCGCGCCCGCGCCGGAGGTGGCGGCGGGGGCACGACGCGTCCGGTGCGGCCGGGCGGTGAACGACCGCCGCGTCGGTCGGGCGGCTCACCGCCCCCGCCGCTGCTGCGCCGTACCTTCCAACCCGGCGACCCCCGCAAGCGGATCAAGGTCGGCGGGGCCATCATCGTGGTGATCCTGCTGCTGTTCGCCGGTCGTCTCACCCAGATCCAGGGGATCGACGCCGACACCTACGCCGAGGCCGCGGCGAACCTGCGCATGCAGACCATCGACATCCCCACCCTGCGCGGGCAGATCACCGACGCCGACGGCAACCCCTTCGCGCTGTCGATGGAGGTCCGCACCGTCTTCGTCGACCCCGAGGAGGTCGCCGAGGACGAACGCGACCAGCTCGTCGACGAACTGGTCACCCGTTTCGACCTCGAAGAGGAGGAGGTCGCGGCGAAGGTCGACGCCACGCCCAGTCGGTACCAGGTGGTCGTGAACAAGGTCCCCCCGGGGGAGTGGCAGGAGCTGCGCGACCTGGGTCTGGCCGGTGTGGGCGCCGAGGTCGACTACGAGCGTGTCTACCCGGAGGAGACCGGCGCCGCCGACCTCGTCGGTTTCGTGGGTTCCGAAGGACACGGCCTGGAGGGACTGGAGGGCTACATGGACTCCACCCTGGCCGGTGAGGCCGGCAAACGGCAGGTCGAGGTCGGCCAGGACGGCACCCAGATCCCCATGGCCGGCGGTCTGGTGCGCGAACCGGAGGCCGGGCAGGACGTGCGGCTCACCCTCGACCGTGACCTGCAGTGGTACACGCAGCAGGCGCTGGCCGACCGCGTGGAGGAGCTGGACGCCGAGGCCGGCAGCGTCGTGGTCTCCAACAAGGAGGGGGAGATCTTGGCCATGGCCGACTACCCCACCTACTCGCAGACCGACATCGCCGACAGCGGGCCCGAGGAGTGGTCCAACGGTGCGGTGGCCTCCACCTTCGAGCCCGGAAGTACCAACAAGGTCATCACCGTGGCGGCCGCCCTGGAGGAGGGGGAGACCACTCCGGACACGGTCTACACGGTGCCCTACGCCCTCCAGTACTTCGATCAGACTTTCCGTAACTCCACGAACAACGGCACCCAGCGCCTCACCGTCAACGGGATCATGGCCGAGTCCAGCAACGTCGGCACCATCAAGATCGCCGACCAGGTGGGCGCCCCGGTCCTGCACCGGTACATGACCGACTTCGGTCTGGGACAGCCCACCGGCCTGGCCCTGCCGGGCGAGGAGGCCGGTGTGCTCACCGACCCCGACGACTGGTGGGGCACCCAGCTGCCGTCGGTGTCCATCGGGCACGGTCTGTCGGTCAACGCGGTGCAGATGGCCTCGGTGTACGCCACCATCGCCAACGGTGGAGTGCGGGTCGAGCCCAGCCTCATCTCCGGCACCGTCGACCCGGAGGGCGAGTTCACCCCGGCGGACACACCCGAGCGTGAGCGGGTCATCAGTCAGGAGACCGCCGAGCAGCTCCAGCTCATGCTGGAGGCGGTCACCAGTGACGAGGGCACCGCGCCCCAGGCCCGTATCGACGGCTACCGGGTGGCGGGCAAGACCGGTACCGCCAACCGGATCGACCCGGAGACGGGCCGCTACGACGAGGGCGGCTACACCGCCACCTTCGCCGGGTTCGCGCCCGCCGACGACCCGGAGCTGGTGGTGCAGGTGGTGCTGCACAACCCGCAGGGCACCTACTACGGAGGTGAGGCCGCGGGCCCGGTGTTCAACGACATCATGTCCTTCGCGCTGAAGACCTTCAAGGTGCCGCCGACGGACGAGGAGGCCCCGGCCATCCGGCTGAACGAGGACGAGGAGGGCGACGGCGGCGGCGAGGGTTAGGCCGCGTCCGGCGGGCACCCGTCCCGCCGCACGTCCCCCTCGGTGTCCCGTCACCTCTGGTGCGCAGGGGGAGGGGCGCGCCGGCACCTCCGGTGCGTCGCCCGCCACGGGCGGCCTCCACCGCGCACGTCGCGTGTCCCGATCCTCGGTGCCCGTGCCCCGGCCGGGGCACGGTCACCGAGGATCGGGTAGGGCCCCGCGGCGTCAGCGCCCGCCCCTCACGGTTCCACCCGAGGCGCCCCCGCACACCGCCGAGGGGCGGACCGGAACGCGCACCGTCGCCGCGGCGTCGAGCCCGGGGCGGGAGGACCGCCGAGGGGTCAGCGGTCGAGGGAATCGACGAAACGCGCCGACTCGTCATCGGTCATGCCGGTCTCGCGGGCGACCATCGTGACCGCCTCCGGACGACGATCCTGATCGAGTAGCTCCCGCACCCGGTCGGCGAGGCTGTTGCCGGGGTCCGGGGCGAAGGGGACGGGTCGTCCCGCCTCCATGTCCTCGACGAGGTTCTTGGCCTCGACCAGGCCCATGCCGGTACGCATCCGGACCACCTTGATGGCCTCGACCTTGCGTCCGTCCCGCAGAAGCGCCAGGGCCTCGTTGACCGTGTCCCGGTCGAGCGGCCTCTTCTCGGGCTCGGGTCCGAAGAGTCGACCGAGGAAACGCGCCATGATCCAGAGAACCTTTCCAGAAGGGAGAACAGGGACGTAACGCCCCGGATCCGCGTAGTGTACGCGCGAGCGCGCACGGCCCGCGGGCCGCCGGCGACCCCGTGATCGGTTCAGTCGGAACGGGCGTCCAGAGCCTCGCGCACGGCACGGACGTGCCCAGGACCGGTACGGCAGCACCCGCCCACCAGCACCGCACCCTCGTCGCACCACCCGGCCGCGGCGGCACCGAAACCCCCGACGTCGGTGGAACCGGTCCACACCCCGCGCCCGGCGTCCCACACCTCACCCGAGTTGGGGTAGGCCACCGCGGGCAGACCCGCCGAGGCCACCTCCCGGACCAGGCGCGGCACGTGCGACGGCGGGACACAGTTGACACCCACCGCCACGACGCGACCCTCCTCGTGCAGTGGGGCCAGCTCCGCGGCCACGTCCCGAAACGGGGTCCCGTCACTGATTCGGGTGTCATCGACGCACGAGAAGGAGAACCACGCGCGAACACCCGGTGTCTCGCCCACCAGTCGGGCCAACGCCCGCGCCTCCGTCACCGACGGCAGGGTCTCGCAGGCCACCAGATCCGCCCCGGCCCCCGCGAGGACCCGCCACCGTTCCCGGTGCCAGCGGTACAACCCGTCCTCGTCCAGGTCGTAGTCGCCCGTGTACTCCGATCCGTCCGCCAGGGACGCCCCGTAGGGGCCCACCCCCGCCGCGACCAGACCCGCGCCGAACGCGTCCCGCTCGGCCGTCGCCACCTCCACCGACCGCGCGATGAGCCCCAGGGCCTCGGTGCGGGAGTGACCGCGCGCGGTGAACGCGTCCACGCTCGCCTGGTACCCGGCGGCGATCGCCACGTCCGCGCCCGCCTCGAAGTAGTCACGGTGCACCCGTGCGATCAGCGACGGTTCCTCGGCCAGCAATCGCGCCGACCACAGGCCACCGCCCAGGTCGCGACCGTAGGCCTCCAACCGGGTCGCCAACCCGCCGTCCAGCACCAGCGGTGGTTCCGCCATCGCCGTCACCTCCCTCACCACATCCGCCCCGACCCGAAGGTGATCCCGGGCCTTCCCTTGACACCGAAACGCCCCCGACCTCAGCGTGGAAATTACCGACCGGTCCTCCACAGCCGTTAATCTCCACACGTGCCACCGGTAATGCGACCTGAACACACCAAACTCCGTCCACTGTCCGACCTGGCGACGAAGCTCGGTCCGGACGCCACCCTGCTGCGCCCGGACCTGGATCCGGGCCGGCCCGCGGACATGCCTCCACGCGAGATCCACGTCCGTGGCATCACCCACGACTCCCGACAGGTCCGCCAGGGCGACCTGTACGCCGCTCTTCCCGGAACCCGGGTCCACGGCGCCGAGTTCTCCCGCCAGGCGGCCGACGCCGAGGCGGCGGCGATCCTGACCGACGCCGCGGGCGCCGACGAGGCGGAGGCCACCGGGCTGCCCGTGCTGGTCGTACCCGACGTGCGCGCCGTGCTCGGCACGGTCGCCGCCTGGGTCTTCGACGATCCGGCGCGGGATCTGCTCCTGGTCGGTACCACGGGCACCAGCGGCAAGACCACGATCTCCTACCTGATCGAGTCCGGGATGCGTCAGGCCGGAATGAGCACCGGCCTGATCGGTACCGTGGAGATGCGGGTGGGCGACGAGCGTGTCGCCTCCTCCCTGACCACCCCCGAGGCCACCGACCTGCACGGTCTGTTCTCCCTCATGGTCGAGCGCGGGGTCACCGCCGCCGCCATGGAGGTCTCCAGCCACGCCCTCGCCCTCGGTCGGGTCGGCGGTGCCCACTTCGACGTGGCGCTCTTCACCAACCTGTCCCAGGACCACCTGGACTTCCACTCGGACCTGCGGGACTACTTCGAGACGAAGGCGCGCCTGTTCACGCCCGAGTACTGCGACATCGCGGTGGTCAACGTCGACGACCGGTTCGGCCGGGCGCTGGTGGACATGGTGCAGCCGCGCGCGGACGTGCCCGTCACCACCTTCGCCGTGGAGGGGTGCTCCGACGCCGATCCGGCGAGCGCCATGGTCGCGGACTGGAACGCGGTGGACGTCCACCTGGGCGCCGCGGGCAGCACCTTCCGCATCGTCGGTCCCGGTGGCATGGAGGCCAAGGCGTCCGTGGCGCTTCCCGGTCCCTTCAACGTCTCCAACGCCATGGCCGCCATCGTCGGCCTGGTCGAGGCGGGGTTGCCGCTGGAGACGGCGATCGCCGGTGTGGCGGCGGCGCCCGGCGTGCCCGGCCGCATGGAGCCGGTGCTGGCCCGGGAGACCGCCCAGCCACAGGACTTCACCGCCCTGGTGGACTACTCGCACAAGCCGGGCGCCATCGAGGCCGTGCTCACCGCGCTGCGCGCCACCACCGACGGTCAGGTCACCATGGTGGTCGGCTGCGGTGGCGACCGTGACCGGGCCAAGCGTCCGCTCATGGGAGAGGCCGCCGCGCGTCTGGCCGACCACCTGATCATCACCAACGACAACCCGCGCACCGAGGACCCGGTGACCATCGCCACCGCGATGCTGGAGGGTGTGGCCAAGGTCCCCGAGGAACGACGGGCTCGCGTCACGGTGGAGTTCGACCGTGCCGAGGCGATCGGCCTGGGTGTGGCACGTACCGCCCCCGGCGACGTCGTCGTGGTCGCGGGCAAGGGCCACGAGACCGGCCAGTACGTCAAGGGCGAGGTGCTGCCCTTCGACGACCGCGAGGTCCTGCGCGGAGCCATCGAGGACGCGCTGCGCATCCGTGCCGGCCGGCGGCTGGGCCACGCCCTCCAGGACGTCCACCGCCTCCCCGACCTGGACTGACACACCGACACACCGAGGACGCGCCGACACCACCGCCGTCCACTCACCGGGACACGGCCCTCGGCCGTGTCCCGGTCGTGTCGGGCGACCTGACGTGCACGGATCACGTTCCGTAGGTCGGACCGCGGTCACGAAGTGGAGCATATTGGCCTCCGCAGGGCCCCGCCGGGACCCCGGACGCCCCAACATGTTCTAAGGTAGGTCCGGCAATCGCAGCCCGAAGTGCCGCCCACGTGGCGCCCCATGGCCCGGCATCGCCTGGACCTGCCGTGGCTCGGTGCGGCACCGCGCGCACGTTATCCGCGGTGCCATCCCCTGACCCGAAACCCGAGGCCGGGTGGCCAATGCCCCTGGGGCGATGTGGGCCGGGCCTGACATGAGGAGTGGATTTGATCGCGCTCACGCTCGATCGGATCGCTGAGATCACCCAAACCGCCATCGGCGGATCAGCGCGCCCCGACGCCGTCGTCGACGGCCCCGTCGTCATCGACTCGCGACAGGTGGCGCCCGGAGCGCTCTTCGTCGCGCTCAACGGCGAGCGGGTCGACGGACACGACTTCACCGACGCCGCGGTGGCGGCCGGTGCCGTCGCCGCCCTGGTCTCACGCCCGGTCGACGCCCCGCACCTGTTGGTGGAGGGGGGCGACGACGAGGTCGTCGCGGCCCTGGCCCGTCTGGCCTCGTACGTGGCCGGTGAACTCGGCGACCCGGCGCGCGAGGACGCCACGACCCGGATCGTCGGCGTCACCGGCTCCTCCGGAAAGACCACGACCAAGGACCTCATCGCCCAGGTCGTGAACCGCATGGGGCCGACGGTGGCCCCGGCCGGCTCCTTCAACAACGAGATCGGTCACCCGCTCACGGTGCTGCGGGCCGACACCGACACCAGGCAGTTGATCCTGGAGGTCGCCGCGCGCGGCATCGGGCACATCGCCCACCTGTGCCGCGTCGCCCGGCCCCGGATCGGTGTGGTGCTCAACGTCGGCAGCGCGCACATGGGCGAGTTCGGTGGCCGCGACGCCATCGCCAAGGCCAAGGGCGAACTCGTGGAGGCGCTCCCGGCCGGCTCCGAGCGGCGTGGAGCGGGCGGCGTCGCCGTCCTCAACGCGGACGACCCGCTGGTCCGTGCCATGACCTCCCGCACCGACGCGCGCGTCGTCCTCTACGGCACCGCCGAGGACGCCCTGGTGCGGGCCACCGACGTCACCACCCAGGACAACGGGGCCCCCGCGTTCACGCTGCACCTGCGTGGACGCACGGCCCCGGTCCGGTTGGGGCTGGTCGGCTCCCACCAGGTGAGCAACGCCCTGGCCGCCGCGGCCGTCGCCGACGAGCTCGGTATGGACATCGAAGACATCGCCGCCGCCCTCGGCGCGGCCACCCCGGTCAGCCGTTGGCGCATGGAGGTCACCGAACACGACGGTGTCACCCTCGTCAACGACGCCTACAACGCCAACCCCGAGTCGATGCGGGCCGCGCTGACCACCCTGGCCTCCCTGGCCGGGAACCGCCGCGCCATCGCCGTGCTCGCCCACATGGCGGAGCTCGGCGAGGGAGGCGACGCCGAACACGAGAAGGTCGGTGCCCTGGCCGCCGAGATCGGCGTGGCCCACCTGATCGTGGTCGGAGAGGCCGCCGAGGGCATCGCCGTCGGCGCCGAACGCGCCGCCGACCGGTGGAGCGGTGAGAGCATCCGAGTGCCCGACGCCGAGGCGGCAGCCGAAGCGGTGCGCGAACGGATGCGCACAGGAGACGTCGTCATTGTGAAGGGATCGCGCGTGGCTGCGCTCGAAAGGGTTATCGACCTCATCACCAAGGGTGATGACCAGTGATCGGGATCTCCATTGCGGCGGCGCTCTCGCTGATCGTCTCCATGGTGCTGATGCCGCCGCTCATCAAGCTCCTGTACCGGTTCAAGTTCGGCCAGGAGGTCCGCGACGACGGCCCCGAGGGCCACAAGACCAAGCAGGGCACGCCCACCATGGGCGGTGTCGTCGTCATCCTCGGCGCGGTGGTGGGGTACTTCGGTTCCCACCTGCTGCTGTGGGTCATCCAGCCCGCCGCGTCCGGCCCGACCGCCTCCGGTCTGCTGGTCATGGGTCTGTTCGTCGGTATGGGCTGCGTCGGGTTCCTCGACGACTTCATCAAGATCTACAAGCGCCGCAGCCTGGGTCTGCGCAGTGGCGCCAAGATGGTCGGTCAGGCCATCGTCGGTGTCGGTTTCGCCTACGGCGTCACCCAGTTCCCCAACGGCTACGGCTACACCCCGGCCGCCCCCCAGCTGTCCCTCCTGCGCGACTTCGGGCCGCCGCTGATGGTCGGCCTGTTCATCGTCTGGGCGCTGTTCCTCATCGTCGGGTTCTCCAACGCGGTGAACCTCACCGACGGTCTGGACGGTCTGGCCACCGGTGCGACCATCCTGTCGCTGTGCGCCTACGTCATCATCGGTAACTGGCAGCTGCGCCAGTCCTGCGTGGAGGCCCTCACCTCCAACTGCTACACGGTCCGCGACCCCCTGGACCTGGCCGTGGTGGCCTCCGCGGTGCTCGGCTCCTGCATCGCCTTCCTGTGGTTCAACGCCCCCCCGGCGAAGATCTTCATGGGCGACACGGGTTCGCTGGCCCTCGGCGGCCTCATCGTGGGTCTGGCCATCACCACCCGCACCCAGCTCCTGCTCCTGCTCATCGGCGGCCTGTTCGTCATCATCACCATGTCCGTGATGATCCAGATCACCTCGTTCCGCCTCACCGGCAAACGTGTGTTCCGCATGGCTCCGTTGCAGCACCACTTCGAGCTCAAGGGTTGGGCCGAACCGACCATCGTGATCCGTTTCTGGATCATCCAGGGTCTGTTCGTGGCGGTGGCGATCGGACTGTTCTACCTGGAATGGATGCCAAGCTAGAGGCATGCCGCACCACCGCACCTCCACCTCCTCGACCACCGCGCCCGCCGAAGGCCACGACCCCTTCGCGGGCGCGCTGGTCTGTGTCGCCGGTCTCGGCGTCTCCGGCCCTCCGGTCGCCAGGGTCCTCCTGGCCCGGGGGGCGCGGGTGGTCGTCGTCGACGGCCGCGACGACGAGACCACCCGCGCCGTGGCCGCCGACCTCACCGTGGCCGGCGCCGAGGTCGTCCTCGGGAGCACTCCGCTGCCCGACGGCTGCGACCTGGTCGTCACCTCGCCCGGTTGGCGCCCCGACTCGCCCGTGCTGCTCCGGGCCGCCGAGGCCGGGGTCGAGGTCATCGGCGACGTGGAACTGGCCTGGCGGCTCAAGCCCGCCGACCAGGTGTGGCTGGCCATCACCGGCACCAACGGCAAGACCACCACCGTGCGCATGCTGGAGTCGATCCTGCGCGCCGACGGCCGTGACGCCCTCGCCGTGGGCAACGTCGGCACCCCCATCGTCGAGGCCGTGCTGCCCGACGCCGACGGGCACGTGCACGACGTGCTCGCGGTGGAGCTGTCCAGCTTCCAACTGCACTGGTCCGACAGCGTGCGTCCGTTCGCCGCCACGGTCCTCAACGTCGCCGCCGACCACCTGGACTGGCACGGTGGGCTCGACCCCTACGCCCGGGCCAAGGGCAAGGTGTACGCCCGGGGCACCGTGCGGGTGGTCAACACCGCCGACGCCTGGTCGGTGCGTCTGGCCGAGGAGGACGGCGACCCGCACACCCCGATGGTGGGTCTGCGTCTGGAGACCCCGCGCGCCGGGGAACTGGGCGTGGTCGAGGACCTGCTGGTGGACCGGGCGTTCGTCGCCGAACCGCACAGCAGCGCCGAGGAGCTGGCCACCCTGGCCGACGTCCACCCGGCCGCACCGCACAACGTGGCCAACGCCCTGGCCGCCGCCGCCCTGGCCCGTTCGATCGGGGTGGCCCCGGACGCGGTCCGCGCCGGTCTCAACGCCTTCGTCCCCGAACCCCACCGGATCGCGCACGTGGCGCGGGTGGCGGGCGTGGACTACGTCGACGACTCCAAGGCGACCAACCCGCACGCCGCCGCGGCCTCGCTGAACTCCTACACCTCCGTGGTGTGGGTGGCGGGCGGCCTGCTCAAGGGCGCCGAGGTGGACGACCTGGTCGCCGACGCCGCCGACCGGTTGCGCGGTGTGGTGCTGATCGGCGCCGACCGCGCGCTCATCCGCGCGGCCCTGGACGCGCACGCCCCGGACGTACCGGTGGTGGAGGTCGAGGGGCCCGCCGCCGACGCCCCGCCCGAGCACACCGTCATGGACGTCGTGGTCGCCGAGGCCGCGGCGCTGGCGAAGGAGGGCGACACCGTGCTGCTCGCCCCGGCCGCCGCCTCCATGGACATGTTCACCAACTACCCCGAGCGGGGTCGCTTCTTCGCCGAGGCGGTACTGCGCCGGGGCTGAGCCCCGGGCCCGGCCGTCGGGGTATCGCGCGCCGACGGCCGGGCCGAACACTGCGCAGGGTCGCGCGACGATCACCGAGTGTCGAAACGCGTCCTCCCTGTGCCGTGTACCACCCACGACGGCCGCCAAAGATGGCCAACACGCGGGAAATGTCCACGGAACCCGACCCGCCGGTACGCCACTATTAAGGCGCCGAGCGTGCGGAGGGTGTGGATGGCGGCGACGACAGCGATTCCCGGGGCGACCCCCAGCCGGGGGCGGACCGCCTCCGGTGGGCGCGAGCGCGCGCTCTGGCGTGAGTGGGCACGGTCCCTGGACCGGCCGCTCACCTCCTACTACCTGATCCTCAGTACCGGGATGATGCTCATCGCCCTGGGACTGGTCATGGTCCTGTCCTCGACGATGGTGAACTCCATCTCCGAGACCGGGTCGGCGTTCTCGGTCTTCCAGCGTCAGTTGGGTTCGGCCATGATCGGCCTGCCACTGATGCTCGTCGCCTCCCAACTGCCGCTGTGGATCTTCCGCATGGTCGGTTACCCGGCGATGATCCTCTCGGTGGCTCTGCTGTTGCTCACCGCCTTCCAGGGCACCGAGGTCAACGGCGCGATCCGCTGGCTGGAGGTCGGCGGCCTGCTCATCCAGCCCTCCGAACCCGCCAAGCTCGCCTTCGCCCTGTGGGGCGCCAACATCCTGGCCCGCAAGGAGGAGCTCAAGGAGCTCACCGAGTGGCGCCACCTGCTCATCCCGCTGCTGCCCGGCTGTGGTCTGCTGACCCTGCTGGTCCTGCTCGGTTCGGACCTGTCCACCACCCTGGTGCTCCTGCTGGTCTTCCTCAGCCTCCTGTGGGTCGTGGGCGCGCCGGGCAAGCTGTTCGTGGGCATGTTCGGCCTGGTCCTGGGCCTGGCCGGGATCGTCATCGCGATCGAGCCGTTCCGTATCACCCGCATCACCGCCTTCCTGGACCCGGGTGCCGACCCGACCGGAACGGGTTTCCAGTCCCTGCACGGTCTCTACGCGCTGGGAACCGGCGGCTTCTTCGGTGTCGGCATCGGTGCCAGCCGCGAGAAGTGGGGTTTCCTGCCCTACGCCGAGTCCGACTTCATCTTCGCCATCATCGGTGAGGAGTTCGGCCTGCTCGGGACCCTGCTCCTGCTCTGCCTGCTCGGTATGCTCGGCTACGCCGGACTGCGGGTCGCCTTCCGCGTCAAGGACTCCTTCTCGCGACTGGCTGCGTTCGCCATCGTGACCTGGATCCTCGGCCAGTCGATGATCAACATCGCGGCCGTCATCGGCCTGGTCCCGGTCACCGGCATCCCGCTGCCCCTGGTGTCCTACGGTGGTTCGGCGCTCATCCCGACCATGATCGCGCTGGGCGTGCTGCTCGCCATCGCCCGCAACGAGCCCCAGGCACAGAAGGCTCTGGCCGCTCGCGGTCCCGGTTGGCTCGAAAGGGCTCTAAGCTGGCTTGGCCTGGAGAACTTCGTCGCTTCCGTCCAGAATCGGGGCGGCGGGACGACCTCCAAGCGCACCACCGCGCCGCGCACCCCCCGCACGGCGCGCAAGCGCGACACCAAGACAACGGTCAAGCACCAGAGCGGACCGGTCCCGGCGGGTGACCGGCCAAGGAGGAATCGACGACGATGAGGGTAGCCCTCGCCGGAGGCGGCACGGCCGGGCACATCGAGCCCGCACTCTCACTTGCGGACGCGCTGCGGCGCATCGACCCGAACACCGAGATCCTCTGCCTGGGAACCGAGCGTGGTCTGGAGACCCGACTCGTTCCCATGCGCGGTTACGAGCTGGGCCTGATCCCCGCGGTCCCCCTGCCCCGCAGACTCACCCCACAGCTGCTCAGCGTTCCGGGCAAGCTCGCGGGCGCCCTCAGCGCCGCCGGCGAACAGCTCGACCGGATTCAGGCCGACGTCTTGGTCGGTTTCGGCGGCTACGTGGCCACACCCGGCTACCTGGCGGCCCGTCGTCGCAAGGTGCCCATCATCGTGCACGAGGCCAACCCGTTGCCGGGTCTGGCCAACCGGCTCGGCGCCCGGCTCACCCCGCACGTGTTCACCGGACACCCGCACACCCAGATCCGCAACGGGCGCTTCATCGGCATCCCGCTGCGCCATCAGGTCACCTCCCTGGACCGTCTGGCCATGGGGGACAAGGCGCGTGCCTACTTCGGCCTGCGCCCGGACCTGCCCACCCTGCTGATCTTCGGCGGCTCCCAGGGCGCCCAGCGCGTCAACGAGGCCGCCTTCGCCACCCGCGATGCCTTCCGTGACGCGGGTGTGCAGGTCCTGCACGTGGTCGGTCCCAAGAACGCCGACGAACCCCAGGACCTCACCCAGGACGGCATCCCCTACGTCGCCGTTCCGTACGTGGACCGCATGGACATGGCCTACGCCGCCGCGGACGTGGCCATGTGCCGTTCCGGCGCGTTGACCTGCGCCGAACTCACCGCCGTCGGTCTGCCGGGCGCCTTCGTGCCCCTGGCGATCGGCAACGGCGAGCAGGCGCTGAACGCCGACCCCATCGTGCAGGCGGGCGGCGGGATCATGGTGAACAACGCCGACCTCTCTCCCGACTGGATCGTCCAACGGCTCATCCCGTTGCTCACCGACACCGACCGGGTCGTGTCGATGTCGGAGGCGGCCGCCCGCATGGGACGCCGCGACGCGGACATGGAGCTGGCCCGCGAGGTGGCGGCGATCGCCCGTGGCGACAAGCCCACTCCGGACATGCCGCTGCCCGAGGACGACGGTGACGACGCCTACTACGACGACGGTAAGGACACACGATGAGCCTGGTCCGGCAGACCGAACCGGTCCCCGTCGACAAGCTCGGACGCACCCACTTCATCGGCCTGGGCGGGGCCGGTATGTCCGGCATCGCCCGTGTGCTGCTGCAGTCCGGTGTCGAGGTCTCGGGCAGTGACGCCCGGGACGGCGACACCCTGCGCGAGCTGGAGGCGATGGGCGCCCACGTCCACGTGGGACACGCCGCGGAGAACCTCGGCACCGCCGAGACCCTGGTGGTCTCCTCGGCGATCCGCGAGGACAACCCCGAACTGGTCGAGGCGCGTCGCCGCGGCATCCGCATCCTGCCGCGTGCCGCGGCCCTGGGCGCCCTGCTGCTCCACCGTGAGGGCATCGCGGTCTCGGGCACCCACGGCAAGACCACCACGACCTCCATGGTCACGGTGGTGCTCCAGCACCTGGGAGTCGAGCCCGGCTACGTGATCGGCGGCAAGCTGGTCACCACCGGTGTGGGCGCCGACGCCGGTGTCGGTGACCCCATCGCCGTGGAGGCCGACGAGAGCGACGGATCCTTCCTGATGCTCTCGCCCAAGATCGCCGTGGTCACCAACGTCGAGGCCGATCACCTCGACAACTACAGCGGTCTCGACGAGATCCACGCCAACTTCGCGAGCTTCGTCGACCGCGTGGAGCGCACCCTCATCGTCGGCATCGACGACCCCGGTGCGCGCACGGTCGCCGAACTCGCCCGCGAACGCGGCAAGAAGGTGCTCACCTACGGCGAGGCCGAGGACGCCGACTACCGAATCACCCGGATCCGGGCGCGGGGCTTCAGCACCGAGTTCACCCTGCGGACCGCCGACGGCGACCCCATCGACGGCACCGTGGCCGTCCCCGGCCTGCACAACGTGCTCAACGCCGCCGCCGCGGTGGCCGTGGCCGACGAACTCGGTCACGACCTGGAGGTCGCGGTCGAGGGCATCGCCGACTTCGCCGGGGCCGCCCGCCGCTTCGAACTCAAGGGCGAGGGCGACGGCGTCGGGGTCTACGACAGCTACGCCCACCACCCCACCGAGATCGACGCCGACCTGCGCGCCACCCGCGCCGCCCTGGAGTCCTTCAGTCGGGACTCCGAGGGCGACATCCCGCTCGGTCGGGTCGTGGCCCTCTTCCAACCGCACCTGTACAGCCGGACCCGGATCTTCGCCGAGGAATTCGCGACCGCCCTGAGCCTGGCCGACGAGGTCGTGGTGATGGAGGTCTACGCGGCCCGCGAGGACCCCGAGCCCGGTGTGACCGGTGAACTCATCACCTCCAAGGTCTCCCACGACCGGGTCCGTTACGTGCCCGGACGTGAGGAGGCCGTACGGACGGTGGCCGACCTGGCCCGCCCGGGCGACATCGTCCTGACCATGGGCGCCGGTGACGTCACCGAGCTCGGACCGCACATCGTCGCGGCCCTGGCGGAGAGGGCCGAGGGCGACGGACACGACTGAGGAGTACATACGTGGGCGCTGACCAGGGCGGGGAGAAGGCGGAGGCCACGGCGCGGCGAGGGCGATCGGATCCCTGGAAGGTGACCTTCGCGGTCCTGCTCGTCGTCTCCCTGGTCTGCGCCGTGGTGTGGCTGCTCCTGGGATCCCGGCTGCTCGTGGTCCGCGACGTCGCCGTCACCGGAACCGATCGGATCACCTCCGAGGAGGTCGAGGCGGCGGTGTCGGTGGATACCGGCACGCCGCTGATCCGGGTGGACCTGGACGCCGGTCGCGCCGACGTCGAACGGCTCGACCTGGTCGAGTCGGCCGAGGTGACGCGCGGATGGCCCGCCACCCTGAAGGTGGAGATCGTCGAGCGTCAACCCCTGCTCGCGATAGCGGTGGGGGAGGAGTACCGGCTGGTCGACGGGGACGGGGTGCGTATCGAGGACTCCTCGACGCGCCCCGGAACACACCCGTTGGTCACGGTGACCGGGGAGATCGAGGGCAACGAGGCGGTCCGCGCGGCCGCGGAGATCGTGGGGGAGGCCCCCGACTCCTTCCTCGCGCAGATCCAGCTCATCGATGCCCGGGACACCGACGAGATCCGGATCGAACTGGGCGACGGCTCCGAGGTCGCGTGGGGCGACGCCGGACACACCGTGCACAAGAGCGAGATCCTGCGGGTGCTCATGCGCGAACATCCCACGGAAGAGGGGCGTGTCTACGACGTCGGCACCCCCGAACAGGCCATCGTTCGGTGAAGCGGAGGTCAACGGGTGGTCTGGACCGGTCGGAGTCGGGGCAAGTCGCCGTTCTCCGGACAAGAGGGGTCTCTCCCCCTCCAAACGGTACAGCTGATGGACATTCCAGACGCGACGCGCCGAGTGCGCACTTCGCTTCCTCGTGTTATACGCCGTTAGGCTGAAGTCATCATCGGTTGCCCGTGCCCGGCGGTCCGCTTACTGTCGGGAAGCACAACCGCCGTCAACAACGTAGTAAAACACGCTTTTCGGGATACGCGGGATCCGTTTCGTCGCAGCCTCACAGCACGGGAAACGGTGCCGGTGACCCGGGGTCCCCGCCGAAGGTCCATCCGACCGGGCGACGGGTGAACCCGAAACGCACATCGAAGAACCGGATGCCGGACCGCCGGCGCACCCGCGGAAGAGCACTCGCGGACACGCAGACGGAACGGCTCATGCGAGCGGAAAGGCCCCTCGTCGTGGCAGCACCGCAGAACTACCTCGCGGTCATCAAAGTCGTCGGTATCGGCGGCGGCGGTGTCAACGCCGTCAACCGAATGATCGAAGAGGGGCTCAAGGGCGTTGAGTTCATCGCGATCAATACCGACGCCCAAGCGCTGCTGATGAGCGATGCGGACGTCAAGCTCGACGTCGGCCGCGAGCTCACCCGCGGCCTGGGAGCCGGAGCCAACCCCGACGTCGGCCGCAAGGCCGCGGAGGATCACCGTGAGGAGATCGAGGAGGTCCTCAAGGGGGCCGACATGGTCTTCGTCACGGCCGGTGAAGGCGGTGGAACCGGCACCGGTGGTGCTCCGGTCGTCGCCAACATCGCCCGCTCCCTGGGAGCCCTCACCATCGGTGTGGTCACCCGCCCCTTCGGATTCGAGGGCAAGCGCCGGGCCACCCAGGCCGAGTCCGGGATAGCGATGCTCCGCGAGGAGGTCGACACGCTCATCGTCATCCCGAACGACCGCCTCCTCTCCATCTCGGACCGCCAGGTCAGCGTCCTGGACGCGTTCAAGGCCGCGGACCAGGTCCTGCTCTCCGGTGTCCAGGGCATCACCGACCTGATCACCACACCCGGTCTGATCAACCTCGACTTCGCCGACGTCAAGTCGGTCATGTCGGGGGCGGGATCGGCGTTGATGGGGATCGGATCCGCGCGAGGGGACGACAGGGCCGTGGCCGCGGCCGAACTGGCGATCTCCTCACCACTCCTGGAAGCCAGTATCGACGGGGCGCACGGGGTGTTGCTGTCCATCCAGGGCGGCTCCGACCTCGGACTCTTCGAGATCAACGAGGCCGCGCAACTGGTCGCCAACTCGGCGGCGCCCGAGGCCAACATCATCTTCGGTGCCGTGATCGACGACGCTCTGGGCGACGAGGTGCGGGTCACCGTGATCGCCGCGGGCTTCGACGAACCGGAGGCCATCACCGCGGCGACGCAGGAGCGCAAGCCGGTGGACCCTCCTGAGGCCGTCGCCCCCACGGCAGGCATCACGTCCGGCAGGGAGGAGCGCGCCAAGGCCGCTCCCTCCGCCGATGGCGCGAGCGGGGCGCCGGCCACCAGCATGCCGTGGGTTACCCCGTCCCGCCCGGTCCAGGCCGAGCCGGAGACGCCGCGGCCCGCCGAGCCCATCGTCCACCAGCCCTGGGTGACCCCGGAGCCCGTGCGCCCCGAGCCCCGGCACGCGCAGACGCCGCCCTCGGCGGCCCGGCCCGAGCCGGAGTCCTACCAGGGCGACGGCTACCGGGTCTCCTA
>NZ_QOCZ01000240.1 GCF_018207095.1 Nocardiopsis sp. MG754419 | reverse complement strand
ACCCACGCGAACCCGCAGCCGGTGGCGGCGACGTCCCACGGGGAACCGACGAGGAGGACCCATGCCCGCACTCCGCGACGTGTACCTCGCCCGCCAGGGCGAGGCCGACCCGCGCACCGGAGCCCTCACCCCGGCAGGACGGCGTCAGGCCGACCTGCTGGGGGCCAGGCTGGAGCGTGTGCGTCCCGACCTCCTCTGGCACGGCCTCGCTCCACGCACCGAGCAGACCTCTGCCCTGGTCGGCGCCCGCCTCGGCGGGGTCGCGCTCCGCGCCGCGCCCGAGGCAGGGGACCACGTGCCCTCGGCGCCCACCCGGGACGCGCTGCCGCCCGTACACGCCCAGGGGATCCTCGACTTCGTGGAGCGCGTCCCGGCAGAGGAGCGTGCGGCTGTGCGGGCACGGCGCGCACGGGAACTCTTCACCGGCCCCGCCCGGGGAGACCGCCCGCGCCGCGAGGTCGTCATCGCCCACGCCTTCCTGGTGGCCCCTCCGGTGGCGCACGCGTGGGACGCACCGACGTGGCGGTGGGTGAGCACCCCCGTGGCCGACACGGCCCTCACCGTGATCCGTTACCGCCCCGACGCCGCGGCCGCGGTCCTGGTCCTCAACGACACGAGTCACCTACCGCTCGACCTGCACTGGACCGGTTTCCCGCCCGACCTGTACCCCTGACCCGTACCCGGGCCGTGACGGACTTCGGTGGCGCCCCGCGGCTCAGCCGCGGGTGCCCTCCCAGACCCCGTCCGGAACGAGTTCGAGCAAAGTGATGAGCCGGTCGGCGAGGGCCACCGCGGCCTCCGGTTCCAGAGCGCCCTGCCCCCAGGTCACCAGGTGGTCGCCGGTGAAGCGGAACGGCACCCGTTCCTCGGGGCGCTCCAACAGCCAGGCGCGCACCGGTTCGTCCAACACCGCCCGCGCGAACCCCTCGTCCTCACACCGGATCCGGAAGGTGTCGTCGAACAGCCGCTCCCCCACCTGAAGATCGCGCACACCCAGCATCCCCATCAGGGCGTGCCCGAAGTGTTCGGTGCGCACGTCCAGCACCGGGGTGTGCGGGGTGGAGACCACCACGACCGGGAACCGGTGCCGGGTGGTGGTCGTGCTCTGCCCGTTGTGCGAGGTGGTGGTGTAGGTGTACTCGTAGGCCAGCACCCGGTGTCCGCGGTGCTCGGCCGAGAGCACGTGGATGGCCCTGGCGTTGGAGGGGGCCCGTCTGAAGGGGGCGCCGCCGAAGCGATCGGCCAGTTCGGGCCTCTCCCGGTCGTAGTGCCACCCCCGTTCCCGGGCCCACGCGCTCAGGGACTCCACACGTTTGCGTTCGGCCGCCGCGCTCATCACCGTGATCGCGACGATGACGACGACCACGATGGCCAACATGGCCATCACACCACCGGACATTGGGGGCACTTCCTCTCGGTGCGGCTCTCCTACCGGTGAGACGCGTCCCCGACACCCTTCGGTTCCGCCGAATGACGATCTCGGGGAACCGTCCCGTCACGCCGCATCCCCGGCGTGGCCGACGATGCGGGCCCCTGTGCCCGTTCGCCCAGCTGAGGGCCGGGGGCAGGGGTCACCCCGCGTCACCGGACCCCGGGAACGGCGGAGCGGACGGCCGGCACCCCGGTGGACGTCCCCCACCGATCCCCGAGGCGGGACCGACGGAGCGCTGCGTGCGTCCGGCCCGGCCCTCGCGCCTCGGGGCGGGGCACTCTCGCGCACGCACACCCTCGCCCACCACGCACTATCCTGATCGCCCACCGCCCGATCCGGCCCGGGAAGGACCCGCGTGGACGCACCGGAACGCCTGCGCCCCATCGACCTGGCCCGTGCCGCGGGCATCTCCATCTAACAGGTCCGCAACCACGCCGACGAGCACCTGCTGCCGCCCACCGAGCGCACCGACTCCGGCTACCGGATCTTCACCCCCCGGCACCGCCGCGCCCTGCTCACCTACCGGGCGCTCTACGCCGCCTTCGGCAGCCCCCTGGCGCGCGCCATCATGCACGCCGTGCACGAGGGCCGCATCGACGAGGCCCTGGAATCGATCGACGCCGCCCACGCCGACCTGCACCGGCACCGTGGGGACCTACGACGGGCCGGTGAGGCCCTGGCCGCCATCGCCCACCGCACGGCCAACGCCCCCGCCCCACCCAGGGGCGACCTGCGCATCGGGGAGGTCGCCGCCCATCTGGGGGTGCGGGCCTCGGCCCTGCGCGTGTGGGAGGAGGCCGGTCTGCTCGGCCCCGAACGCGACCGCGCCACCGGTTACCGCACCTACACACCCGCCGACGTGCGTCTGGCCAGAGTGGTGCACCTGCTGCGGCAGGTCGGCTACCCGCTGGCCGGTATCGGCCCCGTGCTGGAGCAGCTGAACCACGGTGGCGACACCACCGCCCTGGACGCGGCCCTGGCCCGGCGCACCCACGATCTGAACCGCCGTTCACGGGCCATGCTCGACGCCGCCGCCCACCTGAACGACTACCTCACCCACCCCTGACCAACCACTCCACCGTCCGAACACGGCGAAGGGCCGCCCCAAAAGAGGGCGGCCCTCCACACACGTCGCACACCGGTCGTTGCTCCCCGGAGCGGGGAGCGCCCTGGTGCGGCCGGGCCAGGGAGGGGCGAGCTCAGTCGAACACCTTGCCCGGGTTGAGCACACCGTGCGGGTCCAGAGCGGCCTTGACCGCCCGGTGCATGGCCACCACGTGCGGACCGAGTTCCTCGGCGGCCCCGCGCATCTTCAACAACCCGACCCCGTGCTCACCGGTGACGGTGCCGCCCATGGCCAGGGCCTCGTCCACGATCACCTCGAAGGCCTGCTTGGCACGGTTCTTGGCCTCCTCGTCACCGGCGGGCACGATGAACAGAGGATGCAGGTTTCCATCCCCCGCGTGGGCGATGTTGCCGATGTGGGTGTCGAAACGCTCCGCCGCACGCTCGATCGCCTCCAACATGCGCGGCACCCGCGCCTTGGGCACGCACACGTCCTCGGTCAGCAACGGACCCAGCCGCTCCAGCGCCGGATAGGCCAACCGGCGCGCCGCGAACAACGCCTCGGCCTCTTCGGCGTCGGTGGAACGCACCGCGTACACCGCGCGCTCCTTCTCGAAACACTCCAGGATGCGGTCGGCCTCGGCCTGCCCGGCCTCACCGGGCAGGTCGCTGCGGGCCAGCAACAACACCTCTCCCTCGGCCGACAGGCCCATGTTCTTCCACTCGTCCACCGCACGCAGACAGAACCGGTCGATCAGTTCCATCGCCGAGGGGACGATGCCCGCAGCCGAGACCGCCGTCACGGCCTTGCCGGCGTCCACCAACGAGTCGAAGTAGCCCACCACCGTGTGCTCCACCCCGGTGCGCAGCGGCACCAGGCGCAGGGTCACCTCCGTGACCAACCCGAGTGTGCCCTCCGAGCCCACCATGAGTCCGGCCAGGTCGTAACCGGTCACACCCTTGGCGGTGGTCCTGCCCAGCCGCACCACCTCGCCCGTGCCGGTGACCACCTCCATGCCCAGCACGTAGTCACGGGTCACCCCGTACTTCACACAGCACAGTCCGCCCGCGTTGGTGGCCACGTTGCCGCCGATGGTCGACCAGGGGGCCGAGGCCGGGTCCGGTGGATACCACAGGCCGTCCGCCGCCACCCGATCGCGCAGGTCGTTGTTGACCACACCGGGCTGTACCGTCGCGCTCTGCTGGACGGGGTCCACCTCCAGCACCCGGTTCATGCGCTCGAAGGAGACCACCACCCACCCCTGCGCGGCGTTGGCCGCACCCGACAACCCCGTGCCGGCGCCTCGGGCCACCACCGGGACACCGTGCTCCACGCACGCGCGCACCACCGTGGCCACATCCGCGGTCGCGCGTGGGCGCACCACCGCCACCGGGCCACCGTAGGGCGCCCACTCGGCCTCGTCGTGCGCGTAACCGGCCATGACCTCGGGGTCGGTGACCACCGACTCCGCCCCCAAAGCGGCCACCAACTCCTGCACGAGACCGGACATGGACACACTCCTCACCACTGTGCGACGGCACCCACTGCACCGACGCTGCCCAGCACTCTAACCGGACCTCTCTCACCACGATCCACCAGCCAGGACCCTGACGTGCACCACCCGGCGCCCCGGGCCCGCCCCGGCTCCGAGAGGGTGGGCTCGGTCGGTGCACGGATCTCGTATCGTGCGCTCTTCGGCCCGCGGGCCGGGACCCGCGACGAGGGCGGCGTTCCCGGCCGTGACACCGACCGACCACGACCACCGGCCCGGACCCGCGCGCAGCCGAACGCCACCGGCCGCGACACCGACTCGATCACCGGTCAAAGCACGCATTCCGGTGTTAGCGTGTTCGTCTACCGGCCTCGGAGGTGGACATGAGCACGATCCTGGTCACCGGCGCCAGCGGCACACTGGGCACCCACGTCACCGACGGACTCCGCCGCACCGAGCACGACGTGCACACCCTCAGCCGTCACCCCGACCCCGCCGACCCCCGTGCCCACGCCGTCGACCTGCGCCAGGGCGCGGGCCTGGACCGGGCCATGGACGGCGTCCACACCGTGCTCCACCTGGCCTCCACACCGAGCGGCGGCGATCTCCAGGCCGCCACCCACCTCATCCGGGCGGCCCGCGGCGCGGGGGTGCACCACCTGATCTACATCTCGATCGTCGGCGTCGACTCGATCCCGCTGGGCTTGTACAAGGCCAAGCACACCGTCGAACAGGCCCTCCTGGCGAGTGACCTGGGCGTCACCATCCTGCGCGCCACCCAGTTCCACCCGCTCATCGCCGGCCTGTGCGCACGCATGGCCCGTCTACCGGTCATGCCCTACCCCGACCTGGACGTCCAACCGGTGGACCCCGCCGAGGTGGCCCTGCGCCTGGTGCGCCTGGCCGCACAGGAACCCGCCGGACGCGTCGACGATCTGGGCGGCCCCCGGGTCGAACCCTTCGCCGCACTGGCCCGCGCCTACCTGCACGCCCACGGGCAGAACAGACCCACCTGGCCGCTGCGCGCACCGGGCCGTGTCTTCGCCGCCTTCCGCTCCGGCGCCCACCTGGCCCCCGAGCAACGGGTGGGTCGCACCACCTTCGAGGCCTACCTACAGCGCACCATCGACCACGACCCGACCCCCTGACGAACACCGCACGCCGGCAAACCGACGTCGCGGCCCCAACC
>NZ_QOCZ01000239.1 GCF_018207095.1 Nocardiopsis sp. MG754419 | reverse complement strand
CCACCCGACGACACCGGCGACGAAGGCGACAGCGCCACCGGGTGACCACGGCCCCGCCGGGGTTCACGCCACGATGGGACGCCGTTTGCGCATGAGGGCGGCCGAACCCGCCCCACGGGCCGCGACCAGCACGGTGGTTCTACGGCTGAAGAGGCGGCCGAGCGTCGCGGCGAGGGTGGTGCTCACCCGGGCGGCCGCGCTCGGCACCGACCTGCGCCGGTCGAGCGCGCGCACCAACGCCCGCGCGACCTCGTCGGGGGTCTGGAATCCGTTCCCGTAGCCCTCCTCGCCGATGCCGTCGAAGAACTCCGAACGGGTCAGGCCGGGTGAGAACGCCAGGGTGCGCAGGCCGCTCCCGCGCGTCTCCCACCACAGCGCCTCGGTGAAGTTCAGCACGAACGTCTTGCTCGCGGCGTAGGTCGCCATGCCCGGGATCGGCTGGTAGGACGCCGCGCTCGCGACGTTGACGAGGTAGCCGCCCCCGGTCCTGGTCAGGCGTTCCACGAACGCCCGGGTGACGTCCACGAGGGCGGTGACGTTGAGCGCGAGCAGGGACGCGAGTTCGTCGGGGTCCTGGTCGGCGAAGGCGCCGTCGAGCCCGACCCCCGCGTTGTTGACCAGGCTGGTGACGCGGATGCCACGACGGTCGACCTCGGCTGCCAGGTTCCGCCCCGCCTCCGGACGGCCCAGGTCGGCGGACACGGTCTCGACCCGGACGCCGTGGTCCCGGCGCAGGTCGTCGGCGAGGGCGTCCAGCCGTTCGGTGCGGCGGGCCACCAGGACCAGGGCGGTACCGCGTTCGGCGAGCCGCCGGGCCAGAGCGGCGCCGATACCGGAACTGGCGCCGGTGATGAGCGTGGTCTGGGTGGAGTGATCGATGGTCATGGCAGCACCTTATGCCAAACATGACACTTGATGCCACATTCGACGCAGAGTGACTTTCCGATAGGGTGAACGCGTGAGTAGTGGAGAACCCAGACCCGGCCTGCGGGAACGCACACGTCGTGCGGTGCATCGGGAGATCGCCGAAGCGGGGATGGCCCTCTTCCTCGAACACGGCTTCGAGGAGACCACCGTCGACCAGATCGCCGAGGCCGCCGGGATCTCTCGACGTTCGTTCTTCCGCTACTTCGCGACCAAGGAGGACGTCGTCCTGGGCGACCTCATCGACCGAGGACACCGTGTTCGCGCGGAGCTGGCCGCCCGGCCACGCGAGGAGGAACCCTGGGTCGCGGTGCGCGCCGCGCTCCTGGCGCTGCGCGACCAGGCCTGGGCCGGCGCCGAGGTCGAGTTGCGCATCGCGCGGATGCTCATCCAGGCACCGTCGCTGCGCGCGCGTCACCTGGAGAAACATCTCGCGTGGAAGGAGCTGCTCGTCCCCGAGCTGGCCCGACGGCTGCGCGCCGTGACCGCCCTCGACGAGCAGAGCGCCGATCACCGCGCCGCCGCGATCATCGCCGCGGCGCTGACCTGCCTCGATGTGGCCACCGAGACGTGGGTGCGCCGCGACGGAGGGTCGTCGCTCGACGCCCTCTGGGACGAGGCGGTCGCCGCGGTCAGGTCATGACGTCGGCGGCCTGAGAAACGACCGGCGCGGGGGGCGGCGCACGGCGCGGGCGGCGTCGGAGCGGCACGCTCGGCCACGCCGACCCCGCGGGTACGGTGCGCGTCGACGCCACGATCCCGTCGCACGGGACCTCCGCGCGGACGGAGAGCGGACTCGGCCGCCTGCGCGACCACCCCTGGCGCACGGCGCGATCCGCACGCTCGGGGGCACGAGGCACCGCCATGACCCCGCACGACAGGACGGCGCCCCGGGCCGATCGCTCCGACCCGGGGCGCCGCCGGAGTGTCCTGGCCCCTACGACGCGGCGGCCTGGACGATGGCCTGCGCGTGGGCGCGGAGTTGCTGCCGGGCGAACCACCGGACCATGCGGTTGGCGAGCCGATTGCGCAGGGCGTTGGGCCGGTCCATGAGCAGGCGCACTCGGGCGTGGTCGCCGACGGGCTCGATGACCACCGTCAGGACACGTGGGGCCGTACCCTCCTGTTCGTCCCGGGTCCAGGTCACCGAGCGTCCGGTCTCGCCGGCCGTGATGGTCTCCCGCAGCGTCCCGCCCTCGTCGTCGATCAGCGCGGTGATCGGGGCAGCGTCGCCGCCGGTCGAGGGGCACTCGGCCAGGACCTCGTCCAGGCGTGCGTCGATCGCCTCACGTGCCCGCTCCAGGTCCACTCCGGCTTCCCTGAGGGCTCGGGCCCCGCACCCCCGTTGACGAGCACACCGAGCGGCAGGTGCTCGAACCCCACCTCGGGGTGGCCCGCGCGCACCGCCTCGCGGCTCGCGGCGCTCAGGATCACGACGCGGTCGTAGCCCGCGGAGAGCGCGGAGGGTCGTGTGGACGAACCGGTCATCGTCGGCCCCTTTCGTGCGCCCGCACGTGGCGCAGACGTTTCCCGTACTTCTTCTGAACGGCCTGGCGCGTCACCCCGAGCGCCGCTCCGACGCACCGTCGCGCAGCGCCTGCTCGACCTGTCGTAGCTCCAGGGAGTCCACGAGCATGCGCGACGAGGCGACGGCTCGGAGTCCGTCCATCGGCGAGGAGGTGTCGGAGGCGGTGGCCGCCGCTTGTACCGCGTCCATGGTGTCAACCTGGGTTGCGCGCCCATCGACCGTCGACCTGGGTTGCGCCCCACGGGCGTCCGAGAGGGCCCACATGGACACGGACACGGGAACCGCGCCCCGGGCACGGTGGCATGGAGGCGCGCGGTGTCACGGGGGCCGGGTGCGCGTCACGCTCCGAGCGGGCCGGGTCAGGACCTGCCGGTGGTGCTCTCCCGGGGGATCAGGGCGAAGCCCGGCTGGACCCGGCGGGGTTCGATCTCCTGCCCGCCGGTGAGGGCGAGCCTTTCGAGCAGGGCGTCGGTCGCGGCGCGCGCTATGGCCCTCTTGTGGGGTGCGACCGTGGTGAGCGTGGTGGCGCAGTAACGGCCGTCCTCGATGTCGTCGAACCCGACGACGGCGACGTCCTCGGGGACGCGCAGCCCCCGCGTGGTCAACGTGCGCATGGCGCCGATGGCGATGAGGTCGTTGTAGCAGAACACCGCGTCGGGCCGGACCCCCGAGTCGAGGAGGCGGGCCATGGCCTGGGCACCGTCCTCACGCGTGTACCCGTCCGTGGCCGCCACGTACTCCTCGCCGGTGGGCCTTCCGGCCTCGGCCATCACCTCGCGCCATCCCTGGAGTCGCAGGTGGGCCGTCTGCCGGGCCTGGCCGTGACGTGCGCCCAGGAACGCGATCCGACGACGCCCGAGCTCGATCAGGTGGGCCGCGGCGGTGCGGGCGGCGGCCACGTTGTCGATGGCGATGTGGTCGTAGGGCGCGTCGTACTGGCGTTCACCGAGCAGGACCAGGGGCGCGTCGCTCTCCCGGGCCAGCAGGTCCTCGTTCTCCAGTTCGATGGGGCTGAGGATCAACCCGTCGATGACCCGGGCACGGAACCCCTGGGCGAACAGCACCTCCTGGTCCCGGCGGCCGTTGGTGTGGTCGAGCAGCACGATGTAGTCGAGCGCGCCCGCGTACTCGATGACGGCGTCGGCGAGTTCGGCGAAGTAGGGGTTGCCGAGCTCCGGAAGCGCGAGGGCGATCATGCCGGTCCGCCCCTTGCGCAGGTGGCGGGCGGTGAGGTTGGGTCGGTACCCGAGCTCGTCGATGACCCGCTGGACGCGCTGCCGGGTCTGCGGGGTCACGTGCCGGTACTCGTTGACGACGTTCGACACCGTCTTGACCGACACCCCCGCCCGCAGTGCGACGTCCTTCAGGCTGATACCCACGCGCTCCTCCTCCCCCGGGCGGGACGCCCGGGGTCGATGTGTTTTACATCGTTATACAACACCGGCTAGGCGTCGCCCTCGGGGTCGGGCAGCACCGACAGGTCCTCCCGGGTGACCAGTCCGAAGTGCAGGGCCTTCTCGGTGAGCATGTCGACCCGCCAGTCCTGCCCCTGGCGGGCGTCCTCCGGCTCCACCTGGAACTTGGTCTTGAGCAGGTAGTCGATGTGGGAGTTGACCGCCGCCTTGGACAGCTTCAGCCGTCGGGCGACCTGGTGCTGGGTGGGGGTGTACCTGGTGCCGGGGTCGAGCAGTCGGGGTTCGCAGAAGGCGGCCAGCACCCGGTAGTAGGTGTGCAGACGGTCGATCCGGAAACTTCGGACGTCCGTGCGCTCGGCGTTGCTCTCGCCGAGGTCGGAGTCGCCGAGCGGGTCCCCGGAGGGCACCAGGACACTGCCGCAGGCGGCGGGCGCCATCACCAGGAAACTGTGTTCGCCGTGGGCGCCGGGGACGAGTACCCGGGAGGTCTCGAAGGGCACCAGCATGCCCTGGGTGTAGGGCGGGACCTGGAGGAACCCCGCGAGCCGTTCGGTGTTCTCCACCACGTAGGCCTTGGTGGGGCTGAGGTTGCTGATCCGCCAGTGATCGCCGTGCGAGGTGACCTCGCCGGCCACCCGGGACACGGCCCGGTCGCCCGCCGCCACCAGGATGTCCACGTGGCGGTTGCGGCCACCGCGACCGAAGGTGCGGGACTCCCCCCTCTCCAGGTGGTGGGTGGGCACGGGGGTGTCGCTGTCGTAGTCCTGCTGGACCGTGATGACCTGTTCGGGATCGTCTGATGAGGGGAACACGCTCATGTGCCGTCTCCAGGGGGCGAGGGGAACCGCACGGGGATCGAACGTCGAGGATACTGCGTTCGGGTTCGGTCGCTGCCGTCCCCGCCGGACGCTCCCGGCCCTACCGATCGGCACGACGGGGCGTCGCCGGGCCCCACGGGCACCACCGCCGTAGTTTGGTGGACACACGGATCCGACGACGGGAGGACCCATGGGGCTGGACGCGACACCGGTGAGGTTGGGCCGGCACGGGGTGTGGCTGCGGCACCAGGACATCGACGAGGACGTGGCGGCCGAGGTGGAGCGCCTGGGCTACGGGACCCTCTGGGTGGGCGGTTCGCCCTCCGCCGAGCACCGGGACGGCCCCCGCCGACGAGGTCGCGGACGCCTATCGACGGCTGGAGGAGGCCTACCCGGGCCGGTTCCTGTTGGGGCTCGGCGCGGGCCATCGCCGGGAACGGGGCCCCGGGGCGCGGACCCCGCTCCAGGGCATGCGGGCGTATCTGGACGTGTTGGACCGGGAGGGGGTACCGGTCGACCGGCGCGTGTTGGCGGCCCTCGGACCTCGGATGCTGGAGCTGAGCGCCACCCGGGCGGCGGGTGCCCTCCCCTACCTGGTGAACACCGCCTACACCGGCGACGCGCGCGAGCGACTGAGCGGGGGTCCCCTGCTGGCCGTGGAGCACAAGGTGGTCCTGGGCACGGACCCGGCGGGAACACGGGCTGCCGCGCGTGAGGGGATGTCCTTCTACCTGGGGTTGCCCCACTACGTCGCCAACCTGGAACGGCTCGGCTACGGCGCCCCGGACCTCGCCGACGGGGGGAGCGACGCCCTCGTGGACGCGCTCGTGGCCCAGGGGTCGGCGGAGAGCGCGGCCGCCGCCCTGAACAGGCACCTGTCCGCGGGCGCCGACCACGTGGTGGTCCAACCGCTCCCCGGCGAATGCGACCGGCTCGCGACCCTGGCCCGGCTCGCGCCACCGCTCCTCGGCTGAGCCCGCCCCGCCGCGGGCCCCTCGCACCGCGACCACTCCGGGGCCCGGGGCGGACCACGCCCCGGGCGCGGAGCGTCAGTCCTGGTAGAGCGCGTCGAGATCCCGGGCATGGCGGTCGGCCACGACGCGGCGGCGGAGCTTGAGCGAGGGGGTCAGTTCCCCGGTCTCCGGCCCCCACTCCCCCGACAGCACCCGGTACCGCTTCACCTGTTCGGGGCGGTTGAGGCGGTGGTTGGCGGCCTCCACCGCCCGTTGGATCTCGGCGAGGACCTCGGGGTGTTCCGCCAGGTGCGCGCCCTCGGCGTCGATGCCCTGGGACGCCGCCCACAGCGGGGTGAGTTCGGGGTCGAGCACGATGAGCGCCACCAGGTAGGGCCGGCGGTCACCGTGGGCGAACGCCTGCCCGATCAGCGGGTGTTCCTTGAGCGTGTTCTCCACCAGGGCGGGGGACACGTTCTTCCCGCCGGAGGTGACGATGAGCTCCTTCTTGCGGTCGGTGATCCACAGGAAACCGTCCTCGTCGATCCGGCCCACGTCACCGGTGGCGAACCAGCCGTCGGCGTCCAGGTCGGGGCGGATGGACCCGTCCGCCCCGAGGTAGCCCTGGAAGAGGGAGTCGCCGCGCAGGAAAACCTCGCCGTCCTCGGCCAGGCGCACCTCGATGCCGTCGATGGGACGGCCCACCGAACCGATCCGGAAGTCCCCCGGCCCGGGGCGGTTCATGGTGGCCACCCCCACGGACTCGGTGAGCCCCCACGCGTCCATGATGATCACGCCCAGGGACGCCCAGAAGCGGGCCACGTCCACGGGCATGGGCGCCGAGGCACTGGTGGGCAGGGCCACCCGGTCCAGCCCCAGCCGAGCGAGGAGCGGGTCGAGCGTGGTGGCCCGGGCCCGTCGGTAGCGTTCCTCCAGGTCGGCCGGGATGTCCCCCGCGCGTTCGAGGTGTGCGGCGTACTCGGTGGCGATCTCCCGGGCGGCGTCGACGACCGCGCGCCGCTCCTCGGGCAGGGTGGACAGCATCGCGTGGACGGCGCCGGCGAGCTTCTCCCAGACACGGGGCACCCCGAGGAAGTGCACGGGCCGGGCCTGGGGCAGGACCCCGACCATCGCGGTGGGGTCGGCGCACATCCACACGTGGGAGCCCCGTACCAGGGGCAGGTAGATACCGAGGAGACGTTCGGCGATGTGCGCCAACGGCAGGTAGCAGACGTGGGAGGGGTGCGCGGGGACCTCCAGGGCCCGTTCGAGCGCCCCGGTCTGGGCCAGCACCCGACGATGGGAGATCGCCACACCCTTGGGATCACCGGTGGTGCCGGACGTGTAGACCACCGTGACGAGGTCGTCGGGTGTGAGCGCGCGCCACCGGTCGAAGGCACCGGCGGGCACGGCCTCGGTGAGCGCGGTGTAGGGGGTGTGGCCCCGCTCGGGGTCGGCGCCCTCGACCACGACGAGGTGCGCCAGGGGTGTGTCCGGGTCCTTGAGGAGGGGTTCCCACCGGGCGGCGGTCTCGGCGTTCTCCACGACCGCGACGCG
Organism: Nocardiopsis sp. MG754419; assembly: GCF_018207095.1. Lineage (GTDB taxonomy): Bacteria > Actinomycetota > Actinomycetes > Streptosporangiales > Streptosporangiaceae > Nocardiopsis. The sequence continues at coordinate 3,041 of NZ_QOCZ01000239.1, read as the reverse complement.
TGCGCGGCTGTGGCGGGCGATGTGGGCGACCTGCTCCGGTGCGGAGGTGGTGTAGACGGTACCGGGAACGGCGCCGGCGTGGACCAGGGCGAGGTCGGAGAGCCAGTGTTCGGGCCGGTTGCCCATCATGATCAGGGCGTGGTCGCCGGGGCGGACCCCGAGGGCGGCGTAGCCCTCGGCGAGGGCGGCGACGGTGTCGTGGGTGCGGGCCCAGGTGAGGGTGGTCCAGTCGGTGGCCCCGGGTTCGCGCCAGGACAGCGCCGGGCGGTCGGGGAACTCGCGCGCGTTGCGCAGGAGGAGATCGGGAAGAGTGCGGTTCGTGGGATCGTCCGCGGTGCCGGGAACGGAGGTCATGTGTACTCCTGGGCGACTTCCTCAAGAACGTGATCTAGGACACAGGAAAGCCTAACCATTTCTTCATCCCGCGAAAAGCACCCGTCATTTCCGTAGTGCCATAAAAGGAGTCATCCTCACCACCAACACCACAAAGGATGAAACGGACAAGAATGGGCGCGCGACGTCTTCCGTCGCACGCGTGCACGGGCGGATCGGGGCGGGGAGCCGGGCGCGCATCCGCGACCGCCCGGAGCCCCGCACACCCGATCCCACGGGCGTCGTCTCACGCCAGCCAGGCGCGGCCCACGATCTCCTTCATGATCTCGGTGGTGCCGCCGTAGATGGTCTGGACGCGCCCGTCCACGAAGGCGCGGGCCACCGGGTACTCGCGCATGTACCCGTAGCCGCCGTGCAGCTGCAGGCACCGGTCGGCCACACGGTTGTGCAGTTCGGTGGCCTGCCACTTGGCCATCGAGGCGTGCGCGGCGTCCAGTTCCCCGCGACCGTGGGCCTTGATGCAGCGGTCGACGAAGCTGCGGACCAGCGTGCACTCGGCGACCATCTCGGCGATCTCGAACCGCACGTGCTGGAGGGAGGCGAGCCTGCGACCGAAGGCCTCCCGTTCGCGCACGTAGTCGGTGGTCAGCTCCACGAGCCGCTCGGCGCCGCGCGCGGAGGCGATCGCGATGGCCAGCCGTTCCTGGGGCAGGTGCGACATGAGGTGCCCGAAGCCCCCGTCGAGGTCACCGAGCAGGTTCTCCCGGGGCACCCGCACTCCGTCGAAGAAGAGTTCCGCCGTGTCCTGCGCGTGCTGGCCGATCTTGTCCAGATTGCGACCGCGCTCGAAACCGGGCATGCCCCGCTCCACCACCAGGAGGCTGAGCCCGTGGGCACCGCCCTCAGACCCGGTGCGGGCCACCACGACGATCAGGTCGGCGAGGACACCGTTGGAGATGAAGGTCTTGGCGCCGTCGAGGAGGAAGTGGTCGCCCCGGTCCTCGGCCCGGGTGCGGATCCCCTGGAGGTCGGAGCCGGCCCCGGGTTCGGTCATGGCGATGGCGGTGACCAGGTCGCCGGAGCAGAAACCCGGCAGCCACCGGGCCTTCTGTTCGTCGGTGGCCAGCGCGGTCAGGTAGGGGCCCACGATGTCGTTGTGCAGCCCCAACGCCAACCCGCTGGAGCCGGTGGCGGCGAGCTCCTCGGCCACGATCGCGCTGAAGCGGAAGTCGGGCTCTCCCCCGCCGCCGAACTCCTCGGGGACCGCCATGCCCAGGAAGCCCTGGCGGCCGGCGGCGCGCCACGCCTCGCGGTCCACGGCCCCGGCCTCCTCCCAGCGCTCGCGGTGGGGCAGCACCTCACGGTCGAGGAAGACCCGCACGGCCTCCCGGAACGTCTCGTGTTCGGGGTCGTAGACATCCCGTTCCATACAAGGCCTCTCGTTCGGGCGAGAACGCTTTCCGTGGTCGAATTCAGGGAATGCGGGAGAATACGCCTCCCTTTTCCCGTGCGGGCACCGGATTTCCCGACCCTACGTCGCCGCGTTCGCTCACGGGAGCGCCGACACCGGGACCGGCCGGAAACCGCACCGCCGCTCATCGGTGATATCTATGGGTAACCGCCGGTAACACCCCAGACCGACCGCCAAGGAGCCCTCTCCATGCCCGACTTCTCCCTCCAACTCCCCGAAGAGATCAGCGACGTGCGGGACTGGACGCACGGGTTCGCCCGGGACGTCATCCGCCCCGCGGGCGCCGAGTGGGACGAGCGCGAGGAGACCCCCTGGCCGATCATCCAGGAGGCCGCCAAGATCGGCCTGTACTCCCTGGACTTCTTCGCCACCCAGGCCTTCGAGGAGAGCGGCCTGGGCATGGTGGTGGCGATCGAGGAGCTGTTCTGGGGCGACTCCGGCATCGGCCTGTCCATCATGGGCACCGGGCTGGCCGCCGCGTCGCTGAGCAAGACCGGCACCCCCGAACAGGTCGGCGAGTGGGCGCCCCAGATGTTCGGCACCGTGGACGAGGTCGCGTTGGCGGCGTTCTGCGCCTCCGAGCCGGACGCGGGTTCCGATGTCTCCGCCATACGGACCCGCGCCGTCTACGACCAGGCCAAGGACGAGTGGGTCCTCAACGGCGTCAAGACCTGGGCCACCAACGGCGGCATCGCCGACGTGCACGTGGTGATCGCCTCGGTCGCACCGGAACTGGGCTCGCGTGGGCAGGCGTCCTTCATCGTGCCGCCGCGCACCCCGGGTCTGTCCCAGGGCCAGAAGTTCGCCAAGCACGGCATCCGCGCCTCGCACACCGCCGAGGTGGTCCTGGACGACGTCCGCGTCCCCGGATCCTGCCTGCTGGGCGGTAAGGAGAAGCTGGACGAGCGTCTGGCCCGTGCCCGGGAGGGCAAGCGCTCCCAGGGTCAGGCCGCCATGAAGACCTTCGAGGCGACCCGACCCACGGTGGGTGCGATGGCGATCGGTTGCGCGCGTGCCGCCTACGAGTACGCGCGTGACTACTCCACCCAGCGTGAGCAGTTCGGTAGGCCCATCGGTGACAACCAGGGGGTGGCCTTCCTGTTGGCCGACATGGCCACCCGGATCGACGCCGCCCGGCTGCTCGTGTGGCGGGCGGCGTGGATGGCGCGCAACGGCAAGGACTTCACCCAGGCGGAGGGCTCCATGAGCAAGCTCTACGCCTCCGAAGCCGCCACGT
>NZ_QOCZ01000238.1 GCF_018207095.1 Nocardiopsis sp. MG754419 | reverse complement strand
GGCCGCGATCGCCCCCGCGTAGGTCGTCGGCTCCCACACCACCAGATCCGGCCGCCACCACCGACAGAACTCCGTCAGGTCCTCCACCATCGGATCGTTGGCCAGCCGGAACGCCCACGGCACGATGTTGCGGTACCCCTCGCGCAGGTACTCCCAGGTGGACTCCTCCTCGGGCCGGTCGGCCTTGTCGAAGGGCGCCAGTTCGTCGCCGGACACCATCTGCTTGAGCGCGGGGAAGGCGTCGAGCACGCGATGGATGTCGTGGTCGCGACCGACCGGGACCATGGTGAGTCCCGTTCCGGTGACCACGTCGCCCAGGGCGGGCTGACTGGCCACCCGCACCTCGTGCCCGGCCGTGCGCAGCGCCCAGGCCAACGGCACCATGCTGAGGAAGTGCGTCTTTTCCGCGTAGGTCGCGAAGAGCACGCGCAAGGGTCTCAACTCCTGGTCCTGTGCTTCTCGGTGAGGCGTTCGAGCTCGGGGACGAGGTCGTTGGGCGAGGGCATGGACCGCACCTCGTCGCTCAGCCCCCTCGCCTGGCGGGCGAAGTCCTCCTCGGTCAACAGCCGGTGGACCCCGCCCGCGATCCCGTCCACGGACACCTCGGACAGGGGCAGGTGGATGCCGGCCCCTCGTGCGTGGATACGCGCGGCCTTGGCCGGGGCGTCGTGCTGATCGCGCCACCCGAGGTCGCTCCGGATCGGCCCGCAACCACCGCGGCACCACCGCCGGACCGTTGAACGGCACGTACCGCATCCCCACCTGGTCCAGCCCCGTCGACAGCCGGAAGGACTCGGGCAGTTGATCGATGGTGAAGTGCCCCTGGGGCACGTGCTCGGCGAACGTGGCGCCCCACGGCTCCAACCGACCGGCCATCCAGTCCCGCAGCGGGTCCTCCCGCCCCGGCACCTCCTCGCGCAGGCGCACGAACTGTTCGCGCAACCGTCCGTCGAAGTCGAGTCCCCAGGTCAGGCGGGCGTGGGCGGCGCCGCACGCCTCGGCCGCGATCGGCCCCGCGTAGGTCGTCGGCTCCCACACCACCAGATCCGGCCGCCACCACCGACAGAACTCCGTCAGGTCGTTGACCATGGGGTCGTTGGCCAGCCGGAACGCCCACGGCACGATGTTGCGGTAGGCGTCGAGCAGGTGCTGCCAGGTGATCTCTTCCTCGGGCCGGTCCGCGACGTCGTAGGGAGGCATCTGCCCGAACTTGACGTCCTCCTCGAACTGCGGGCGTCGCTTGATGAAGCTCCACATCACGTGGTCCCGTCCGACCGGGACCGCGGTGAGCCCCGTTCCCGTGATCACGCTCTCCAGCGCGGGCTGGCTGGCCACCCGCACCTCGTGCCCGGCCGTGCGCAGCGCCCAGGCCAACGGCACCATGCTGAAGAAATGGGTCTTCTCGGAGTAGGTGGCGAACAGAATTCGCATGTCAGTTATTCCCCTGATCAGGCGGCGGTACGACCAATGGAGCGACCTTTCGTCCCGCCGGCGGGACAGAGGCGGGCAGGAGATCGAAAAGGCTTTCCAAGGCCGCGGACAGGCACGTCATAACCTTGGAACGTGAATTACGGGAGTCCTAGAATACTGCTCGACCAGGACCCCCGGAAGGCAGGGAAAACAAGAATGACGTGGCACTCTGAAAAACGGACCGTCGCTGTTCTCGGGGGCACCGGATGGATCGGCAGGCACGTGTGCGAGGCCTTCGCCCACGGCGGGTACCGCGTGGTGGTCATCGCCAGGAACCCCGTCGCCCACACGCGTGGGCACGCGTTCGTCGGCATGGACCTGCGCAGGACCACGCCGCGGGATCTGGCACGGGTCCTGCGCGCCCACGACACCGGGGTGGTCGTGAACGCGGTCGACGCCATGAACGCGACCGACGGGTGGGACCACGACCACCGGTCCCTGCACGAGGGCAACGTCGGCCAGGTCGAACGGCTCCTGGAGGCGCTGGCGGGGTGGGACCGCCCGCCACGTCTGATCCACCTCGGCACCGTCCACGAGTACGGTGACGTCCCCCGGCCGCGCGCGGTGAGCGAGGACACCGTGCCGGCGCCCGCGAACGACTACGCCCGGACCCGGCTGGCCGGCTCCAAGGCGGTGGTGGCGGCGGCCGACGCCGGAACACTCGAAGCGGTGGTGCTGCGGCTGGTCAACGCCTGCGGCCCGCACCCCTCCCCCGCCTCGTTCCCCGGACGCCTGCTGGACCGGGTCCGTACCCGCCGGGGAAGGCCGGCCGAGGAGACGTTCACCGTCGACGTGGCCCGCGCGCATCGGGACTACGCGGACGTGCGCGACCTGGCCCGGGCCGTGTTCCTGGCCGCGGAGACCGAGGACCAGGGCTACGCCATTCCGGTGGGGAGCGGAACGGCGACGGCGATGGAGGACTTCGTCCGCGCCTTCGCCGACGCCGCCGGGATCCCCGACGAGGCCGTGCGTCCGCTCCCCAGCGCCCGGACCGGACTGGGCGGATCCTGGGTGCTGGCCGACCCCGAACCCGCCGACCGGATCCTGGGCTGGTCCGCCCGGATCGGCCTCACGGACTCACTGCGCGCCATGTGCGAGAGCGACCTCAGCGACGCGTCCCGATGAACAGTCCTTGGTCGAACCGCCCCGGTGGGAGGTACTCCACGGTGCACCCGGCCAGGGTGAAGGCCTCCTCGTACTCCTGCCGGGAGAAGAGGGTGAGGCGGTGGACGTCGGTGAAGTGCGTGATGCCGTCCTCGTTCGTGGCCTCCACGTAGTGGACGTCCATCGTGACGAGCCGACCCTCGCGACGGGAGTGGGAGAGGCGGGCGACGGCGCGTCCGTCCTCCCGGGCCAGGTGGGAGGAGACGTAGCCGGGGGTGAAGTCCTCCGGGAACACCCAGGGTTCGATCGCCACGACCCCTCCTCGGGGTACCGCCCCCGCGAAGGAGGACAGGGTGGCGCACAGCTCCTCGAACGTCGACACGTAGGCCACCGAGCAGAAGAGGCAGACCACCGCGTCGAACTCGCGCTCCAGGGCGAAGTCGCGCATGTCGCCCTGGTTCATGGTGACGTCGGGCAGCTTGGCGCGGGCCACGCCGATCATGTCCTCGGAGCGTTCCAGCCCCTCCACCCGGGCGAAGCGCCGGCGGAGGAACTCCAGGTGCGCCCCGGTCCCCGAGGCGACGTCGAGCAACGACGCGGCCTCGGGTCGTCGCGCGAGGATCTCCTCGGCGAGGTGGGCGCTCTCCTTGTCGTAGTCCTTGCCCCTGCTGCGGTAGACGAGGTCGTACACCCCGGCCAGACCGGCTTCGTACATCGGCGCTGTCCTCCTTTCAGCCCGCGGATCCGACGGAGTCGCCGGTGGTGGCGACGACGAAGGCCGCGAGGTCGTCGAAGTCCGTGCCGGTGAAGCCGTGGAGTTCCTCCAGGATCACCACGTCGAACTCCGCCTCCAGGTTGAGCACCAGCTGGACCAGTCCGAAGGAGTCGAGGTCGGACATGTGGACGACGCCACCGGTCTCCGCGGTGACCTCATCGACGATCTCCTGGATCTTGAGGCGGACCGTTGCGACGTCAGGCATGGGATGTTCCCTTCTGGGCTACGGGTCGGGGGGTGGGGACGGCGGACGCGGAGGGCGACCACCAGGCACGGTGGCGCCGGTACCACTCCACGGTCTCCGCCAGACCCTGGTCGAGGGGGACCCGCGGCCGGTGACCGAGTTCGGTCCGGGCGCGGGTGGAGTCCAACGCGTAGCGCCGATCGTGACCCTTGCGGTCGGCGACGCGTCGTACGAGCGAGAGGTCCGCTCCGGTGAGCCGCACGAGCGCGGTGGCGATGTCGATGTTGCCGACCCGGTCCTCGCTGCCGATGTTGTAGACACCGCCGGGGGCGCCGTGTTCGAGGGCCAGGGCGATGCCCCGACAGTGGTCGTCCACGTGCACCCACTCGCGCACGTTGCCCCCGTCGCCGTACAACGGCACGGTGCGTTGCTCCAGCAGGCGGGTCGTGAAGAGCGGGATGAGTTTCTCCGGGTGCTGGTAGGGACCGTAGTTGTTCGAGGTCCGCACCGTCACCACGGGCAGCCCGTGGGTCCTGAAGTAGGCACGCGCCATGTGGTCGGCCGCCGCCTTGGACGCGGAGTAGGGGGAGTTGGGGAGCAGGGGGCTGTCCTCGGTCCAGGCCCCCTCGTCGGCGGAGCCGTAGACCTCGTCGGTGGAGACCAGCAGGAACCGTTCGACCCCCGCCTCCAGGGCGGCGTCCAGGAGGACCTGGGTGCCCACGACGTTGGTCGAGACGAACTCCGACGCTCCGTCGATGGAACGGTCCACGTGCGTCTCGGCCGCGAAGTGCACGACCGTGGTGGCCTCGGCCATGAGGTCCCGCACCAGGGAGGCGTCGCGGACGTCACCGCGCACGAACCTCAGCCGGGGGTCGTCCCGCACCGGCGCGAGGTTGTCGAGGTTGCCGGCGTAGGTGAGGCGGTCCAGGACCGTCACCGCCGCACCGCGGGTCACGGGATAGGCGTCTTCCAGGCTGCGCCGGACGAAGTTGGAGCCGATGAACCCGGCTCCCCCGGTCACCAGAACGCTCATGACTGGGCCCCCGTCGGGGTGTCGGCCAGGCTCAGCGCGACCTGGACCAGGTACTCGCCGTAGTCCGAGTGGCGCATCTCGCTGCCCATGCGGTGACACTCCTCGGCGGTGATGTAGCCGAGGCGCAGGGCGATCTCCTCCAGGCACGCCACGTGTACGCCCTGCCGGTTGGCCAGGGTGCGGACGAAGTGGCCGGCCTCCAGGAGCGAGGAGTAGGTGCCGGCGTCCAGCCAGGCGAAACCCCGTCCGAGTTCCACCAGGTCCGCGCGGCCCTCGTCGACGTAACGCTGGTTGACGTCGGTGATCTCCAGCTCTCCACGGGCGGAGGGGGCCAGGTCCCGGGCGATCTCGACCACGTCCGGGTCGTAGAAGTACAGGCCCGTGATGGCGTTGCTGGACTGCGGCGACCGGGGCTTCTCCTCCACCCCGATCAGGCGACCGGCGGCGTCGACGTTCGCCACCCCGTACCGTTCCGGATCCGTGACCGGATAGCCGAAGAGGGTGCAGCCGTCGAGGTTCTCCACCGTCCTGGCGAGCAGGTCCTGGAACCCCGATCCGTGGAAAATGTTGTCACCCAGCACCAATGCGCTCGACTCGCCGGCGACGTGGTCCGCGCCGATGCGATAGGCATCGGCAATTCCTCTGGGCTCTTCCTGGAGGGCGTAGGTGATATTCATCCCGAGGTGCGATCCGTCCCCGAGAAGAGTGCGCATGCCCTCCATGGAATGTGGAGAACAGATGATCAGGACGTCTCGTATTCCCGCGAGCATGAGAACCGAGAGCGGGTAGTAGACCATCGGCTTGTTGTAGATGGGAAGCAGCTGTTTGGAGACCCCAACGGTGATGGGGTGCAACCGACTCCCACGCCCCCCGGCAAGAAGGATTCCCTTCATGGGCACCCCTGTCCGTACCTTCGGTGGTTGATCCGACCAAGCGGAATCTGAGCTTGCGACGAACTATCTGATGATTCAGACTGCCCATGGAACGCTACTGCTCACTGCAACTGATTTCAATCGCGAGGATATGGGAATCCGACAATACGGGTCCCCGGAATTTCCTATGTCCCGCCGGCAGGACGCGGCGCACAAACCAGGTAAGGCTGTATTCATGCGTGTACTCTTCGTGCTGTATTCCGAAAGAACCCATTACTTCAGCATGGTGCCGTCGGCCTGGGCTCTGCGGACGGCCGGACACGAGGTGCGGGTGGCCAGCCAGCCCGAGCTCGGGCCGGACATCACCGCGGCGGGTCTGACCGCCGTCCCGGTCGGCCGGGACCACCAGCTCTGGCGCGTGCTCAAGGCCCAGGGCAAGGAGTATCGCGCGCGGCTGCCCCCCTTCGACCGTCCGGCGACGCCGGGCGCGGAGGTGACCTGGGAGTACCTGAGGGACGGCTACGCCGACGTGGTGCCCTGGTGGCTCCGGCTGGTGAACGATCCGATGGTGGAGGACCTGACGGAGTTCTGTCGGTGGTGGCGGCCGGATCTGGTGGTGTGGGAGCCGACGACCTACGCGGGGGCGATCGCGGCC
>NZ_QOCZ01000237.1 GCF_018207095.1 Nocardiopsis sp. MG754419 | reverse complement strand
CCGCCGGCCCACGAGGCCGGGGTGGACACCCCCGCGACACACGTGGGGCTGCCCACCGGCCGCACCCTCCGGAACCGCCCTCACCTGTCCCAGGCGCCACACCCCCTCGCGAGGACGCCCACCCCGACCCGTCGCGGCCCGAAAACCCACGGACACGCCACCGCGGCCGCGACGGGCCGGGGCACCACGTCACCGCACCTCAGAGCCGCCACACCCCCGCAAGGCCCGCGCCACACCCTCCGATCACACCGTCACCACCTGCGGTGACAGCACAACGAAACCCGCCCGACACCGCCGTCCAATCCGCGGGTAACACCCGGCCGGTTGCCTGAAGTGGTCCCACCCCGCGCACGCAGGAGGCCACCCGTGGAAGAACTCGTCGTCATCGGCAACGGCATGGTCGGCCACCGACTCGTCGAGGCCCTCAACGACCGCGACCACGACCATCGCTGGCGCGTCACCGTGGTCGGCGAGGAACCCCGCACCGCCTACGACCGGGTCGCCCTGTCCGGCTACCTCGAAGGCACCTCCGCACAGGACCTGTCCCTGGGTACGCTCACCGGGCCCCACCTGCGCACGCACACCGGCGAACGCGCCACCGGCATCGACCGCCGCACCCGCACCGTCACCACCGACACCGGCCGCACCCTGCCCTACGACCGCCTGGTCCTGGCCACCGGCTCCACACCCTTCGTGCCCCCGGTGCCCGGCCACGACCTGCCCGGCTGCCACGTCTACCGCACCATCGAAGACCTGGACGCCCTGGCCGGGGACGCCCGCGGATCCCGCGCCGGCGTGGTCATCGGCGGCGGTCTGCTCGGGCTGGAGGCCGCCAACGCCCTGCGTCTGCTGGGTGTGGAGGCGCACGTCGTCGAACTGGCCCCGCACCTCATGCCGGCCCAGATCGACCAGGGAGCCGGCGCCCTCCTGGAACGCCTGGTCGGCGACCTGGGCGTGCGGGTGCACACCGGAAGCGCCACCACCGCCATCGAGGCCGGCCCCGACGGACGGGTCCACCACGTGACCCTCGACGACGGGCGCCGTCTGGAGACCGACCTCGTCGTCTTCTCCGTCGGCATCCGCCCCCGCGACGAGCTGGCCCGCGCCGCCGGTCTGCGTCTGGGATCCCGTGGCGGCGTCGACATCGACGACACCTGCACCACCAGCGACCCCGCCGTGCACGCCATCGGCGAGGTCGCCCACCACGACGGCACCGTCTACGGACTCATCGCCCCCGGCAACGCCATGGCCGAGGTCCTGGCCGACCGCCTCCTGGGCGGCGACGCCACCTTCACCGGCGCCGACACCTCCACCAAACTCAAGCTCCTGGGCGTGGACGTGGCCAGCTTCGGCGACGCCCACGCCGGCGCACCCGACGCGTTGGACGTGGTCGTCAACGACCCCGCCGGTGGCCGCTACGCCAAACTCGTGCTCTCCGACGACGCCACCACCCTGCTCGGCGGCGTCCTGGTGGGCGACGCCTCCGCCTACGCCACACTGCGTCCCCTGGTGGGACGGCCCGTACCCGGGGACCCGCTGGCCCTGATCACGCCGGGGGGCGGGGCCGCGCCGGGGGCCGACGCCCTGCCCGAGGACGCGCAGATCTGCTCCTGCAACGGCGTCACCAAGGCCGACCTGACCTGCGCGATCGAGGACGGTGCCCACGACGTGGCCGCCCTGCGCTCCTGCACTCGCGCCGGCACCAGCTGCGGTTCGTGCGTGCCCATGCTCAAGCAGGTCCTGGCCCGCTCCGGCATCACCCAGTCCACGGCACTGTGCGAACACTTCACCCACGCGCGCAGCGAACTGTGGGAGATCGTCCGCTCCACGGGCGTGACCACCTTCTCCGAACTCATCACCACGCACGGCACCGGGCGCGGCTGCGACATCTGCAAGCCCGCCATCGCCTCGATCCTGGCCTCCCAGGGCAACGGGCACATCCTCGGCGGCGAACAGGCCACCCTTCAGGACACCAACGACCGTTACCTGGCCAACCTGCAGCGCAACGGCAGCTACTCGGTGGTGCCGCGCATCCCCGGCGGGGAGATCACCCCCGACAAACTCATCGTCATCGGCGAGGTCGCCCGCGACTTCGACCTGTACACCAAGATCACCGGCGGACAGCGCATCGACATGTTCGGCGCCCGACTGGAACAGCTCCCCGCGATCTGGAGCCGCCTGGTGGAGGCCGGCTTCGAGTCCGGACACGCCTACGGAAAATCCCTGCGCACCGTCAAGTCCTGCGTGGGCACCACCTGGTGCCGCTTCGGCGTACAGGACTCGGTCGGGTTGGCCATCCGTCTGGAGGAGCGCTACCGGGGCCTGCGCTCACCCCACAAGCTCAAGTCGGCCGTGTCCGGGTGCGCCCGCGAGTGCGCCGAGGCCCGCGGCAAGGACTTCGGGATCATCGCCACCGACACGGGCTGGAACCTCTACGTGGGCGGCAACGGCGGCTTCACCCCACGCCACGCCGAACTCCTCGCCGCCGACCTGGACACCGAGACCCTCATCCGCTACATCGACCGGTTCCTGATGTTCTACATCCGCACCGCCGACCGCCTTCAGCGCACGGCGCCCTGGATCGAGGCCCTCGATGGCGGGTTGGACCACCTGCGCGCCGTCGTCGTCGACGACAGCCTGGGCATCGCCGCCGACCTGGAGGCCGCCATGGCCGACCACGTGGCCTCCTACACCGACGAGTGGGCCGACGTCCTGGCCGACCCCGACAAGCTCGCCCGCTTCGTCTCCTTCGCCAACGCCCCGCGCACCCCCGACCCCACCATCACCTTCACCACCACGCGCGACCAGCCCGCGCCCGGCCCCACACCGCTGGGCATGCCCACCACCCGCACCACGGAGGAGAGCTCCCGATGACCACCCTCACCCTGCCCCTCACCTGGGTCGACGCCTGCCCCGACCACCACCTGGAGACCGAGATCGGCGTCGCCGTCCTGTTGCCCGACCACCGCCAGGTCGCCCTGTTCCGCACCCATGACGGTCACCTGTACGCCGTGGACAACCTCGACCCCCACACCGGCGCCGCCGTCATCTCCCGGGGCATCGTCGGCGACCGCTCGGGCGAGCCCACCGTCGCCTCTCCCATGCTCAAACACGTCTTCAGTCTGCGTACCGGGCTCGGCCTCGGCGAGGACCACGTACGTTTGGGCACCTGGCCCGTCCGTGAACACCAGGGCATGCTCCAGATCGGCACCACACCCCAGGGGACTCCGTGACCAGTACCTCCACCGCAGCCGAGACCACGACCGCGCCCCTGGCCGGGTTCACCGTCGCCGTCACCGCGGCCCGCCGAGCCGAGGAGCTCACCGCCCTGCTCCACCGCAAGGGCGCCCAGGTCATCGCCGCCCCCGCCCTGCGCATCGTTCCGCTGAGCGACGACCAACGCCTGGCGGCGGTCTCCGAACAACTCACCCGCGAGCCCGCCGACATCGTGATCGCCACCACCGGCATCGGTTTCCGCGGTTGGGTCGAGGCCTGCGAGACCTGGGGCACCGCCGAACCCCTCCTGGCGGCCATGCGCTCCTCACGTCTGCTGGCCCGCGGCCCCAAGGCCAAGGGCGCCATCCGCGCCGCCGGCCTCACCGAGGAGTGGTCGCCCCCTTCGGAGTCCTCCGCCGAGGTCCTGGACTACCTCCTGGACCGCGGCGTGCAGGGCCTGCGCGTGGCCATCCAACTCCACGGAGAACCGCTCCCGGACTTCACCGCGGCCCTGCGCCTGGCCGGCGCCGACGTCGTCGAGGTCCCCGTCTACCGATGGACCCAACCCGAGCAGACCGCGCCCCTGGACCGCCTCATCGAGTCCGTGACCACCGGGGGAGTGGACGCGGTCACCTTCACCAGCGCTCCCGCGGCGGCCGGCCTGCTCGCCCGCGCCAAGGCCACCGACACCGACCCCGCCCTGGTCCACGCCCTGCGCCACGACGTGATGGTCATGTGCGTGGGCCCGGTCACCGCACGCCCCCTCATGGTCCATGACATCCCCACCCTGTGGCCCGACCGCGCCCGCATCGGAGCCCAGGTCCGCAAACTCGCCCAGGAACTGCCAGCGCGCTTTCCCACCCTGACCGTGGCCGGACACCGACTGCGCCTGCGCGGCCACGCCGTCATGGTCGAGGGCACCGTCCACACGCTCTCCCCGACCCTGATGCGCGTCATGCGCACCCTGGCCCAACGACCCGGCCAGGTCCAGAGCCGCACCCACCTGCTCGGCTGCCTGGGCGAGGACGCCGACGCCCACGCCGTGGAGTCGGCCGTGGCGCGCCTGCGCACCGCCCTGGGCGACCCCAAGATCATCCAAACGGTCGTCAAGCGCGGCTACCGCCTGGCCCTGGACACCGACCCATGCTGAACCCGACCCTCATCCTGGCCCTGCACGGCACCCGCTCGCCCCGGGGGCGGGCCGTGGCCCACTCCCTGGCCCTGCGCGTGAGCGAGCTCCTGCCGGCCCCCACCCACCTGGCCTTCGCCGACGTGCTCACCCCCACCGTGGGCCAGGTCGCCGCCCGCGTCGAGGGCCCCCTGGTCGTGGTGCCCGCGTTCCTGGCCCCGGGCTACCACGTCCGCGTGGACATCCCCGACCAGCTCGCCCGGGCCGGCCGTCCCGACGCCCACCTCACCCGCCCCCTGGGCGATCACCCCGCCCTGGAGACCGTGGCCACGCGCCGTCTACGGCAGGCCGGTCACCGCGACGGCGACGCCCTCGTCCTGGCCTGCGCCGGGACCTCCGACCCGCACGCCCACGCCGCTCTGGACCGCACCGCCCGCAACCTGTCCCGACGTCTGTCCACCCCCGTGCACCCGGCCTTCGCCGCCACGGCCGACCCCCCGGTGGACCGCCAGGTCGCCCGACTGCGCCGGGCCGGGCACCGCAGAGTGGCCCTGGCCACCTGGCTGTTGGCCCCCGGCCTGTTCCACGACCGTCTGCTGGCCTCGGGCGCCGACGTGGTCGCCGACCCGCTCTGTCCGGACCCGGCCATCGCCCACGCCGTCCTGGACCGCTACCTGGAGGCGCTGCCCGCGTTGACGGCCCACACCTGATCCGCGCAGAGCCGTACCCGGCGCCTACGAGCTCCTCCGCGGATCTCGGGCCGGGCGCCACGAGGCCGTACACGCCTCGGGTGCCACGGCCCACCACCCCCTGCACACGACCTCGCGCGCGTGGACGGTGGCCACATCCGGCAACCCCCGAACGAACACCCCGCCGGCGGGGAACACCACGGTGGGGGCCTCGACCGACCACGGGAGAGGCCCACCGCGACAGCCCACCCCCGCGTCAGAGGACGGCCGTGCCCTCACCCAGTCCCGCATCCCACCGCGACCACGAAGGACCCCTACTGGACCGGGCCGTCGGCGCCCTGCTCGGACCCCTCGTGGCGGCCGCCCTGGTGGGCGCCCCCACCGCGCGCTCCGCCCA
>NZ_QOCZ01000236.1 GCF_018207095.1 Nocardiopsis sp. MG754419 | reverse complement strand
CCCCCGGTCCGGGGGAGGCGGGGTCGGCGCCCCACCAGTGTCCGTGCCAGGCCCGCCACCGCTCGGGCGGCCCGCCCAGGTGTTCGGCGGCGTCCCGGACCAGGCGCCCCCCGATACGTTTGAACAGGGCGAACAGGGCGGTGTCACCGAGTACGGGGCGGGGGTGCACCCGCCCGTCGTCGGTGACGGTGGGTCGCCACCGATGGGCACGGTCGACGTCGGCGAGTCGGTCCGCCTCGGGGACGTCACCGATCATGAGCGCGGCGGGCCGCAGGCGGTCCGGCTCGTGTTCGGCGCCCTGGAGGTCCGGGGCGCAAGGGGCGGACTCGAACGGGTCGGTGCGTTCGGCCACCCGGATCTCCAACCGCAGTTCGGCCCGGCGGCGCGGGTCCGGCACGGCCGAGCGGGCCCCCACGTGCGCCGCGACCGCCGTGTGCCCGTGTTCGCCCAGGCGGTTGCGGACGAGGGAGGCCAGCGCCTGTGGGGGCCCGGCGAGTGCCTCGGCGCCCTGGAGTCGCCTCGTCTCCCAGGTGCGCGCGTGGAAGCCGAACCACGCGTCCGGATCGGTGAGGTCGTACCGGGACGCCGACCAGTGGGTGGCACGGACCGCTCCGTGTCCGCGACCGGTGCGCGCGCCCACCCGGATGCCGGGCCCGTCCCCGTCCAGACCCCGGGCGGCGATGAGCAGCAGGGCCAGCAGACGGGCCTCGTCGGCCGGGGCGGGAACCCGCAGGCGCAGATGGCAGGTGAACACCGTTCCGGCGGGCAGGACCTCCCACTGCCACAGTCGCCCGGGGAACACGGCGCCGGTGGCCGGGTCGACCCGGGTACCGACGCGCACCGTCACCGCCAGGTCGTCGGGCAGCACGGCCCGGGCGTCGTCGAGGTCCAGGGCACTGGTCACGGGGGCGGGCCCCGCCGACCCGCCCGTGGCGTATCCGTCCTCGGTGCCGAACAGCGCGGCGGCGGCCACCGGGTCGGTGCGGGCCAGGAGTTCGTGGCGCAACAACCCGGCCAGGGTGGTGGCGCGCAGCCGGGGCCGACCGTCGAGCGGGTCGCGATCGAGTGTGAGGTCCACGTCGCTCTCGGCGGCGTGCCGAGGCGTGGCGCGCGCCGCGCCGATGTGGGCGTCACCGAGCAGGCACAGGCGGGTCGCGAACTCCCACACCAGAGCGGGCGGACGGGGAGCGTCGAGGTCACGGTTCACCGTGCGCCACCCCCGTCGCGGGTGGAGACCGCACCCAGCACGCGGGACGCCTCCGCCAGCCACGAGGAGACCAGCAGCAGGCTCAGGCGGGACGCCGACCGGCCCTCCCACTCCTCCGCGCGATGGGACAGGCCGCTGGGCCGGGCGGGGTCGGGCAGCCCGTCGGGGCAGGTCAGGTCCACGGCGGCCACGGCTCGGGCATAGGCGGAGTCCGGCCCCTCGCCGGGCCGGTGGGACCGCCACCAGGTCCTCGCCGGCGCACCACCGGAGAGGTCGACCAGCCACCGGTGGACGGTGATCCGTCCGGCCCGACCGGGGCGGGACAGGTGCGCGCGCTCCAGTGCCCGCGCCGCACGCTCGCGCAGGACCCCGTGGTCACCGCTCCCCGGGGGACCGGTTCGTACGGTGAGCGTGGTGTGCAGGCGGGTCAGCGCCTCGTCGGGTGTGTGGTCCGGGTCCGAGAGCACCTCGCGCAGCCGGCCCAGGAGACTGGGGGTGAGCGGGTCCAGCGTGGGCGCGGAGGCGCGGGCCAGGTCCCGGGCGTGATCGCGCACGGGTTGCGCGGCGGCGTTCCACAACAGGGCCTCGTGCAGAGCCCACAACTGCGGATCGGCGTCCGTGTCCAGAGGCCCGGGCTCGGGCAGGACACGCCCGTCGGGCAGGGTCACGGTCCCCTTGTGGCGCGTCGGCGACGGCGTCGAGGGCGGCACGAACCGTTCGGGGACGGGAGGCGGCGGGTCGAGGAGGACGAACTGGCCGTACCCGTCCACCGCCCGTTCGCCCAGCACGTGCGCCTCCAGGTGGCGCACCTGCGCCGTGGTCAGTCCGCCGTTCGGGCGCACACGCACCACCGACCCCGCGGCGGCGGCCCGGCGCACGGTCATCGGACCCCGGTAGGCACGGTGGTAGGCGCCCACGAGCACGGGTTCGACGTGGGCGGCCACGACCTCGGGGGCGGTGCCGGGCAGACACCGGTCCCAGAGTTCACGCACGGAGGGCACCAGGGCGTGCGGTCGGTGCTGCCCCTGGGCGCCCACCACCAAGGCGGGTGAGAGCAACAGCAGGTCGACGAGCCGACCGGGGGCCCGGGAACGGTCCGGGCACGGCCAGGCCACCCGGTCCGGGGACAGGGGGCGGTCGGGGTCCACCGGCCCCACCTCCACCCCACCGTGCGCGCGGGTTCCGCCCGACCCCAGCGTGAGCGTCCCCCGGGCCGCCTCCAGCGCTTCCAGGATGCGCTCGGCCAACGCGCCCACGAACGCGTGGTCGGGCCCACTGAGCCGCCAACGGGCCTCGAAGACCTGACCCGGGTCGAGGCCGGTCGTGAAGAAGGGCACCCCGCGCTCGGGCTCCCCCGGGCGGGATCGCCCCAGGTAGCGTTCGGCGGTGATGCGCACGGCGGCGCGCAGGGACCGGTCCGGGGTCAGGGCGTCGCGGACCGCGCGGTAGGGCACACTCGGATCGTCGGTGCCTCCGGCGAACGCGTCCACGAGGGTGTCGCCGTCCTTGCCCGGCGTGTACAGGTGGGCGGGCGCGGCGTGGGCGACCACCTGGACCCCGGGGCGGGCGTGCTGTTCCAGGCGGGGATGGGCCGGGGCGAAGTGGACCTGTTCGCCGCGCGCCACCCAGGCGTCCAGTTCGCGCTCCCGGCCGGTCCTGCGCAGCGCGGCGGCGAGCATGCCGCGTTGGGCGCGCCCGCTCAGCACCGGGTCGCTGTGCACCGGGTCGACCGAGGTGCGCACCACCACCGAGTCGGTGAGCACGTAGCGCAGGGGCAGGTAGGCCACGACCGGACGGCTCATGGAGACGTCCTTCCCGTGGACATCGGGGCTCCGGCCAGACGCAGCGTGGTGGTGTGCGGGTCGGTGTCCCCGGGTGCGGCCAGACGCACGTCGACCCGGCCACGACCACGGGTGGCCTTGAGTCCGATCTGGTCGGTGGCCAGGCACGCCAGGGCCAGGCACCGCCAGTCGTCCGGCTCCGGGGGCGTGGACCAGGTCAGGACGGCCCCCAGGGTCACGCCCGGCAGCAGGACCCGGTTGGTGCGCAGCCTCCCCGGTTCGGGTGCGCCGTCGGGGCCGATCTCCACCCCCGACTCCAGCGTGGTGTAGGCGCCGGTGACGGCACGGCGCAGGGTGGAGCGCAGGGGTTCGGCGCGTCCGGCCAGGGCGTGGGCGACCGCGGCGCGCACGGGGTCGCCGGTGACCGCGTGTCCCACCCGGAGGATGCGGTCCGCCCCGTGGGAACGGCCTCGGCCGAAGACCCGCTCCACGGTCGCGGCGAGATCGGGCGCGATGGCCGTCGCGGCGACCGCCCCGACCCGAAGACGCGCGGCCAGGCGGTGTCGGGGCAGGTGAGGCAGCCCGTGGCCGTCGGTGACCACGTCGGTGTCGGCCCCCGTGCCGTCGGCGCTGGCGCCGACGAACAGCGCCGGGGAGACCAGGCGCACCAGGATGCGGTCCGGTGTGCTCACACCCCTCCACCCCCGGACGGGGCCGCGGTGGTGGCCCACGGGTCCAGGTACAGGTCCATCACGCCCACCGCGTCGAGCAGGGCACCGGGGGTCCATCCCGTCGGCAGGGCGACGGGCCGCCCGGTCACCCGGGCACGACGGGCCAGTTCCGGCTCGGGGTCGGCGCCCGACGCCAGCAACGGCACCAGCGAGGAGACCAGCCACCCGCGCCCCCGGGTGTCGCCGTCCACGAGCGCCCCGCCGCCGTGCCCGCTCAGGTAGCGGTCCAGGAAGCGGGTGAAGTCGCCACCGCTCATCGGTTGCGCGGTGCGCGGCGGCCGGGCTCCGCGGGCCGCCTCCACACGGTCCATGACCCGCCGCACCCCGTCGAAGCGGGTCGTCCAGGCCACCGTGTGGTCGTCGGCGACGGTCGGATCGTGTTCGGCGCGGGCCACCCTGTGCGTCTTGGCCAGCCGGCACATCGCCTCGCACAGGTCGTACCCGAGCGACAGGGGTGCCCCCACCGGCTGCACCGCGACACCGGCGCCGACCGTCGGAACCCAGGTGGTGTGCGCGCGGTCGCGCACCCGACGACCGGCGGTGCCGTGCGCGGCGGCCAGGGCCCGATGCAGCGCCACCCGAGGATCGTCGACGTCGGTGATCCGCTCGGGGTCGGCGTCCAACCAGTGCAGGGCGTGACGGACCAGGGCCAAGGCCAAGCGGGCGTCGCACAGGATCGTGAGGTCGTCCCCGGCGACGACGATCGGGCGCAGCGGCAGGCGGACCGTCCCGGAGGGGTCGTGGTCCAGGGTGAGCGGACCGCCGGTGCCCGCTCCGGGAATGTGGGGGTGGACACCGGGGGCGGCGTGGACCGTGGCGGCCACCGCCCGCACCAGCGCACGGGCGAGCCCCCGTGTCAGACCGGCGATGCGGGTGGACAGGTCCCGCTGGGCCAGGGCCCCCGACCCCGGACGGGCGGGGTCGCCCACCCGTTCGCGGTACCGGCCCAGGATCTCGCCCAACCCGTTGACGTCCAGGTGCACCACCGCCACGCGACTCACGTCCCCGTGGTCCCGGCCGAGCCGGTCCACTTCCATGGGCAGGGCCAACTCCGGGGATCCGGTGGCGGTGACGGCGTCCGCCAGCCAGGCGTCACTGTGCGCGCGGTGCCAGCGGCGACCGATGCCCCGGGCCCGGGCCACGTCGGCGGCCACCCGTTCGGGCACACGTGTGTGGTCGGATCGGCTGCTGTCGACCGATTCGGCGGGCGCCCCACTGACCGCGCACACCGCGGTGATGCCGTGACCGTGGGCCGGGGCGTGCAACGCCGACATGTGGCGTCGGGCCCGCCGCAGGCGTACCGGCAGCGCGGCCAGGGCCGCGTCCAGGTCGGGGGCGGACTCCTCCCCCCTCACCTGCGGGGCACCGGGACCGTAGGGGACGAACGCCACCACGGGGGTGAGGTCGCCGGCACGGTCCCGCAACCTGCGGGTGTAGCGGGACGTGAAGGTGCGTGCGGTGGCCAAGTCCGGGAGGACCACGGTGAGCGCGCCCCCCGCGTCGCGCAGGGTCAGACCGTCCTCGGGCATGAGGTCGGCGACACCGTGCCGGTGGTCGGAGGTGTCGGTGAGTTCGGCGACGAGCGCGGCCCGGCCGACCGCGTCGAGGATGCGGCGCCCGCTGTAGACGTAGGCCTGGATACCGCGCAGGTCCACGCCGACGAGGACCCCGGACGAGGGGGGCGACGCGGCGGACGGTGCGCGGTGGTCGGGGTCCTCGTCGGCGTGGACCTGCGCGGTATCCAGGCCTACGTCTACAG
>NZ_QOCZ01000235.1 GCF_018207095.1 Nocardiopsis sp. MG754419 | reverse complement strand
GCTCGGGGGTCGGGGCCACCGGGAGGCGACCGGACGGTGATCACCGCCGGAGTCGGAGACGAACGCGAGGGCGAGGGCGACGAGATGGCCGCTCGCGACCATGGAGAGTTCGGCCGTCGAGAGTCCCAGGTCCCGGCCATCGCCACACCTCGCGGCGGGCCGGCGGTGGGATCCGTGCGGTGTCGTTGGTCATCGCCTGTCCCTGGTCCGATGCGTGTGCGGTCTGACGATCCGAATTTATAGTGAGTCGTCACTATCAAAAAGTCGAGAAAAGAGGCATGGTCGTGGTCAGGAATCGGAGGTCGGAAACCGTTCGTTCCACGGGCCGTCCTCGACCCGACCGTGCAGGTCCATGGAGGCGGTCACCAGGCACGGCATGCCCGCGGCGAAGAAGTCGTGCGCCGGGCCGGAGCCGACCCCGGGGATGGCCTCCGCCCGCTCGAAGACCTCCTGCCTCCACCCGTGCATCAGCCCGCGGACGTCGGGGTCCTCGCAGGCCGTGTAGCCCTGGAGCAGGATGGGCATCGCGTCGCGGTTTTCCAGGAGCACGCCCCAGCCGTGCGCCATCGCCTCCAGTCGATCGTCTTCGGCCTCCTCTTCCCGAAGGAGCGTCTCCCGTTCGATCGTCGCGAACGTGCGCTCCAGTGCGGCGAGGAAGAGCCCCTTCTTGGTGGAGTAGGCCCGGAAGAGGTTCGGGTGGGGGAACGCGACGTCCCTGGCGATGGTCACGGTCGATCCGCCGTGGAACCCCTTGTCGCCGAACTCCCCGATCGCCGCCGCGAGGATCCGCTCGCGACGCCGTTCGATGCCGACTCGTGGTCTCCGACCTCTCGTCATAATTAATAGTAAACAGTCACTACTTTAATGGTGTCAATGCGCAGCCGCGAAGAGGGCGGGGGTGTGGTGCCCTTGATCGCGCTCCGGCGTTCGACCCTTGGTGTCCTGGTGGTGGCCTGGGCGCCCGGGCCTCACCTGTGCGGGGCGTCCGGCTCGCCGTCGAGCCCTCCTCGGAAAGAGAGTGACGCACACCACGAGATTTGCTTCGTGCGGGCGTCGGGTGTCGCCGGTGAGCGCATATCCGCAGTTCGCGGCCGCGCGTTCGGGTGAGGGGGTGCGTGCCTGCCATCGGGGGAGAGTGCTCGTCGTCGATGTCGTAAGTCGAGGTTCGTCCGCGTGTGGCCTGCTCGGTGGCGTGCCGGACCCTCTGGGGCGCCGGTGTGCGTCTCGGGGTCCGGGGTTGACGTGCGCTTTGTAGTGACTGTTAACTATCAAACATGAACACAGAACGAGAGGCGCAGGCTCAGGGGGTGTCGCGCCGTGAGCGGATCCTCGCCGCCGCGCTCGAGGAGTTCGGTCACAAGGGGCTCCACGGCGGATCGACCGTGACCATCGCCGCGAAGGCGAAGAGCTCGCATCCCGGCCTCTTTCGAATGTTCCCCACCAAGAAGGGGCTCTTCCTCGCCGTACTGGAGCAGGTGTTCGCGACCATCGGGCGCGAGTCGGTCGCCGTGGACCAGGCCGCGCAGGGCGATCGACTCCAGGTCACGGTCATGACCTGGAGGGCCCTGATGGAGGAGCGCGAGCTGATGCTCCTCCTGGTGCAGGGCTACGCCGCCTCCGCGGACCCCGACGTCCACGACCTGATGTGTCGATGGACGCGGGAGACGTTCGGGGGAGTGGAGGACCTGTCGAGAGTGGGCGCCGATCCGACGCACCGCTTCTTCGCCACGGCCATGGTCTACATGGTGGCCTCGTGCCTGGATCTATCGACCCGTGTCGAGGACGAGGCGTGGGTGGGGCGGCTTCTGGCCTCCAGGGTCGGCCCCTCGTGGAATCTTGATCTTTGACCAATTGATAGCGAGCACTCACTATCATTTTTTCCCGCGTACCGAGGAACGCACCGAAGCGGGACCGCCTCACGCGGACGTGCACGGCGGCCGACCGACGCGGAAGGCGGCGCCGGCGCGGCCGTGTCGTCCACCAACCCTGATGTCCTACGACCTGGAGAACGCATTCATGACTGATCACTTCGACGCCGACGTCATCGTCGTCGGCAGCGGCTTCGGCGGCGCCGTGGCCGCGGCCCGCCTCGCGCAGGCGGGGTTCTCGGTCATCGTCCTCGAACGCGGTCGACGGTGGAGGCTCGGCGAGTTCCCCCGCGCACCCAGGCTGAAGGACGGCTGGTTGTGGGAGCTCGACCGAGGCCTCTTCGACATCCGCTGGCTCGACACCATGGGCAGCGTCCAGGCCGCCGGTTGGGGAGGCGGGTCACTGGTGTACGCGAACGTCTTCGCCCGTCCCTTCGAGGAGACGCTGGACGACCGATGGCCCGACCACCTGCGCCGTAAGGAACTGGACCCCTACTACGACCTGGCCGCGCACATGATGGGCGTCGCGCCGGTGGGCGAGGACCCTCGCACCGGGAAGGCCACCCCCCGCACCCGGCTGTTGGAGCAACTCCTCGCGCACTCGGACAAGGCCGAGGCCACCGTGCGACCCAACCTGGCGGTGACCTTCGGCGACCCCGACACCTGGCGACCGAACGTCCACGGTGCCGAGCGTCGTGGTTGCGCGTTCGTCGGCGAGTGCATCATCGGCTGCGACCACGGCGCCAAGAA
Organism: Nocardiopsis sp. MG754419; assembly: GCF_018207095.1. GTDB lineage: Bacteria > Actinomycetota > Actinomycetes > Streptosporangiales > Streptosporangiaceae > Nocardiopsis. Next base: position 2,941 of record NZ_QOCZ01000235.1, on the reverse strand, counting down.
CACGCTCGACCACACCTACCTCACCGCCGCGGAGACCGCCGGCGCGCGTGGCGTCACCGACGCGCAGGTCCAACGCATCGAGCCGCGCGACGACGGTTACATCGTGACCACCTCGACCCCCACCGACCCCGACGCCCCCCTCCGTGAGTGGACCGCCTCCAAGGTCGTGCTCGCCGCCGGGGCCGTGGCCACCAACGAAATCCTTCTGCGCTCCCGTGACATCCACGGCACCCTGCCCGGTCTCTCCCGCCACCTCGGCCACGGGTTCTCGGGCAATGGCGACTTCCTCACCCTGGCCGAACTCCGGGGTGAGCGCGACGACATGACGACCGGACCCACCATCACGACCAACACCGTGCTGGACGTGCCCGAAGGGCGCAGGCCGGTGTGGTATCAGGTGCAGGACGGCGCCTTTCCGCCACCGTTGAACGCGTTGCTGGACACCCTTCTGCCGGCCCGGAAGGCACGCGACTGGTGGCGGCGCAGTGTGCGCAAGACCCACCCGCGACAAACCTTCGCCGTGCTCGCGATGGGGAAGGACTCCGGCAAGGGCAGGCTGCGCCTGGACGCCGGTGGAGACGCCACCCTGTCCTGGAACAACCGGTGGCAGGCGGCCCTGTACCGGTCCCAGGTACGGGTGGGCCCCGCGGTCGCCAAGCTCCTGGACGCGCGCCTGTACAACCCCTTCACCTGGTCGGTGCTGCGCCGCACCATCACCGTCCACCCCCTGGGCGGGGTCCGACCGGGCCCCGACCCCGCCACCTCCGTGGTCGACGAGGCCGGCGAGGCGCACGGCCATCCCGGCCTCTACGTCATGGACGGCGCGGTCCTGCCCGCCGCCACCGGCGTGAACCCCTCCGCCACGATCCTCGCGGCCGCGGAACGCGCGATCGAGACCGTCATCCGCCGCTCCGGTCGCCCGGACTGGCGCGCACCCGAGTGGGGCGCGGTGGTGCCCGCCGACGTACCCGAGGACGCCGCCTTCACGTCCCAGTCCAGGCTCCGCAACGCCACCAAGGGCGACGGCCTCGTCTTCGAGGAACGCATGACCACGGGCCGGCGCAGGCACCCCAGGGTCGTCCTGACCCTCAAGGCGGAGATCCCCGGCATGGACCCCTTCCTCGCCGACCGGGCGCACACGGTGCCGATGCGGGGCGTGATCGACATCGAGGAGCTCGCCACGCGGATGCCCATCTCGGGAACGCTGTCCCTGTTCCCGCGGGGAGAACACGAGGCCATGTCCTACGCGCTGCGCTTCCACGACGACGAAGGCGATCCGTGGCTGCTCAGCGGCACCAAGACCGTGCGCTCGCGCAACCCGGTGGAGCTCCTGACCGGGCTCACCCGACTGCGCACCCGGATCACCCCCATCGACGCGGACACGAGTGAGAGCCGTCGTTTCGTGCTCACCATCGGCCCCGCCGACCTGGCACGGCTCGGCACGTCGATCTCGGGCAGGGGGTTCACCCGCACACGGCGCCTGCGCGCCTCCGCACGGTTCCTGTCGTTCTTCGCGACCTCCGCCCTGCGGCGACGGGGTCCGCGTCCGACGGACGGTGCGCACGACGCCGTCACCGGTCCCGGTGAGGAGGCGTCGTCGCGGCGGTAGCCCCGGCGCGACGGCTCCCACGAGCGACCGGGCCGGCCGTGGCCCGACCTCTGCCGGCCCCCGGGGATTCCCCATCATCCGGCACGAGAGCGCAGCTCTCCTTTCCCGCAGGGAGACATCCCGTGTCCGTACACCTGATCGTCGGCGCCCGCAGGGTCGGCTCGACCGGTGTCACGGGACGCGAACCGACCTCCCGACCCCTTTCCTTTCCCGGCCTCGCACACCGTGACTCGTGCCCGCAGACCAGACCCCGACCGGAGACCACCATGTCCACCACACCTTCCGTCGCCGTCGACGCCACCGCGAGCGACCTTGGCCCCAGCCCGATCGACAGCAGGCCCGCCTACCTCGCCTTCGCCTTCGCCTTCGTCTTCGGACACGGCGCCTTCGCCGTGTCCGGAGGCCCCGACCCGCTCCTGGACCTGCCCCTGTGGGTGCCTCTGGCCCTTCTCGCCTGCGGCATCGTGCCCGGAGTGGTCTCCTCCCTCATGGCGGCCAAGCGCGCTCAGAACGGCGCCGGGCCGGCCGACGTCCTCTCCGAGAAGCTCCTCGGCAATGCCTGGGCCACCGTGTTCATCGCCCTCGCGCTCGGCATCACCGGACTGACCACCACCTTCGACATCCCCTCCGAGGCCCAGGACGTCCTGTGGCCCACCGGTGCCGTGTTCGTCGTCGGTCTGATCAACGTGGCCGAGGGCGCCGCACGCCGCAACGTGCTCCACTACAGCCTCGGTACCGCGCTGGCGCTCATCGCCACCGCGGCGCTCCTGCTCCCCCCTCCCGGCCCGTTCTGGGCTCTTTCCCTGGCCGGGAGCACCGCCTACCTCCTGGCGGCCTTCTTCGAGAACCGTCGCATCGCCGCCCTCCGGTGAACCTTCCCCGCTCCGTCCGGCGGGAGTGGTGCGCCCACACGGTGGGCGATGAACGCGGTGGTCCTCCCGACCACCGCGTTCACCCCTCGAAGCCCGGGGTCGCCCGTGTGACGCCTCGTCCGCAGTGGGGGCGCGGAACCTCCCTCGGACGCGCACGTGGTCGTGCTGCGGAGGGGCCGGGGCGAGCACGACAGGATCGGCGAGGGCAGGGAAGGTCCCGGGGCGTGCCGGTGGGCGGCGACGGTACCGTCCCCGGGGGTGCGCCGTCGGGCCGACCTGGGCCGGTATCGGAGGTGGCCGGAGTTCCGCTCGCTCAGGGTCCTGTTCCACCTCTGCCCCATTTGCCGAGTGTAAACTCTCGAGCATGACGGAAATCCGGAGGGGACGCAGGCCGCGCGTCAGTATCGAGCGGCGTCGTGAACAGATCCTCGCTGCGGCGTTGAAGGAGTTCAGCCACAAA
>NZ_QOCZ01000234.1:5712-10188 GCF_018207095.1 Nocardiopsis sp. MG754419 | reverse complement strand
GGCCCGAAGGCCACGGGGGCGTGGGGACGTGAACGACCGAACACGCATCGCACAGAACCCCGCGCCGGGCAGCTTAACCCGGCTCACTCCGACGGTACAGGGGCGGTCTGGGTGCGGACCGGGAGAAGTGGCTCGGACCGCAGGTGGTGGGTGGATCACCGGGACCGGCGGACCACGGACGGTCATCGGCGCTCGTAGGGGTCCGTGTCCGAGACCCGGTACCGGAAACGGTCGGCGGGACCGAGGGCCGACGGGTCGAGCCGCTCCCACCTCGGTGCGGTGGACGTGCACCGGGGCCGTCAGAGCAACGGTGGACGTCGGGCGGCACCGTCGAGGATGTGGGCGATCTCCTGCGCGGCGGCGCGTGCGGTCTCGGTGTCGGTGGCCTCCACAGCGGCGAGTTCGAGCCTGGCCAGCCGTGCCGCACGGCGCGGACAGTCGCGCAACTCCACGAACACCCACCACCGATGCAGGAACATCCGCACCGGCACCGGGTCACCGGTCCGCGAGCACCGGTCACGGACGTGTCGATGCTGGATGTCGAAGGTGGGGAGGGCCTCCGGCGCGACCCTTCGCACGGCGGAGCGCAGAACCGGCCCGTCGGTCGGTGGCTCCAGCGTCAGCGCTTCGGGGACGGGGGCGCCCGCCCACACGGAGTCGGAGGCCGTGGAGAGTTCGGGGCTCAGGGGTTCACGGGACAAAGCGACTCACCTCTTCACCGGGTGGACCGGGGGACCTGATGCGAGCATGCGCCGTTCCCCGGTCCGGGACAAGCGAGATCCCGGAACCTGGGGAAAACTCCCCGCCCGGTCGTTGCGCCCGGATAAGCGGTTCCTCGCTCGGAGGCGTTTCGGGGAGAAGCAGGGCGTATCCGTCCGCCCGTTCGGTCGCGCCCGCGACCCGGCCACCGGCTTCTCGCGCACCAGGCCACCGGGCCATCCAGGTGGGAACCGGCTCTGAACAGGGGAATCGTCGACCTGGTGGCCGGGTCGGCGCGCTCATGGGCGCTCGTGGGCCGACCTGGAATTCCTGGTGGCCGGGTCGAGGGCCGAAACCCCGGGGTGGCCGACCACGGTCTCGGTGAGGTCCGCCAAGGCCGACCCAGGGTCGAGGATCGAGGCGTATCCTGCCGCCAGGACCGCGACCAGGAGGCCGTGGCCGTCAGCACGGAGGGTCTCACCGCCGTGAACCGTCCTTCCATCGAACGTCCGCCGACCCCACCGCATCCACGTCCGGCTCTGGCCGCGTGTGCGGCCCCGCCCGTGGTGGCGGTCTTCCTCGGTCTGGAGACGGAGATGTTCGGTGCCCTCTCCCTCAGTCTGGGCAACGGTGCCGTACTCCTTCTCGGGTACGTGGTGTTCCTCGTCGCCCTGTTCCCGCTGTTGATGCCACCGGACGTCCGTCACCTGGCCGCGCTGGTCTCCGCGGCGCTGCTCACCCCCGCGGCGCTCGTGTGGCTGGTCTGGTCGGCGCCGATCGGGGTGTCCCTGCTTCCGGTGGTCGCCCTGCTGTTCCTGGCCTGGGCCCTCAACCACCCCCGGTTCCCCGGCGGTCGGCGGCGTGTGGTCGTCTCCGATGACGAACCCCGCCCATAGGCGTGTGCCGCCCCGCGCGGGCGCCGGGGTACGCCGGCTTCGGTCGGGCGTGGCCGTCCCTCGGTCGCACACCCTCCCCGGCAAGGACCAAGGGTCACCGGTCCGGCGCCGGAACGTGCGGTGGATCAGTGGAGCCGGTGACCGAGCCCCGCCCACAGGCTGACGTCGGCCACGGTCAACCGCACGTCCCCGGAGCCCAACGGTGCCACCGTCGCCGACCGCACGTACGTACCGTGACTCCACTTGCGGCACGTGTGCGGAAAGACGGCCTTGGCCCCCAACCGGCCCAACGCCCCCGCGGGCCCCGCCAGGAGACGGAGCTGCCACCGGACCCGGGGGATCGTCGTGCCGCGATGATCGTGGTGGTGCAGGAGCGGCAGCCGGCCCACCAGGCGCCCCTCGTCCCTGCCGGAGGGGCCGGGCACCACCTCCAGCGGGAAACGCTGGCCGGCGTCGGTGCCGCGTACCACCTCCACGGCGTACGACGCCCCCTCCGGCAACGGCATGCCCAGCACGACCTCCAGACGCAGGTCGTCCCCGTGCCGACCGGCGGGACGCACCCTGATCCGCTCCACCGGCAGGGTGGGCGCCAACGGCGAGGTCTTCAGCCCCAACCGGTCGTTGACCGTGTAGTAGGGCCGCACCTTGGTACCCGTCCCGTCCTCCGGTTTCACCTGTTGCGCGGCGTACTCGATGATCTTCTTGTAGCCCACCACCCCGGACAGGTGACGACCCACGGTGCACTCGGTGCCGTCGGACAACACCAGCCTCAACTGCCACCGGTCGGAGTCGCCGTGCCGCCCGCGCACCACCATCTCCGGGTCGATCACGGCGGTGAACTCGCCCCCCTGCGCGACCGCGGACGGGAACTCGCGGCGGGACTGGGAGGAGGCGTGCAACCCGACCACCATGCGCGCTCGTGCATCCGGTCGTGTGCGGCCCAGGACCCGCCCCTGCACGGTGAAGAGCTCGTCGGCGACCTCCACGTGCTCCACCTCGGCGTGGTGCGCCGACCGTCGCACCTGCAGAATCAGGCGGCCCTTCGGAGACCGGGCGGGGATCACCAGGGACAGGGTGCTCGTGTACGCGCTGGACAGCGGGAACCCGTACTGGTGGATGGTCACGTCGCGTACCGGCTTCTCCGCGTCGGCGGTCGTCCCCTGCCCGCACTCCCTCCGGTACACCTGCCAGGTGCCGGTGGACAGATCCAGCTCCGTGGCGTCCACCCGGACCCGACCGTCGAGACCGGGGACCAGCTCGATACGCAGGTCCTGCTTGGTGAGCACCACGGCGCCCGGAACCCGCGAGTCGAGGGGGTCGTAGACCACCCCCTCTCCGGCCCCCGACCGCAGCCGCTCGGGACCGAAGTCCAGTACCGAGACCCCGTCCGGACCGACGTCCACCCGGCAGGACTCCGGAGCCTCGGGTCGGGGCGCGGGCGGGTCCGATGAGGACCGGGTGGGTGCTCCGGACCCGGCCAGATCGTGGAAGAGCTCCTCGTGTCGGCGCACCACGTTCACCGGGTCGAAGCGTTCCGAGTCGCTCAGAGCCGCGGCCGACATGCGTCGTCTCAGCTCGTCGTCGCCCATGAGGCGGGCCAGCCCCTCGGCGATGCCGGGAGCGGACTTGTTGGGGACCAGGAGTCCGTCCTCCCGGTCCCGGATGATCGACGCCGGGCCGTGCGGACAGTCGGTGCTCACCACGGGCAACCCCGAGCGCATCGCCTCCACGATGGTCATGCCGAAGGGTTCCTCGCTGGAGGTGACCGCGGCGAAGGCGCCCTGCGCCCAGGCCTCCTCCACGCGAGGATGCGGCCCCATCAGCCACACCCGGTCCTGTAGGCCCAGGGACCCCACCAGCCTGCCGAGCGCACCACGCCTGCTTCCCCGTCCGTAGATACGGAGCGTCCAGTCCGGGAACTCGTCACTGACCATGGAGAACGCCTGGACCAGCAGATCGTGGCGTTTGCTGGGGGCGAGTCGGCCCGCGGCGACGATCGTGCGCGTGTTGTGGCCGTTGATGGTGAACGGTGGTGCCGGCACGGAGTTGGGGATGGACAACAGACGCACCCCCGGCAGCGGCATGCGCTCGGAGTAGGTGCGGGCGTCGGCCTCGGTGACGGTGACGAAGGCGTCCAGGCTCGGGTACTCCGTCGCCATGACGTGGAGGAGTTCGTCCGAGTGCTGTTCGTACGTGAGGTGCTCCTGGCCGACCTTCACGAGTCGTTCGGGCGCGGCCCGGGCGATCACCACGTTGAGTCCGGGCCGTGTTCCGACGACGACGTCGGCATCGGTGGTGGCCAGGTACTCCTCCAACCGGTCGTCGGTCAGGCGACTGTGCGTGGCGCCCCGGGAGTCCTCCGGGGGGAAGAGCATCGGCGGTAGACCGGCGCGTTCGGACCCCTCGTACAGTGGGCGCCCGCCCACCCCCGTCTCCTGGTCGCCCTGCTGCCGAATGTCGACGAGGGGCCGCAGGCTCACCTGGGCCGGGACCGGAAGAACCGGGTCCGCGCGGTGCCGGAACACCGAGACGATCTCGACCTCGTGCCGTGCCGACAGAGCCGCCGCCTGGTTGGCGACGGTACGCACCGTGCCGCCGATGCCGTACATGTCGTTGATCAGATAGGCGATCTTCACTGAGCCCCCGTGTTCTGGCACCGCCGCGTGCGCGGACGGACGGCGGCGCCGGTCCCCCTGCATCCACACCGGGTCGCACCGCCCGGGAGCGGTGGTGTGGGCGTGAGCGATCAGATTATGAGGAGGATTGGGGTAAAAGTCCTTATATGTTCATGAATGTCCGAAGATTTGCCGGGCCCTGTGGGTGTTTTGCGGCGCGTTCAGAAACCGCAGACCCGGGCGCCCCGGCGCGAGCGTCCGGGGCG
>NZ_QOCZ01000234.1:0-5626 GCF_018207095.1 Nocardiopsis sp. MG754419 | reverse complement strand
GGGTGGGGTCGGGCCGTCCCCGTCGGGCCGACGGCGCGTGTCGGCACGTCCCGGGCCGGGTTCACCACACGGGAACAGACGCGGAGGAGAGCGCGGGACGGGGCGGACACGGCACTCGGCCATGCGTCGGGCCGCGATGCGCGGCCCGCGACGGTGCCCGTGATGAAAGAACCCGTGCCCCCGCCCTCGGTCAGAGATGCCGACCGAGGGCGGGGGCACGGGGCGGAGACGGCGTGGCGGATTCCGACTCGTCCGGCACGTGACCGGAACGGTTCCCGACCGACCTTTCGGGGTCGGGAACCCCCAGGCTGCGGAATCGCGCCCTCCGGGCGGGGCCCGCCCCCCGCTTCGGCGCCGTCTCCTGGTCCGGGGTCACCTGCGCAGCGGTGACCTGGTCATACGAGGCTGCTCGGCGGGGGCGACGTCCCTGGGGCTGCGCCGAGTCCGCGAGATCGAAGGTGCGGCCCGACCTCCTGGGGGGTGAGAGGTCGGACCGCCGCGCCGTCCGCAGAAGGAGCACGAACGGCGAGTACGCGCGGCCGGGCCCCGTTCCGCCGGGCTCCTGCGCACCGGTCGCGCCGGGCGGGGGAATGCAGGAGTCCGGAAGGGGCGCCGCCACCGGTGGAGGGGCGTCGGGTCTGGTCTCGGGACGTGCGCCCGTTCGAGCGTCGGGCCCAGAAGGGGCCGTCGATGGTCGTAGGCGTGTCGTGCGGTGTGTTGTCCAAGCCGGTTCCTGACGCGTCGGGGGCTCGCTGTCGGGCGGTCCGAGTGCGGATACGAGGGGTACCCGTGGATCCGTGGAGACGTGGAGCTGTAGGGCACTCGTGTGACCACCGTGCAAACGCGTGGTGGCCGCCCTACATCTCATGTTCCATGGCGAGCAACGCAACGTTGCTTTCGCTGGACACTCTGCCGCAATTGAGGCGAAATGTCGTGGCTGAGAAGGGGCATCCTGTGGCCGAATCCGGCCAGGATGAGAAACCGCAGGTCGCGAAGGGTGGGCTCGCGGCAGAGCAGTACGAGCGAACAGGGCGTGGGACACCGCACCGAGCCGTGGAACGGGCACGGGGCCGAGGGCCGTCGTCGTGCCCGTCTCCGACGCCCGAACACGCGCGGGGCTCAGGTCGGGTTCAGTACGTCTTGGTGCCCTGCCAGTAGGACCACGCCTGGCAGGGGGTGCCGTGGGCGCTCTCGATGTACTCCAGGCCCCAGTCGATCTGGACCGAGGCGCTCTCCCGGTACCCCTCGGGCATGGGGCCGTGCACGGCGGGGTTGAAGCCGGCGATGCCGTGCGTGCCGTACGTCGGGTCCACCAACTGAGGGTCCCACCCGGACATCTGGCTCCACATGTCGTCCAGGCAGGTCCACTCCTGGTCGGTCCACCCATAAGCGCGGGCCGACTGCATGGCGATGTTCTGGTTGTCCGAGTGGTCGCTGTTGCCCACGCCCCACTCGTACTCCTCGGGGGCGTCCGGACGGTCGTGGTCCACCCAGGTCTGGTCACCGCACTCGGGTCCACCGACCAGACAGACCATGTCCCGCACCCCGTTGTTGAACGTCGTGCTGAGCTCGCTCTGGTAGACCAGCGTGATGATCGCCGCGGCGAAGACGGTGACCACTCCGACCTCCACCAGGCCCGCACCGCGGTCCCCGTCCTCGGGGCCCACAGGACGGAGTCGGCGCAGGACGTGGCCTCGCCGACGCGTCGTCGACGGACGGGCCCGACGGTCGCGCCGGCGCGTGGGCCCGGCCGGTGAGGACCGTCGCGCGTCCCCGTGTGCGGGGCGGTGGGGGGTGGACAACGCCGCCTCCAGTGAAGTTCGGGTGGACAGGGGAGGGTCAGGAGATCGGGATGTCCTCGATCGGCTCGAACCCGGGGATCTCGAGCGTCACGGTGTCCACGTCCTCGGGGACGGAGTACATGGACCAGTAGGCGACCTGCTCGCCGGGGTTGATCTGTTCCTTGAAGTCGAAGGAGAGATTTCCAGAGCACAGACAATTCCCGGTCGCGTCCATCAGGGGGTGATGGCGTGCCGCACCGTCGTCGGAGGTGACCGTGACTCCGGAGAAATAATTGAGGTTGCTGTACATGTAGGACCTGCCGGAGGGCCAGTTGAAGTAGGCCGCGGCATTCCCGATGTTCTCGATGCTCCATGTCACGGAGACGAAGGAGCCGGATTCGCCTCGTTCTGCCAGGTGCGCTTCGGCGGAGAAGCCATTGCTCCTCTCCTCGTTCGAGGAAGCGGTGCCGAGTGTCTCGAGATCATCTGTGCGAGGTGCGGCGAGCACGCTGGAGGAGGCACTGATCGGGAGGGTGACCACGAGTGCGGTGAGAAGGGCGAACCGGAGTCGTTTCAACATCTACTTCCCTCTACTTCTCGAACGTCACACTGACGCGACGGTTGCGCTCGCGGCCTTCGTCCGTCTCGTTGTCGGCGATCGGGTCCGCGGATCCATGGCCCTCGACTTCGAAAGTGACTCCCTCACGCGTGATGAGGTCGTCCAAGGCCGATTCGACGCTCTCGGCCCGATCGCGGGACAGGGGAAGGTTGATGGAGTCGTTCCCCGTGTTGTCGGCGTACCCGTCGACCGAGACGGTCGTGGAGCTGGCATCGTCGATCTCCTGGGCGACCTGCTCCAGGATCTCCCGGGCCTCGTCACCGAGGTCTGAGCTGTTGGTCGCGAACAGCACGTCCGAGGACAGCAGAATGCTGACCTCTTCCGGCGTCTCGGTTCGTCCGGTCTGGTCGTCTTCCAGGCTGTCCGAGATCGCCGTGAGACTGAGCACCTGTGGCTCGGCGAGGTTCTCGTTGTCGATGGACTCGGTGGAGGTGCTGATGGGGATGTCGACCAGCGGGGGCGTGATGGGGGTGAGAACGGTCATTTTATCGAGATCGTCCGGAGGTGCGGGAAACGCCACCCACAGGGAACCCGTTCCGCCGGGTTCCACGGGCCCCTCCAGGCTGCTGCAGAAGCAGTTCCCGTTGCTCTGGTCGTAGCTGATGTACCTTTGCTGATTGATCTCGTCAACGAGGCTGACATTGCTTCCGGAAAGATGATCGCTTGTTTCCGCCATGAGGAAACCGAGGTCGAAAGACTGTTCCGAGTCGTTCGTGATCCCTAATTGCAGTCGCAGGAGATCGCTCTCGAGTCTCTCGAGGTCGTGGACCTCGATTCGCAGGTCGGACCCGATGTCGGTCGACGTGCTCGTGGACGAGGCGAGTACGTCGGAATCCGGGTCTTCCGGATTCTGGTCGGTCTGGTCCGAGGCGGGGGGTGTGGGTTCTCCCTCTTCCTCTGAGGGGGCTTCGGAAGAGGTGACGCAGCCAGAGGTGAGAAGAATCAGTGCGGCAAGAATGGACCCACGGGATGTGCGCTTTTTGGGGTCAGTGGTGTTCTTGAGGATCAAAGTTTTCCTGTTCCTCTGGCTCGAGGCCAAGGGCGCGACCGGGTGCTCGGAACCAGCTCTACGGAGTGGATTCGGGCAGGGGGGCGGGAACCGGAGCGGATTCCGGACTGCCGGCGCCGTTGAAAATGTTGCCGACCGCCGAAGTGATTCCCTGGATAATGGTGTCGCCGATGCCACTTCCGTAGAGTGCCGCCGCGACAAGTCCAACGAAGACGATGATGGCTCCGTACTCGACGAAGCCCGCACCGGTGTCCTGGGACGCGGTGACCGTCGGCTTGACCATGGTGCCGAGGTCGGCCCAGGACTTGGGAGTGAAGTTCATGGGTTGACTCCTCGTCGGGGGAGGGGGTTGCGTACGTCTCCGGTGCCGCACAACGAGCTTGTGAAGGACCTGATCAGAGGTCCGTCAGGGCCCGCTAGACGGGTGCCGGGAACTCCTACCACTCCACTATCGGTCCGGGGGCGGTGGGTCGCGCTGACTTCTGGCCGGATGTGGCCAGGGATCTTGACGGTCATATCGGCCACACCGGCACCGAAGTCTACTGGGAGTGGCTGAGAAGTGCGGTGGAGTTCGGGTTCGGCGGACCCCGACATCGACCGCCTTACTCCTCGAGTGACCATCCGACTCTGCATGGCGCCCATGATCGCATGCCTCATTTCCCGTGTCGGCGAGAGGGTGTATTCGCCTACGTTCACTCTCACGAGCTCTGACGAAGAAGACCTCGTCGGGCAGGTTCGAGCGCAAGATCTTCACCGAGTGTTGTCCTCCGTCGCCACACCATCACCTTCGCTCTCTTGAGTAGACCCCAAGAGCACTCCTCACTCCCATTCTTGGAGGTGGCGACTCAAAGGTGTGGGCCGAGTCGTCGTCCGACCCGGTGGAGGGCCGCACCTCCCTTCTCACCGTGGCCGAGGTTCGACCTCTCCGGCGCTACCCCTCAGTGCCATCGCCGAGCCCGCCCCGCCTGCGAAGACTCCTTCTTCTCCCTTCTTCTGGGTTGTACCATCGAGCGACTCCGCCGTCGGTGCCGGCGAACCGGGAACCGTTTCGCCCGCCCGCCCCTCTCACCAGAACGGCTTTCCCCACTTCGATCCCCTTCACCACGACCGTTCCCCTGACGCGGTCGTGCGGCCTGAAAGGTCCCCCGCCTTGGACGACCACGTGTTGCTCCCCGCCCTCCTCGGAATGGCCCCGGGCCTGCTCTTGGGCGCCCTGACGGCCGTCGACCTGCTGCGAGTCGACCGCGGGCTCCGCCACCACGTCGATCGGGTTCCGGCCTCCCCCGGATTCACCGAGGCCGACTCCATCCCACCGACGGAGCTGGCCTATCTGTCCGGAGGGCGGGGGAGGGTGGTACAGGTCGCCTTGATGGACCTCCTGCTCACCGGCCGGGCTCGGGTCCAACGCAGCGGTGGCGGGATCACGCTGGTCGGGGCGAACCGGCCCTACGTCGGTGAGAAGGACCCGGTCCGCCGTGCGGTCGTGGGGGCCTGGCGCGGGAAGGTCGCACTGACGCCCGACGCACTCATCCACGGGGTCGCCCGGAGCGGGGCGATCGACCGGGTGCGCGAGGGACTGGCCTCGCGCGGTCTGTTGGCTCTCTCCGAGGAGGTCACCGCTCTGGCCGGCCGGCGGGGCCGGGCGAGGAACCTGCTCGGTGCGCTGCGACTGCTCGGTGGGCTGCTGGCGGCCGTCTCCGTCGTGGCCCTGATCGTCCAGGCCGCGCCGCACGCCTGGGCGATCGCCGGGCTGTCGTTCGGCGTGGCCCTGGGTGTGCCGACGAGCCTCGCCCCCGCGCTGGTCGCCGCGCACGCCCACCCCTTGGGGCGTAAGGATCCCGAGCTCGTGCCGATCACGGAGTCGGGGCGGGAGGTGGTGCGCCGGGCGGCCGATCGGTACCGGCTGTCGACGGGCCGCGGGCGCTCGCTGGACCATGACACGGCACTGCGGTTCTGCGCCGTGCACGGCACCCGGCGGATGCGGGACGCGGGTCGTGCCGGGAACCGCACCGTGGAGCGGGGCTCCTCCGACTCTCCCGTGCTGGTGGCCGGCGGCGAGTCGTCGGCGAACGCGACCGGTGGGGGCGTGGACTTCGGCTGGGACCAGGTGTGCGAACTCGCCGGTGACTGCGCCGACGGCGGCGGCTGGGGTGGCGGTGACTCCGGTGGTGGCGGCGGCTGGGGCGGCGGTGACTCCGGTGGCGGCGGTGACAGTGG
>NZ_QOCZ01000233.1 GCF_018207095.1 Nocardiopsis sp. MG754419 | reverse complement strand
GGTCATGGGAGGGTTCATGGACCCATAGTGCGCGGACACGCCCCGGAAGACCTGAGTACACCTACTCACAGCCGGGTGCGGCTCACGTCGGTTGCTGGACCCGATCGGGCACGAAGGCGGACAGGTCCACCCCGGGGTCCTCCCCCAGAGCCAGACGCGCCGCCACCACACCCTGGAACGGGCCGAAGGTCAGACCCTGCGACCCCAGACCCGTGGCCACCAGCGCGCCGGGCACACGCTCGATCGGGCCCAGCAACGGTCGGCCGTCATGGGTGCCGGGGCGGAACCCCACACGGGTCTCCACCACGGTGGCCTCGGCCAGTTCCGGCAGGACCTCCACCGCGGTGGACAGGTTGTGCAGCAGCCCCGACGCGGTCACCCGATGGTCGAAGCCGGCCTCCGGTTCCACGGTGCCGCCCGTGACCACGCGGTTCGGCGCGGCGGCGCTGACGTAGTAGTCACGCTCACCGAACCGCACCACCGGCCATCCGCGGGTGTCACGTCCCGGGAGAGCGAAGCCGGTCATCTGACCTCGTACCGGATGCACCCCGAGGTCCACGCCGGTCACCGCCAGCAGGTCGGCCGACCACGCGCCGGCGGCCACGATCACGGTCGGCGCCACCAGGTCCTCTGTGCCCACCCGGACCCCGGTGACCCGGCTCCCGTTCCACAGCAGGCGCGCGTCCCCGTGGTAGGAGCGCAGGCCCCGTTCCTCCGCGGCGTGGAACAGGGCGGTCCGCGCCGAGCGACCGTCCACCCGGGCCATGCCCTCGATGTGCACACCGGCGTAGTCGGCCGGGACCAGGGGGAAGTGCTCCCGCGGCTCCCCCACGGCCAGCTGTTCCACCCGCCCCATCGTGTCGAACTCCGGGCGCCGGGACAGGGTGTCGAGAAGCTCGAACCCGGCATCGCCGCCCTCACGGTCCACCGACAGCCCACCGACCACCTCGTAGCCGGGGCGCTGCCCGTCCTCGACCAGCGCCGCCATCAACCGCGGGTAGTGCTCGGCCGCGGCGACCTTGAACCCCCACTCGGCGGGTGAGTCCCACGGGAAGGGCCAGGGATAGACGATGCCCGTCCCCGCGGCGGTCGCCTGTCCCGGGTGGAACGTGTCCACCAGCGCGGTGGACACCCCCTTCCCGGCCAGGTGGAACGCCGCGCTGGTTCCCACGATGCCGCCGCCGACCACGATCACGTCCATGGCCTCCAGCCTGCCCCGAACGGCGGTCCGGAACAAGCCGGCGGGCCCGCGCGCCGGTCCCCCTTACGGGGTGGGTACGCGCGATAGGCTGCGGCGTCTTCCCCACGCGCCCGACCCCCTCCACCGATTCCAGCAGGAGGTCGAATTGGACGGATACACCTACCACGGGGTCGCTCTCATGCGACGCCCCGGCCCTCGTCTGGCCGAAGGTCTGGTCACCCACATCGCCCGTTCGGCGGTCGATCCGGTCCTGGCCGCACGCCAGTACACCATCTACCAGGAGACCGTCGCCTCGGCCGGTTGGCGGGTGGTCGAGGTCGACCCGGCGCCCGAGCACCCCGACTCGGTGTTCGTGGAGGACACCCTGGTGGTGTGCGAGGACCTGGCCGTGGTGACCCGACCCGGAGCACCCGAACGCCGAGGAGAGACCGAGGCGACCGAACGGACCGCGCGCTCCCTGGGCCTGCGGGTGGTCCGGATCGAGGCCCCCGCCACTCTGGACGGTGGGGACGTGCTCCAGGTCGGAACGACGGTCTACGTCGGGGTGGGCGGGCGCACCAACGCCGAAGGCGCCGAGCAGCTCGGTCGGTTGCTGTCTCCCCTGGGACGCAAGGTACGACCGGTGACACTGGGCCGTGTGCTGCACCTGAAGTCGGCGGTGACCGCGCTGCCCGACGGTTCCCTCATCGGTCTGCCGGACCTGGTCGAGACCGCGGACCTGCCACCCGTCCGCCGGGCCCCGGAGGAGCCCGGCGCCCACGTGGTGCCCCTGGGCGGGCGGGACGTCCTCGTCAGCGCGGCCGCCGGTGGGACCGTCCAGCGACTGGCCGCCGAACACTGGCGCGTACTGCCCGTGGACATCTCCGAGTTCGAAAAACTCGAAGGCTGCGTCACCTGCCTCAGCGTCCTGGTGCCCGACCGCCCCACAGACTGAGGCGCGTCCCCGGCACCCGCGAAGGCTCGCGCCCGCACCGCTCTTGGCCCGAGAACCCTCGACCGCCGGGCGGTGCGGGACGGCACGGCGGGTCGAGGAACAGCGGGCCTTCGGTAAAGAACGGTGAGGTTGTGGCGCAAGCGCCGTGACCCGACCCCGCACACCGTGAAGCCCCCGCAACCGATCGGGAGTTCCGGTGGTCGTTGCGGGGGTTCTCTTGTGCCCACCCTGCGAGACGGAACGTCTCGTGAGTTCGGTCGGCCACCGGGAAGAACCCACCACCGTGGCCGGTGGCACTTGTCGATCAGAGGAGCCATCCGACCAGGGCTGCTCGTGCTTCTCGGGTGCCTGTCGTGCGCCCATGAGGCGAGAGATCGACATGGTGACCTGATCGTGTGCCAGGGCCTACGACTGCTCGAAGTGGAAGGAGCGAATGAAGCGGTCGCGTGGTCGGCCGATCGCGAAAAGAACACAAAGGTGCCGGTGGCTCCGGAAGCGACGGTGTCGGTGATCGCCTCGTCGTCGGCGTCCCACAAGTCAGGGCCTTCCAGGTAACGGGCACCGTTGTTGATCAGCACATCGACCGTGTCGGTGAGAGCGGCGACTCCCTTCGCGAAGCCCCGTACGGTGACCGGGTCGGCCAGATCACAGGCGAACGCGTCCACTCGCGCGCCGCTGTCGGTCGCCACCTCGTCGGCCACCCTTTCGGCGGCGACCAGGGTGCGAGCGGACACGAACACGCGCGCACCCATCCGGCCCGCGTGCAGTGCCAACGCCCTTCCGAGCCCACGCCCGGCCCCGAGACCAAAACAGTCGTCCTGGCAAGATCCGTGCGCGCACCTCTTCGACCTTCTTTTGTCGATGACGGTCGGAGCCACCATGGTCCCGAATCCGTCCCTGGATTGCGGCGTACGGCCCGCGGCCTCGTCGTCAGAGGTCCCCGGCGCCCGAACGCGGGCCGTGGCGCCGGCGGAGGCCGGCGAGAACGCGGTTCACGAGTGGGTACGCCGGTGGGCCGCCACCCGCGCCCGGGTCGCGCACCGGCGGGAACAGTACCGCTGCACACCGCCGTGGGCGGTCTCGACGAACACCCGGTCGCATCCGTGTGCGGCGCACACGCCCCCGGGGCGGCGTTGGCGCTCACTGATGAGGCGGGCCAGGAACAGCCCGGTCGAGGCCGCGAACCACTCGTCCCAGGGTGCCTCGTCGTCACAGTCCACGTGCAGGTGCCAGCCGTGGGTGCCACCGTGGTTCGCCAACCGGGGCGGGTGGGCCTCCCGGGCGAGCAGCGCGTTCACGCGGGTGACCGCCTCGTCCAGGCTGTCGGCGGCCAGGACGTGGCGCAGTTCGCCGGCGACCTCGCGCAGTGCCCGGACATCGTCCTCGGTCAGGTCCGGGGTGATCTCGCCGTGCTCGGTGAACAGCGAGGTGATCCGTGCCGCGTCCACCGTGTCCTCCGCCAGGGCGTTGAGGAGGGCGGTGGTGCGATCGGCCAGGGCTCGTGTGGAACCCACGGGAACCGGTGTTGTGGGTGTCATACGGCCAAGGTAACGCCCATAGCGCCTTCTGTGGTTACTCCGTAGCGTTCTTCGCATGAGAGAGCGTTACGAACTGGTGCCCTACCTCTGCGGCACTGTGGCCGCACGCACCGGCGACGAGACCTCCGGGCCCGCCCTGCTCCTTGTGGGGATCGCCGCCACCGGGAGCGCCGCCACCGGTTCGGCCCTGTTGGCGGGGGTCACCGCCGCCGCGGCGATCGGTGGCCCCGTGCTGGGGGTGGTCCTGGATCGCGCGCGGCGCCCGGGACGGTTGCTCGCGGTGATCCTGACGGTGAACGTGTTGGGTCTGGCCCTGGTCGCCCTGCTCCTCGAACACCTGCCCCTGGCCCCGGTCCTGATCCTGGCGCTGGCCGTGGGATCACTGGGGCCGGCCCTGTCCGGCGGATGGACGGCCCAGCTGCCCCGACTGGTCACACCCGACCGACTGACACGGGCCAACGCCTGGGACGCGATGACCTTCGGCGCCGCCTCCCTGGTGGGACCGGCCCTGGCCGGAACGGTGGCCCTGGGCCTGGGTGCCATGGCGGCGGTCATGGTGGCGGTGGCCCTCATCGGCCTGGCCGCTCCCCTGGCCTGGTCGTTGCCCTCCCGGCCCACCCGTCCCGTGCCGACCCCGGTGCTCGATGCGTTGGCCGCGGGCGTCCGCGCCGTCCTGCGCAACCGGGCGCTGGCGCGCGTCACCGTCGTCTCCACGATCTCCATCGCCGGGACCGGGATGTTCGTGGTCGCCGCACCCGTGCTGGGGGAACGGCTGTTGGGTGGGGCCCCGTACGGGGCCTTGCTGTTGTCGGTGATGGCGGTGTGCGCCCTGACCGCCAACCTGGTCGTGGCCCTGCGCCCGGTGCCCGTGTCCCCGGACACGATGGTGTCGGTGTGCACCCTGGTGCAGGTGTCGGGTGTGGTGGGTGTGCTGCTGGCGCCATCGGCGTTCTGGCTCTGGCCGGCCGTCGCCGTGCTGGGGGCCGCCGAGGGGCCGCAGTTGACCGCCCTGTTCACGGTGCGCCACCGCGAGGCCCCCGACCATCTGCGCACCCAGGTGTTCACCACCGCGGCCAGCCTCAAAGTGAGCGCCTTCGCGGCGGGCGCCGCTCTCGCCGGTCCTCTCGCCGACCACGCATTGACGCTCTGTCTGGCGGTGGCGGCGGCGACACAGGTCGTGGCAGCCCTGGTCGCTCTGCTGGTCCGACCCTCGCGCCCCGGCCGTGGTCGGCGCGGGGTTCCCACGGAGTCGGTCCGAAGCCGTGCGTGACCTCCACGCGGTGTCACACCAGCGCCGGCCGGCGGCCATGAGCGCGGCGTGGGGCCACGTCCGGCCTCTCCGCCGGTGGAGGACCGTTCTCGACCGCCACTGCCGGCACACTCGTGACATGAAGTCGACCTCGGCACGGCTGCTCCACCTGTTGTCCCTGCTCCAGACGCGCAAGGACTGGCCCGGCAACGATCTCGCCGAACGCCTGGCGGTCAGCCCGAGGACGGTGCGCCGTGACGTCGAGCGCCTGCGTGAGCTGGGATATCCCATCCACGCCACCATGGGCACCGGTGGCGGCTACCAGCTCGGTGCCGGGGCCTCCCTTCCGCCGCTCCTGCTCGACGACGACGAGGCGGTAGCGGTCGCGTTGGGGCTGCGCACCGTGGCCCAGGGAGGGGTGACGGGGATCGAGGAGACCTCCGTGCGGGCGTTGGCCAAACTACTCCAGGTACTGCCCTCCCGATTGCGCCGTCGGGTGGACGCACTGGGCACCTTCACCGTGCCGATGCCCTCCGACGGTCCCACCGTCGACGCGCAGACCCTGGCGCTCATCGCGGCCGCGTGCAGGGACAGTGAGCTGTTGCGCTTCGACTACGAAAGCCACGAGGGCGTTCCCAGTCGACGGGTCGTGGAGCCGCACCGGCTCGTCTCCCACGGTCGGCGCTGGTATCTGGTGGCGTGGGACACCGGTCGCGAGGACTGGCGCACCTTCCGGGTGGACCGCCTGCGCCC
>NZ_QOCZ01000232.1 GCF_018207095.1 Nocardiopsis sp. MG754419 | reverse complement strand
TGTCTCACACGAGGGCCGCGAGGCCGATGCGGTGGCGCACGAACGCGTGGTCCCGTTCGGGGGCCGGCAGGGCTCGGGAGGCGCCGGTGACGGGACCCGGGGGACCCGGATCACGCCGGGGCACCGAGGGTTCCCGTGCGGCCCGTCGCCGTCCGAACGCGGGCCCCGACACCGTCGGGGCCCGGAGGAACACGACTCAGGCGTCGAGCGGGATGCTCGGGCCCATCGTGGTGGTGACCACGGCCTTCTTGATGTAGCGGCCCTTCGCGGCGGAGGGCTTGAGGCGGTTCACCTCGTCGATCGCGGCCTGGTAGTTCTCCAGCAGCTTGGGCTCGTCGAAGGAGACCTTGCCGATGATGAAGTGCAGGTTCCCGTGACGGTCCACGCGGAACTCGATCTTGCCGCCCTTGATGTCGGTCACGGCCTTGGCCACGTCCGGGGTGACGGTGCCCGTCTTGGGGTTGGGCATGAGGCCACGGGGACCGAGCACGCGGCCGAGACGACCGACCTTGCCCATGAGGTCCGGGGTGGCCACAACGGCGTCGAAGTCGAGGAAGCCGTTCTGGATCTTCTCGACGAGGTCGTCGTCGCCGACGATGTCGGCGCCGGCGGCCCGAGCCTGCTCGGCACGCTCACCGGTCGCGAAGACCAGGACCCGAGCGGTCTTGCCGGTGCCGTTCGGCAGGTTCACGGTGCCGCGGACCATCTGGTCGGCCTTGCGCGGGTCGACGCCCAGACGCAGGGCGACCTCGACGGTGGCGTCGAACTTGGCGCCGGAGGTGTCCTTGGCCAGCTTCACGGCCTCGGCGGGGCTGTAGAGCCGGTCACGGTCCACCAGGTTGGCGGCTTTGCGGTGGTTCTTGCTGCGCTTCACGCTGTTCTCCTACGGGAACGTGTGGTCCTTGGGCCAGCGCCTGGCCCTGCCACGGTGGTTCTTGTCCGTCGAGCAACCCCTGATCGGGAGCTACTTGACCTCGATGCCCATCGAACGGGCGGTGCCGGCGACGATCTTGGTGGCGGCCTCGATGTCGTCGGTGTTGAGGTCGGGCAGCTTGGTCTGCGCGATCTCACGGACCTGGTCGGCACTGATGGAGCCGGCGTTGCTGCGGCCGGGCTCACCGGTGGCCTTGTCCAGGCCGGCGGCCTTCAGGATCAGCTTGGGCGCCGGGGGCGTCTTGGTGACGAAGCTGAAGGAACGGTCCTCGTAGATGGAGATCTCTACGGGGATGACGTTGCCGCGCTGGGCCTCCGTAGCAGCGTTGTACTGCTTGCAGAAGTCCATGATGTTGACGCCGTGCGGACCGAGAGCGGTACCGACGGGCGGCGCCGGGGTCGCCTGACCGGCGGGCAGCTGCACCTTGACGAGTGCGGCGAGTTTCTTCTTCTTCGGAGGCATATCGGGTCCTTTGCCTGATCTGCGTTGTGTGCGGGCCCCTGCCTCCCTGACGACGCCACCGGGTCCTGGGACCGTGGTCGCGCCGCTGCCGAAGGAGGCTTCCCCGCGCGAGGCGCGGGCCGCGGCCCGTCGGGACCGGACGGGCCGGGCGCGTGTTCGTCGGGCCGCGAGGCCGGCGGTGACACGCGACGGTGGGTCCACCCTCGTGAGGGTGGACCCACCAAGTCTACGTCGCCCGGACAGTGGTCCGGGCGGGGTGTGGGGAGGACCCCACCAAGTCAGATCTTGGCGACCTGGTTGAAGGAGAGCTCCACCGGGGTCTCACGACCGAAGATCGACACGAGCACCTTGAGCTTCTGGGTGTCGCCGTTGATCTCGCTGACCGTGGCGGGCAGGGTCGCGAACGGACCCTCCATGACGGTGACGGACTCGCCGACCTCGTAGGCGACGTCGGAGCGGCCTTCGCCGCCTCCGGCGCTCTTGGCCTGCGGAGCGGTCTCCGGCTCCTCCTCCGGCTCGGGCGCCAGCAGCTTGGCGACCTCGGTGAGGCTGAGCGGGGCCGGCTTGTTGGACAGACCCACGAACCCGGTGACGCCGGGGGTGTTGCGGATCGCCGACCAGGACTCGTCGGTCAGGTCCAGGCGGACGAGCACGTAGCCGGGCAGGACCTTCTCGGTGACCTGCTGACGCTTGCCGCTCTTGACCTCGGTGACCTCGTGCTCGGGCACCTCGACCTGGAAGATGAACTCCTCCATGTTGAGGGACTGGGT
Organism: Nocardiopsis sp. MG754419; assembly: GCF_018207095.1. Taxonomy (GTDB): domain Bacteria; phylum Actinomycetota; class Actinomycetes; order Streptosporangiales; family Streptosporangiaceae; genus Nocardiopsis. The sequence goes on along the minus strand of NZ_QOCZ01000232.1, from coordinate 3,576 downwards.
ACGGCTCTCGACGTTGGCCTTGACGCGCTTCTCGTAACCCGCGTAGGTGTGCACGACGTACCAGTCGCCGGGCAGCAGGACGAGCTCGTTCTTGAATTCCTCGACGGGGTCGAGACGGGGCACCTCGGGCTCGGTGTCGGCCTCATCGGCGCTCTCGTCGGCCTCTCCGGCCTCCCCGGCGAGCTCCGGGACGTCGTTCTCGGCGTCCTGAGGCGACTCGTCCGCCAGGCCGGTCTCTTCCGCCGACGACTGATCCGGCTCCTCTTCGGGGAAGTCGTCAGAGGTCAGTGGGGACTCGGACACGGCTGCTCTTTCTCTCGTCGGATTCGCTAGTGCGTGCGACGCACACCGAACAGGCCGTGCGTCGAACCCAGTTCTGCCAGCTTACGGTCTCTCCGGGCGACGCGGGACCAACGCGCGGACGAGGAAGGGCCGCCGGGGGCGGAGTGGACGCGCCCCTGGCCCTCATGAGGGGGTCTTAGACGCCGGGGCGTCCGAAGTTGCTGTAGAGCCACGTCACGGCCTCGCCGAAGGCGAAGTCGAGAAGCGAGACGTAGGCCAGGACGATCACGACGAACACCAACACGACGATGGTGTAGGTGACCAGTTCCTTGCGCGTGGGCCAGCGGACCTTGCGCAGCTCTCCGACGACCTGCTTGGTGAACGTCACCGGACCGGTACGACGCGTCGGCTCCTTGTCGGGCTTCGCGTCGGCGTCAGTCTGAGTCACCTGGGGTCCTTAGGGTCGCGGGCTGCTTGATTCCCCGTAGTTCCGTTGCCCTCGCGGTGGGGTGGCGACGGAGTCGCCACCCCGGTCCGCGCGCGGACTTGCAGGGCAGGAGGGACTCGAACCCCCAACCGCCGGTTTTGGAGACCGGTGCTCTGCCAATTGAGCCACTGCCCTTAGCGGAAACTGCGTTCCCCACCATAGCCGGTCCTGAGAGCAGCCGCACACCCGTCGAGGTGTGACGCCTGGGTAACGAACCGGCCGGCGCGAATGAGTGTACGCCCTCCGCGGCGCCTCGACCAAACCGTTTCCGGCGGTCCGCACGGCGGGCGTGACCTTCCCCGCCCGGTGAAGTGACCTTCCCCCCGCCGGGACGGAGAGCCACATGACACCATAGGAGACATGACTGACCGACCCCGTGTCTCTGCACGTATCAGCGCCATCTCCGAGTCCGCCACCCTCGCGGTGGACGCCAAGGCCAAGGCCATGAAGGCGGAGGGCCGACCCGTCATCGGATTCGGCGCGGGGGAACCGGACTTCCCGACCCCCGACTACATCGTGGAAGCCGCGGTGGCCGCCGCCCGTGAGCCCCGCTTCCACCGCTACACCCCGGCCGGCGGCCTTCCCGAGCTCAAGAAGGCCATCGCCGAGAAGACCGAGCGCGACTCCGGTTACAAGGTCGACGCCTCCCAGGTCCTGGTGACCAACGGCGGCAAGCAGGCCATCTACGAGGCCTTCGCCGCCATGCTGGACCCGGGCGACGAGGTCATCGTCATCGCCCCGTACTGGACCACCTACCCCGAGTCGATCAAGCTCGCGGGCGGTGTCCCCGTGTACGTGGTGACCGACGAGAGCACCGGCTACCTGGCCTCGGTCGAGCAGCTGGAGGCCGCGCGCACCGACCGCACCAAGGTCCTGGTGTTCGTCTCCCCCTCGAACCCGACCGGCGCCGTCTACCCGCGTGAGCAGGTCCGGGCCATCGGCCGATGGGCGAACGAGCACGGCCTGTGGGTGCTGACGGACGAGATCTACGAGCACCTGGTCTACGGCGACGCCGAGTTCTCCTCCCTGCCGGTCGAGGTGCCCGAGATCGCCGACCGCACCGTGATCGTCAACGGCGTGGCCAAGACCTACGCCATGACCGGTTGGCGCGTGGGGTGGATCATCGGCCCGAAGGACATCGTCAAGGCCGCGAGCAACCTCCAGTCGCACGCCACCTCCAACGTCGCGAACGTGTCGCAGGCCGCCGCCCTGGCCGCCGTGTCCGGTGACCTGGCCGCGGTCGACGAGATGCGCGAGGCGTTCGACCGTCGTCGTCGGACCATCGTGCGGATGCTCAACGAGATCGACGGCGTGGTCTGCCCCGAGCCCGAGGGCGCCTTCTACGCGTACCCGTCGGTGAAGGGCGTGCTCGGCAAGAAGATCCGCGGTCGGACCCCGCGGACCTCGACCGAGCTGGCCGAGCTCATCCTCGAGGAGTCCGAGGTCGCCGTGGTCCCGGGTGAGGCCTTCGGCACCCCCGGCTACCTGCGTCTGTCCTACGCGCTCAGCGACGAGGACCTCGTCGAGGGCGTGACCCGCGTGCAGAACCTGCTGGCCGAGGCCGAGTAGACCTCACACGGTCGACGAGGGAGCCCCGGGCCGTCGGCCCGGGGCTCCCTCGTGTGTGGAGTGGATCGCGGAGTCACGGTTACCGGTGCGCGTGGTGTGTTCCATACGGCAGGCTTGGGACATGGAGACACCGACCAGCACCCGCCGGTTGGACCGGCTGCCCAAGGCCCACCTGCACCTGCACTTCACCGGGTCGATGCGTCACGACACCCTCGTGGAACTCGCCGAGCTGCGCGGGGTGCACCTGCCCCAGGCCCTGGCCGAGGAGTGGCCGCCCAAGCTGCGCGCCACCGACGAACGCGGCTGGTTCCGCTTCCAGCGGCTGTACGACATCGCCCGCTCGGTCCTCAAGGAGCCGGAGGACATGTACCGGCTTCTCCTGGAGGCGGCCCAGGACGAGAGGGCGGCGGGTTCGGGCTGGCTGGAGATCCAGGTCGATCCGAGCGGCTACGCGTCCCGGTTCGACGGGCTCACCGCCACCCTGGAGCTCATCCTGGACGCCGCCCGCGTCGCCTCGGAGAGCACGGGTGTGGGCGTGGGGATCATGGTGGCGGCCAACCGCACCCGACACCCGATGGACGCCCGCGCGCTGGCCCGCCTGGCCCGGCAGTACGCGGGCAGGGGCGTGGTGTCGTTCGGGCTCAACAACGACGAACGACGCGGCCGCGCCCGCGACTTCGAGGCGGCCTTCCGGATCGCCAAGCGCGCCGGGCTGCTCTCCGCCCCGCACGGTGGGGAGCTCAACGGCCCGCGGAGCGTGCTGGAGTGCCTGGACGAGCTGAACGCCGACCGCGTGGGGCACGGGGTCAGGGCGGTCGAGGACCCTTACCTGATGGAACGGATCGCCACCCAGGGGGTGACCCTGGAGGTCTGTCCGACCTCCAACGTGGGGCTGGGCGTGGTGGAGCAGGTGGAACACCTGCCGCTGCGCCGGTTGTTCGACGCGGGTGTGCCGATCGCCCTGGGCACCGACGACCCCCTGCTGTTCGGTCCACGCCTGGTGGAGCAGTACCGGATCGCCCGCGAGGTGTTCGGGTTCACCGACACCGAGCTGGCCGAGCTGGCGCGCATGTCGATCCGCGGCTCGGGCGCCCCGGACCCCCTCAAGAAGGAGATGCTGGCGGGTGTGGACGCCTGGCTGAACACTCCTCCACGGGAGCACACCGGGTAGTGCGCGCCGGGGCACCCCGGGGCGCACTACCCGGTGTGCTCCCGTGGAGGAGTGTTCAGCCAGGCGT
>NZ_QOCZ01000231.1 GCF_018207095.1 Nocardiopsis sp. MG754419 | reverse complement strand
GTTGTTCGGTGGGGCGGCCGGGCGTAGCGCACGCCGTGCCCGAGGCCGCTCCACCGCGATCACCGACCCCGCCATCCCGGTCGGCTCCGGCCGGGGTCGGTTGCGCCGGGCCGTGCGGGCCGGGTGGGACCACCCGCGCACCCGCCGGGTGCGCACCTCGACCCGGCGCGGCATCACCACCGTGCGGCGCGGCGCCGGGGGCGCGCGAATCCGTATCCGCTCGCACTCCCGGCGCCTGGGCGACTACCTCAAGCGGCGCCGGTGGGCGCTGCGGGTGCGCGGCTGGGGGGAACGCTTCTCCGACTGGTGGGACCAGCTCTGGTCGGCCCTGCTGGGCCGCGCCAGCGATTCCCGCTACGGCCGCCTGAAGGGGTGGCAGCTCGCCACGGCGGCCGCCGCCATCGGCGCCCTGGGCGCCGGCAAGAAGAAAGCACAGCCCCGGCCGCCACTGGTCGGGCGCATCATCGGCGCCGCCGCCCCCACCCCGGGGGACGACGGGCCCATCGCACTGGCCGGGCGACTCGCCCTGGCCCTCACAGAAGGAGACCCACCCGTGGCACCCGAAGTACAGCGGATCAAGGACGCGGCGGACGAGCTGAAGGAAGGGCTGTCCGAGCTGGGCATGTCCGACGTCGGCATGCTCACCTTCGAGCAGGCATTGCAGCAGATCGGCCCGATCCTGACCATCGTCGCGGACGGGCTCAAGGGTCTGGCCGACTCCTCCGAGGAGGAACAGCCCTTGGACGAAAGCGTCATCGAGTACATGCACACGATCGAGGGGGCCGCGCGCGGCTCCTCCGAGGTCGCCGAGGAACTCCCCGGCCTCTTCCGGGCCGCCCACGAGGTGGAGCTGGCCCGGCTGGAGAACCCGCGCCGTGGTGAGCGCAAGTGGGACGTCTCCCAGCAGGACTGACAGCACCTTTCGCCTGACCAGGGGCGGGACCCGACAGGGGTCCCGCCCCTTCCTCATACCCCCTTCGATCTGTTGGAGGAGACATGGCCACGACCACGACCGCCCCGAAGAAGAAGCGCACGACCGCCAAGGACCTGGAGGAGCGCCGCCGACGCTGGTCCCACGAACAGGGGCCGTTCCTGGGGGCGCTCAACGCCGCATCCGCCTCTATGGCGGTCGCGTCGGTGGGCTCGCTCGGGGAGGTCGGCCTGGCGGCCGCCGCCCCGCTGGCGGTCGGCGCGATCGGCGCCACCGCGAGCTTCACCCGCTCGGCCGCCACGAAGGCCCCGTGGCTGCCGCGTCTGTACCGGCCGGCCCGGTGGGTCGGCTACACCGGCTGGTGTTCCTGGGCGCTGGCCACGGGCGGGCCGTGGGACCTGGGGCTGATGACCGCGTTGGGGGTGGGCACCATCGCGGCCGCCCTGCTCCAGCCGGCCGCCCGGAGCTTCGAGATCGCCGCTGAGGACCGCGCCACCGCCGAGGAGCGGATCAAGAAGCGCGCGGGTCTGGCCGGGGTGTGGGAGTCGCGGATCAACCGCATCTGCCGGGTCCCGAGGCCGGGTGTGCGGGTGACCGACATCGCCGAGTGGATGATGCCCGACCCCGACGCACCCGGTGAGACGCGCCAGACCGGCATGTCCATCGTGCTGGAGTTGCCCCAAGGCTCCTCCTCCTGGAAGACGATCCGGCAGCACGCCGAGGCGCTGGCCTCCGATGCCGACCTGCCCGACTCCTGCGGGATCGAGGTCACCAGCCACGGGTCGCGGCGCCGGGTCCTGTTGTTGGTCTCTCAGGTCGACGCGCTGGATGAGGACATCCCGGCCGGCGGCGACTACTCCCAGCTCTCCATCTACGACGACCTGCCGGTGGGGGTGTACCGCGACGGGTCCTGGGTGACCATCAACCTGAAGTGGTCCGCGATGGCGCTGATCGGCGCCACCGGGTCCGGCAAGAGTGCGCACCTGGCGCTGATCATGCGCCAGTTGCTCCGGTGCGGGGACACGCTGATCTTCGGGATCGACTTGAACGGTGGCAAAGCCTTCAAGCCCTGGTTGCGCCCCTGGTTGGAGGGTCGGGCGACCAAGCCGGGCGTGGACTGGGTGGCCACCACCGTCAAGGAAGCCGAGATGATGCTGGACTTCGCCATCGCCGCGATCTCGGTGCGCTCGGCGGGCTACGCCGAACTGATGGCCGAGGTCAACGACGACAAGGTCCCGGCCAGCGCCGCGATCCCGCACATCACGGTGATCTCCGATGAGACCGCCGACCTGCCCCGCAGCATCAAGAACCGGCTGGTGGAACTCTCCAACCGGTCCCGTGGCGTCTCGATCCGTCCGCTCGTCTGTGCTCTGCGGGCGGTCTCCTCCGGCGGCGAGGAGCTGCCCAAAGCCCTGCTGGCGCAAGCCTCGGTGCGCACCGCCATGCGGGTCAACGAAGACAGTGAACTTCAGAGGATGTACGGGTTCGCCCGGGGCTTGCCCAAGGCCGAGGAGATGCCCGATCCGGGATACGGGCTCGTGCAGCCCCACCCCTCCCAGACGCCCCGGATCTTCAAGGGGCTGCTGGTCAAGCCCGATGACGCCGACGCGTGCGTGCTGGCCACCGACGAACGCCGGCCCGTCATGGACGAGGTGACCATCAACGCCGGCCGCGACGCCTACCTGCGCCGGTGGGACCGGGCGCACCGGGCCGGCTGGCTGGGCACCAAGCCCCCCGCCCCGCAGGCACCGGCCGCTCCGGCCGCCCCCGCCTCCGCGGGGACCGACACCGCCGCGCCCGAGCAGAAGCGCGGGCGCCTGGAGGACATGGACCTGAGCGGGGCGGCCGAGAAGGCGCGCGCCAAGAGGAAGGAGCTGGAGGACCGCAACCGCCGCATGAAGGCCGCACGCGACAGTGACGACGGGTTCGCCGAGATCGTGCGCGGTCTGGAGGGGCTCACCCCACCGGAGGGCGGGGACCTGCCCCGGCTCCTGGAGGTGGCTCTGGAGCAGTCCACCGACAAGGGCGTGCACTACGCCGTCCTGGAGGAGACCACCGGGCTCTCCGGTGACCGCATCCGCGAGCTACTGGGGATGCTCGGCATCTCGCCGGCCGAAGGCACGTTCCGGATGCACCCGGGGGGTGACTCCCCCAAGAAGCGCGGCTACCGGCGCGAGGATCTCGACCGTGTGGCGGCCGGGATCGAGCTGGGCGACGTCCAGGTGCCCGACGAAGTGCACGACGCTCTGTGACCGCGCGGGGTGCGTCCCAGGCTGGGACGCACCCCCGTCCCAGACCTGGGTCGCTCCTGGGACGTCCCAAGGGCGTCCCGGCATCGTCCCAGCCCGCTGGGACGCCTCCTGACCTGCGTGTCCCAGGCTGGGGCGCGCGAGCGACCCACCCCCTGGATCCGCTCTCGGGCGGCCCTGGGGGCGGGTGGGGCGGGGGTGTCCCCATCCTGGGACGCACCCGCCGCACGTATCGACGGAGAGTGACATCCGTATGGAGATCGACTGGCCGCGCACTCTCGCGGTGGGCGGTCTGACCGCCGCCGTGATGCTCGCCATCTACGCGGCCGACACCTACCAGGCGTACCGGTCCGGGGAGATCTCGGCCGGCCTCCTGGTGCCCCTCTTCGGGATGGCCGGCGGACTCGCCGTCGGCCTCCTGGTCGCCAACCTCGTGTTCGCCTGACCCGGTTCGCCCGGACGCTGGCCCTGCCCCCGCAACCATCCGTTGCGGGGGTGGGGGGACCGTCCGGTCCAACCACATGACGACGGCCCCCGCAGCTACCAGGCATCGGGGGCCGTCTTCTCTCACCAGGAGAGGACCACACCTTATGCGCACTCACGCCCCCCGAGTGTCCACGATCGTGCCGGCCGCCAACCGCAAGTGCCCCACCTGCGGCGACTACTACGACATCAGCGACCCCGCCGACAGCTACCCGCACAACAACAACCTCTGTGGCTAAGGAGTTCGCATGAAAGCCCAACGCCTCCGCCCTGGTCACGTCCTCCTCGACCACGGACACCGGTTCCGCGTCACCGCGGCCCGCACCTCCGGGTGGCCCTGGGACAGGCGCACCAAGCTCTACGGCTTCTACGAGCCCACCCGCGTACCCGCCACCTACACCTACCCCCCCTGCCACGAAGTGGAGACCGCCTGACCCACGGCACGACGCGGGCCCACCCGAACGCCAATCCCGGTGGGCCCGCTCCTTACCCGACCACACACCTGTGAACAGGAAGGCCTGACCAGTATGACCCTGAGCCACGACCTACAGCGCACCGCAGCCCAGGTACTGACCGGGTTGCTCGATCATGACCACTTGCCCAACGTGACCTGGCACCTGCGCAACCCCGGCACGTCCACCCACATCTACACCTCCCTGAGCACGGACTTCGAGATGTTGTCGGGACAGGCCGACTCCAACCAAGCCGTGCGGGACTGGGCCACGCACCTGGGCACCCACGTGGAACTGCGCTTCGCAGACACCCCCGACGCACACGCGGTCGTGGACGGCATCGTCGTGCGGGTCTGGTGCGCCCCCGCGTACCGGGATGACCTTGGCGCAGGTGAGAAGGCATGACCAACGGGCGCACACCGCTGCGGTTGGGCTCGCTGTGCACGGGTTACGGCGGCCTCGACATGGCACTCCAGGCGTCTCTCCACGCCGAACTGGCCTGGGTCGCCGACCCCGACCCCGGCGCCGCGCGGATCCTTCAGCACCGCCACCCCGACGTGCCCAACCTCGGCGACATCACCGACATCTGCTGGGGGTCGGTGGAGCCCGTCGACCTCTTGACCGCGGGCTTCCCCTGCCAGGACATCAGCAACGCCGGCCTGCGCGCCGGGATCGAAGGAGCCCGCAGTGGCATCTACTTCTCCGTGGTCGAGGCAGTTCGCGTGGTTCGACCACGACTCGTCTTCCTGGAGAACGTCTCAGCCCTCGTTGCTCGGGGCCTGGACCGAGTCATCGCCGAGTTGGCCTCGCTCGGGTACGTGGGATCTTGGCGCTGCGTTCGCGCGTCCGAGGTCGGAGCCCCCCACCGCCGGGAGCGAATCTTCATACTCGCGTGGCCTGCCGACGCCCCGGGCCCGCGACTGGAAGCGGGGCGGCAAGGACGGCCTGGAGGAGGCACTGATGCCGACCCCACGCACCTCCGACACCAACGGGGCAGGACAACACGGGGACGGCGGGCCGGACCTGAGAACGGTGGTCGCCCTGCTGCCCACACCGCGGGCGTCGGATACCGGCACTCCGGGGCGGAGAGCCTCGGAGGGTTTCCGGCCACCGCTGTCGCAGGTGATCCTGCCGCTGGATGGGGACCCTACGAACCCGCCATCAGTCGTTGGGAAGCCGTCACCGGGCGTGCCGCCCCTGTTCCCACTGAACCCGGTCGCACCGGCCGGCCCCGTCTGAGCCCGCGGTTCGTCGAGTGGCTGATGGGTCTGCCGGCCGGGTGGGTGACCGATGCCGCGATCGGCCTCACGAGGAACCAGCAACTCCGTGCTCTGGGCAACGGTGTCGTCCCACAACAGGGCTCTGCCGCCGTGGCCACGCTCCTGCAAAGGACCGGCCACAACGACACCCGAACCTGAGCGCGCTTCCCAGAACCAGCGGGGGCCGGACCGTCACGAGCTGATCGGTCCGGCCCTTTCTGCCTGGTGATTCAAGGAGACCCAAATGAGCACCTGGAGGCCCCCATGACCGGCTTCGCACCCGTCGACTACGCCCTGGCCGCCGCACGCCGCGGCTGGCCCGTCTTCCCCCTCACCCCCCGCTCCAAGAAACCACCGCTGGTCCGGAACTGGGAGAAGACCGCCACCACCGACCCCGACCAGATC
>NZ_QOCZ01000024.1 GCF_018207095.1 Nocardiopsis sp. MG754419 | reverse complement strand
GGTGTTGATCTAGACAATCCACACCTATGTCGGAGGCCCTCTCTTGCTGTCAAATCACCGTAGGGCTGTACTCAACCTCTGTGGTCAGTACACCTAGGCCTTGCGGAAGGTGAAGGTCACCCCGAGCTCCTCCGACCCGGTCGAGTGCGGCGCGTCCTCGCCCGCACCGGCCACGAAGGCGTCGGCCAGTACCTCACCGGCGATGCTCTGTCCGTGCTCGGACAGCGTCGCGCGGACCGTCTCGTCCTCGGTGGTCCACCACACGTGGATCCGGTCGGACACCGCCAGCCCGTTGTTCTTCCGGGCCTCCTGCAACATCCGGACCATCTCGCGGGCCAGACCGGCACGGCGCAGCTCCGGCGTCAGCTCCAGGTCCAGGGCGACCGTCTCCCCGGACTCGGTGGCCACCGCCCACCCCTCGCGGGGCTGCTCGGTCACCAGGACCTCGTCGGCGCTCACCTCGACCGGCTCGTCCTCGACGACCACCTGTGCCCAGCCGGTGGAGCGCACCTGCTCGACCAGCGTGGCCGGGTCGGCCGCCTGGATGGCCTGGGCCACCACCGGCGTGCGCTTGGCGAAACGCTTGCCCAGGGCGCGGAAGTTCGGCTTGACGACGTAGTCGACCAGGTCGCCGCCGACCGACGACAAGGAGTCCAGACCGACCACGTTGAGCTCGTCCGCCACCTGGTGACGCAGCTGCTCCGGCAGATCCGCGAAGCCCGAGGCGCCCACCAGGGCGCGGGCCAGCGGCTGACGGGTGCGCACCGCCGAGTCCACCCGGGCCGAGCGCCCGAGCTCCACGAGACGACGGACCAGGGCCATCTGACGGGACAGGTCCGGGTCGATGAGCGCGGTGTCGACCTCCGGCCAGGAGGCCAGGTGCACCGAGTCGGCGGCGTCGGGACGACGCAGGGCCGACCACACGTGGTCGGTCAGGAAGGGCACGATCGGTGCCATCAGCAGCGTGACGGTCTCCAGCGCCTCGAACAGCGTCGCGAACGCCGCCGCGCCCTCGGGAGTGTCGGCCCCGCCCCAGAACCGGCGGCGGGAGCGGCGCACGTACCAGTTGGACACGTCGTCGACGAACGCGGTCAGGCGGCGACCCGCGCCGGTGGTGTCGAAGGTGTTCATCGACTCGGTGACGTCGCGGACGACCTCGTTGAGCTCCGACAACAGCCACCGGTCCAGCAGCGGACGGTCCTGCGGGGCGGGCGCCTCCGCCAGACGCGAGTGGTCCCAGCCGGTGCCGGTGTTGGCGTACAGGGTGAAGAACGACGTGGTGCTGTAGTAGGTCAGCAGCACCTTGCGGACGATCTCCTCCAGGGCCGTGTGGCCGACCCGGCGCGCCGTCCACGGGGAACCGCTCGCCAGCATGAACCAGCGCAGCGCGTCGGCGCCGTGGCGGTCCATCACCGGGATCGGCTCCATGACGTTGCCCAGGTGCTTGCTCATCTTCCGGCCGTCCTCGGCGAGGATGTGGCCGAGCACGACCACGTTCTCGAACGAGTTGCGGCCGAACACCAGGGTGCTGACGGCCAGCAGCGAGTAGAACCAGCCGCGGGTCTGGTCGATGGCCTCGGAGATGTACTGGGCCGGGAAGTTCTCCTGGAAGGTCTCCTCGGCGTGGTGCGGGGCGCCCCACTGCGCGAACGGCATCGACCCCGAGTCGAACCAGGCGTCGATCACCTCGGGCACGCGACGTGCGACCCGCTCCTCCTCCGGCAGGGACGGGTCGGCGTCCGGGTCGGGGATGACGATGTCGTCGACGTAGGGGCGGTGCGGGTCCAGGTTCGACAGGTCCTGGCCACTGAGCTCGCCGAGTTCGGCCAGGGAGCCCACGCAGATCTGTCGGCCGTCCGGGAACTCCCAGATCGGCAACGGGGTGCCCCAGTACCGGTTACGGGACAGGGCCCAGTCGACGTTGCCGCGCAGCCACTCGCCGAAGCGCCCCTCCTTGACGTTCTCCGGCACCCAGTGGGTGACGTCGTTCTGGGCGATGAGCTCGTCCTTGACCTGGGTGGTCCGGATGTACCAGGACGGCACGGCGTAGTAGAGGAGCGCGGTGTGGCAGCGCCAGCAGTGCGGGTAGGAGTGCTCGTAGTTCAGGTGACGGAACAGCAGCCCGCGGTCCTTGAGGTCGGCCACGAGGGTCGCGTCGGCCTCCTTGAAGAACGCACCGCCCACCAGCGGCAGACCGGCCTCGAAGGTGCCGTCGGGGCGCACCGGGTTGACCACGGGCAGCCCGTAGGCGCGGCACACGAGCATGTCGTCGGCACCGAAGGCGGGCGACTGGTGGACCAGACCGGTGCCGTCCTCGACGGTGACGTAGTCGGCGAGCACCACGAAGTGCGCGGGTTCGTCGAACGGCACGAGATCGAAGGGACGCTGGTAGGTCCAGCGCTCCATCTCGTTGCCCTCGAAGCTCTCACCGGTGAGTTCCCAGCCCTCACCGAGGACCTTCTCGAACAGCGGCTCGGCGAGGACCAGGCGCTCGTCGCCGTTGGTGGCGACCACGTACTTCACGTCGGGGTGCACGGCCACCGCGGTGTTGGACACCAGGGTCCACGGGGTGGTCGTCCACACCAGTAGCGAGGTCGGGTGCTCGGGGGAGGCCAGCGGGCCCGAGGTGACCGGGAACCGCACGTACACCGACGGGTCGGTGACGGTCTCGTACCCCTGGGCCAGCTCGTGGTCGGACAGGGTGGTGCCGCAGCGCGGGCAGTAGGGGCTGATCCGGTAGTCCCGGACCAGCAGGCCCTTGTTCCAGATCCGCTGGAGCGCCCACCACACGGACTCCACGTACTGCGGGTCCATGGTGCGGTAGGCGTCGTCCATGTTCACCCAGTAGCCCATGCGCTCGGTCATGGCGGTGAACGCGTCGACGTTGCGCAGCACGGACTCACGGCAACGATCGTTGAACTCGGCGATGCCGAACTCCTCGATGGCCTTCTTGCCGCTCAGGCCGAGTTCCTTCTCCACGGCCACCTCGACGGGCAGGCCGTGGCAGTCCCAGCCGGCCTTCCGGTCGACGTGGTAGCCGCGCATGGTGCGAAAGCGCGGGAAGACGTCCTTGAACGCGCGCGCCTCGACGTGGTGGACACCGGGCTGGCCGTTGGCGGTGGGCGGGCCTTCGTAGAAGACCCAGTTCTCCTGGCCGCGGGTCTGGTCCAGGGAGCGCTGGAAGACGTTCTCCTTCGACCAGCGGCCGAGGATCTCGCGCTCCGTCGCGGGCAGGTCGATCTGAGCGGGCAGCTGTGGCAGCGCGCGGGATTCGGGCCGGGGGTCGTCGGTCACCGTCGTACCTTTCTCCATCAGGGGTGTTCCTGACGGAGGGACGAGGCGTGCTGCGCCCCGCGGTACCACCCTCCTTGGATCCGTGACCAGGGCCGTGACACGGCCCGGTGACGGGTCCCACTTCATTGGGTCAACGCCGGCTCTACTGGGGCGCGCTCCGCCGTTCGCTCGGACTGGGGCGCCTGTTCTTCCGGCCGCTCCGGGGTGATCTTCGCGCTGGTCGTACCCCCGGGCTCGCACCGTCCCCGGGTCGCTGGAACCGGCACGCCCCCTCTAGGCTGTGCCTGTCCGGTCGGGGCCAGCGCTACTCGTCCCCATCGACACGCTAGTCAGGATAACGCAGTACGGCGAGGCGTACCGCTGATCGAGCGAAAGGGTACGGCGATGGTCGAGCGCACGAGGGGTGCGGTGCTGGTGACCCTGGCGGACCGTGAGGACGCCGACGAGTTGGCCGAGCAACTCCTGGAACAGGGTTACGAGCCGTGCCGGGTGCATCGCGACATGCTCGCGGGGGAGGACGACGCCGAGGACGTCGACTGGGTGATCGAGGTGCTCACCGGCCCGCACGGTGGCCCGGCGACCTTCGACGAACCGCACCTGGCCTTGCTCGCGGAGGACTACGGCGGCTTCGCCGTCGCCGAGTGAGCGGAGTGCGACCGTTCCGGTCGGGCCCCGCGGGGAGGCGACGGGAACGCGTGGGCGCCGGGGCGAGCGACACGCGTGGCCACCTGCGATGACGGTGTCGGGTCGGGCCGAACGCGGCGCCCTCGCCGAGGCCGTGCCCGCCGTGTGTGCGCTTCGAGCCTCGGATCGTTGCCTTGTGGGACGTCATTGCCTAGGCTTCGCGGCACCACTCACGGCATCGCCCGGGGGGCGGCTTCGCGGTTCGCCAAGAGCGCGAAGTGGTCCGTGAGGCGCGCGAAGGGGAAGTGCGATGAACGCCACTGAAGCGGCGAGGCTACCGGTCCGACCGGGTGAGGACCCGTGGACCCCCAAGGAGCTCGCCGAGGTCCGCGGACAGTTGGAGAACGAGATCGCGGCCCAGAGGGAGAAGATTCGGGAGACCGAGGACGAGGTCGCCGAACGGCTGACCGACCCCGTCGAGGGCGCGGGGGACGATCCCGCCGACACCGGGGCGAAGGCCTTCCAGCGCGAACACGATCTGGCGTTGGCCTACAATACTCGTGACCTGCTCGCCGAAGGCGAACGGGCGATCGAACGGATGGACGCGGGAACCTACGGGGTCTGTGAGTCATGCGGCCAGGCCATCGGGAAGGCTCGCCTTCAGGCCTTCCCCAGGGCCACCCTGTGCGTCACCTGCAAACAGCGCGAGGAGCGTCGCTGACTGAGGTAGAGCCCTCCGGGGACAGCAACATGACCACGACCGACGACAACACCGCCGCGCGGCCGCGCAGGTACCTGCTCCTGCTGCTGGTCGCGCTCGTGGCGATCGCCGTCGACCTCGCCACCAAGGAATGGGCGCTCGCGGCCTTCAACCCCGGTGAGAGCGTCGACGTGATCGGCAGCTTCCTCCAGTTCACCCTGGTGTTCAACACCGGTGCCGCCTTCTCGCTGGGCACCGGTTACACCTGGGTCTTCACCATCATCGCCAGCATCGTCGTCCTCGCGATCGCTTACATCGGATGGCGTGTGCGCAGCGTGTGGTGGGGCGTCACTCTCGGCCTGATGATGGGCGGGGCGGCGGGCAACCTCGTCGACCGTTTCTTCCGTGACCCGGCGCCCCTGCACGGTGCCGTCGTCGACTTCATCCGGCTGCCGAATTGGCCGGTCTTCAACATCGCCGACTCCTGTGTGGTGGTCGGGGCCTGCCTGGTGGTCGCGCTGACCTTCAAGGGCCTCAACCTGGACGGGACGATGGCCGCCGACGAGGACACCGCCAAGGCCGACAAGGGCACCGAGAACCCGGACGCCGACGGTGAGGGGAGCAAGGACGCATGAGCGACACCAGGAGCCTGCCGGTCCCCGACGGACTGGAGGGCGACCGCCTCGATTCCGCGATCGCGCGGATGTTCGGGCTGTCCCGCACCCGGGCCGCCGAGCTCATCGTCGACGGGAGCGTTCTTCTGGACGGATCCGAGGCCGGCAAGTCCGACCGGGTCCAGGCCGGAGCCTGGCTGGAGGTCACCCTCCCGCCGCCGCCCACCGCCCCGGTGCCGCGCGCCGAGCCCGTCCCCGGCATGAGCATCGTGCACGAGGACGCCGACATCATCGTGGTCGACAAGCCGATCGGTGTCGTCGCCCACCCCACGGTGGGCTGGACCGGGCCCAGTGTTCTGGAAGGCCTGTTGGCCTCCGGGGTGCAGCTGGCCACCAGCGGTGCCGCCGAACGCCAGGGCATCGTGCACCGTCTGGACGCCAACACCACCGGCCTCATGGTGGTCGCCAAGAGCGAGACCGCCTACAGCGTGCTCAAGCGGGCGTTCAAGGAACGCACCGTGGACAAGCGCTACCACACGCTGGTCCAGGGACACCCGGACCCGCTGCGCGGGACCGTGGACGCCCCGATCGACCGGCACCCCGCCGGTGACGGTCGTTGGGCCGTGGTCGCGGGCGGTCGCCCCTCGGTGACCCACTACGACACCCAGGAGGCCTTCCGGGCCGCCAGCCTGCTGGAGATCAAGCTGGAGACGGGGCGCACCCACCAGATCCGGGTGCACATGTCCGCGCTGCGCCATCCTTGCGTGGGGGACATGCTCTACGGGGCGGACCCGACCCTGGCCGAGCGGCTGGGTGTGCGCCGCCAGTGGCTGCACGCGGTCCGGCTGGGCTTCGACCACCCGACCGAGCACCGTCCGGTGGAGTTCTCCAGCCCCTACCCTGACGACCTCGTCGTGGCGGTGGACAGGCTCCGCGAGGAGTAGCGCCGCCGACGCGATCCGGCCCACCCGGTCGGGTCGGATGCGAGCCTCGGCCCGGGCCCGCCCAGTGCGGGCCCGGGCCGACGTCGTCTCCGGACCCCTCGGCCGGCTCCCGCCGGGTGGAGCCTCACTTCCGGGGAGGCGCCGTCGGGAGCGCGACGTCCTCGACGGCGGGGTCCCGCACGGTGGTGTCGGTGCCGCAGACGCCCCGCTCGGCGGAGTCCTCGGCCGTGGGGGCCGGGGTGAGCGGGTCCCGGCCCACCGAGTGCCGGCTCGTGGTGGTGGGGCCGGGCCTGCGCACGCGCACCACGCCCTGGCACAGCGCCGCGCCCACGATGATCACCAGCGCGCCCAGCGGCTGGTTCCAGCTCAGGGTCTCGCCCATGAGCACGATCCCGGCGGTCACCGCCACCACCGGCACCACGTAGGTGACCGTGGTGGCGACGGTCGCACCGGCCCCGCGGACGATCCCGTACTGAAGGACGTAGGCGAAGCCGGTGCCGAGCGCACCCAAGGTGCCCACGGCCAGGGCCGCCTCCCAGGTCAACCCGGTGGGGACACCCCCGAACCACGGAACGAGCAGCATCAGGGGCAGCGAGCCGAGCAGGAGCTGCAGCGCGCTCAGCTCCAGGGCGCCGTGCGAGGTCCCGGCCACGAAGCGGCGCAGGTAGGGCGTGCCGATCCCGTAGCAGGCGGTCGCCCCCACCACCAGGAGCATGCCGAGCATCGAGTCGCCCTCGTCCACCGCCACCGTGTCCAGCGAACTCCACACGCCGAAGACGGTGAGCACCCCCAGGAAGCCGATGGCCAACCCCAGCACGCGGTCGCGGTCCGGGCGTTCGTCGGACAGCAGCAGCATCGAGAACACCACCCCGAACAGGGGAGTGGCGGCGTTGACGATCCCCATGAGCGCGGACGGAATGAGCTGCCCCGCGTAGCCGAACAGGGTGAAGGGGACGGTGTTGAGCAGGAGCGCCGCCACGAACAGGTGGCCC
Source organism: Nocardiopsis sp. MG754419 (assembly GCF_018207095.1). Lineage (GTDB taxonomy): Bacteria > Actinomycetota > Actinomycetes > Streptosporangiales > Streptosporangiaceae > Nocardiopsis. The sequence goes on along the minus strand of NZ_QOCZ01000024.1, from coordinate 57,766 downwards.
CACAGGCGAGGATCGGAGGGAAGACGGCCTCCGCGCAGGAAGAGGATCGCCACCAGGGGGAGCGCCCCCGTGAGCATGCGGCCCAGGGAGAGCTGGACGGGCGTGAGCACCTCCGCCCCGATCCGGATGAGGACGAAACTCATCCCCCAGACCAGGGCGAGCAGCACGAACTTCGCGCGCCATCCGGACAGCAGGCGACGGAGGGTGGAGGGTGCCGCGGCGGGGAGGGGCGGAGGAGTGGTCATGGGACGGTTCTATCCTCACCAAACCTCTTAGGTCCACTTCATTCTTCTTAACCCAGAAGTTAGTGTTACTTACATGCTCAGTGTCGACCGGCTCCGTGTCCTTCACGCCATCGCGGTGCACGGATCCCTCAGTGCCGCTTCCCAGGCGCTCCACGTCACCAATTCCGCCGTCTCCCAGCAGCTCACCAAACTCGAACGTGAGGTGGGCCAGCCCCTGGTCGAACGCAACGGTCGCGGCGTGCGCCTGACCGACGCGGCCGAACTCCTCGTCGACCACACCTCCCGGATCCTGTCCCTGGTCCAGCAGGCCGAGGCCGACCTGGAGGCCCACCGCGACGACGTCACCGGGCACCTGCGCCTGTCCGCCACACCCACCGCCGTCCGTGGACTGCTGCCCCAGGCCCTGCCCGCCCTCCGCGAGGCCCATCCCGGACTGCGTGTGGAGCTCTACGAGGAGGAGCCCCACGAGAGCGTGCCCCCGATGGTCCGCGGCGAGGCCGACCTCGCCATGGTCGTGGACTGGGTCGGTCGCCCCCTGCGCCTGCCCGAAGGAATGACCCGGGCGCCCCTCATGGACGACGTCGGCGACATCGCCCTGCCCGCCGACCATCCCCTCGCCCACCGCGAGCTGCTCGAACTCGACGAGATCCTCGACCTGCCGTGGATCAGCTGGGGGCGTGGGTCCATCTGCGACGACTGGCTGCACGACATCATCCGACAGCGCGGGGGCGAACCGAACGTCGTGCACAACGTCGAGGAGCACCAGACCAAGCTGGCGCTCATCGCCGCCGGCATCGGCGCCGCCGTCATGCCCCGCCTGGGGCGTGGTCCCCTGCCCGAGGGCGTCCGTGTGGTCCCGGTCCAACCCGCCCTGGTCCGCCAGGTCTACGTCTTCTGGCGCACCGACGCCTCCCGCCGGCCCGCCATCCGCGCCGTCGTCCGCGCGCTCCGCGAAGCCGCCGCCCACCCCACCGAGCCGTAGCACTCGTCGCCGGGACCGGGAACCGCCCTCGGTCCGACGGCCCGGTCCTCGGGTCTCGCGACCGGGCCGCGTCCGGACGGCGTCGTCGAGCGGAGAGTCCCGGCCGGTGGGTGCGACTCCGTGCGCCGGTCACCGGGCCTGGCCACGGCCGTTCACCCCTATCCCTCGACCCCGGGAACGCGGGGACTCCGCCGGGGGAGCGGGTGCGTCGGCAAGCGGACCCCCGGGGAGGCGGACCCACCGCGGGTCGGTCCGGACGAGGGACGGTGGACCCCAGGCCGGAGCGGAGCGTCGACGTGGGTGCGTGAACCCGGCCGGGGGCTTCGACCCCCGGCCCGGCGGGGTTCACTGGGAGCCGAGCAGGTCCGACATGGTGGCGGTCGGGCTGATCACCTCCGGGTCGGTGCGCACGTCCACGAGGGTGGGCAGGTCGGCGGTGATCGCCTCGGCCAGGACCTTCTCCAGTTCCTCGCGGGTGTGCACGGTGGCTCCGCGGGCCCCGAGGGAACGGGCGTAGCCGGCCAGGTCCAGGGGGCCGCTGATCCGCGTTCCCGCGAGGCGTCCCAGCTCGCGGGCCTGGTGCATCGCGATCGTGCCGTACAGCCCGTTCTGGAACACCACCACGGTCACCGCGGCGCGCATGCGCACCGCGGTCTCCAACTCCTGGCCGGTCATCAGGGCGCCCCCGTCGCCGGCCACCGCGACCACGGTGCGTTCCGGAGCGGCGATCTTGGCGGCCACGGCCGCCGGGACCGCGTATCCCATGGCGCCGCTGGTGGGGGCGAGCTGGGTCCGAGGGTGCCGGAACCACCAGCCCCGGTGCAGGAAGGAGGCGAAGTTGCCCGCGTCGTTGGTGATGAGGCTGTCCTCGGGCAGGGCCTGACGCATGCCGGCGATGACCGACCACGGGTGCATGCGGTCCTCCCGGTGCGACTCGACCTCCCCGGGCGGCTCGGTGCTCTCCACCCAGAGTCGGCGGGCCGCGGTCCAGTCCCGGTAGGGCGGATGCCCGGGAGCCCGGGACAGGGCGGACAGCGCCTTGCGGGCGTCGGCCACGGCGCCCAGCCACACCGGCCGGGTCGCGCCCACCTGTGCGGGATCGATGTCGATCTGCGCGACCCGGGTCCGCCCGTCGGACTCGGGCAGCCGGTACCCCTGGGTGGTGGTCTCGCTCATCCGACACCCCACCACCAGGACCGCGTCGGCGTCGGCCAACGCACCCAGGATCGCGCTGGGCGCGCCGAGCCCCAGGTGGCCCAGGTACAGGGGGTGGTCGTTGGGGAACACGTCCTGGCGTCGCCAGGCCGCGTACACCCCCGCGCTGTAGCGCTCGGCGACCCGCACCAGTTCCTCGCGCGCGTCCCGGGCCCCACCACCGGCGATGATCACCGGCCGTACCGCCCGGGTCAGCCAGGTCGCCAACCGATCCCGATCGGTCACCTCCAGGGGCGGCCGGGGAGCGGCGAGGGGCGGCGGTACCGACGGTGCGACCGCCCGCTCGCCGAACAGGTCGCCCGGCACCGCGATGGCGACCGGACCCGGCCTTCCGGTGGTGGCGATCCGGATCGCCCGCGCGGTGATCTCCGGGAGACGGTCGGCGCGGTGCACGGTCGTGGACCACTTCGTGATCGGGGCGTAGAAGGCGGTCAGGTCCACCTCCTGGAAGGCCTCGCGCCCCAGCTGGTCGGTCTCGGCCTGGCCGAGGAACACGATCATCGGGGTGGAGTCCTGCATGGCGGTGTGCACGCCCACCGCGAGGTTGGCCGCCCCCGGACCGCGCGTGGCGGCGGCGATGGCGGGTACCCCGGTCAGTTTGGCGTCGGCCTCGGCCATGAAGGCGGCGCCGCCCTCGTGCCGGGTGGACACCAGCGTCATCTCGGGATGGTGGTCGATCGCGTCGGCCAGTTCGAGGAAGCTCTCACCGGGGACGGTGTAGCAGCGTCTGATCCCGGCGGCGGCCAGGACCTCCACGGCCGCCTGCGCGGCGGTGTCGGTGGGGGGTCGGGTCCGTTGTGCGTCAGGGGCCATGGAGGCGGGTCCTTCCATCGTCGCAAGGTCCTCTCAAGGCGCACCGGGAGCAGGGTGTGTCCCGCGCGTGCATGCGGCCGACTCTCGCAGGCCGCCCAGGGTCGGTCAAGGGTGGGGATGACCGCCTGTGGACAACTCACCACAACCCGCACCGATCCCCGGTCGGATCGGTGCTCACAGTCCCAGGGCGCGCAGCGCGGCCGTGGTCGCGGCAGCGGCGACCACCACGACCAGGAAGGGTGCCCGCAGCATCAGGGCGAGCACCGCCGCGCCCACCCCCGCCATGCGGGCGGTGTCCCAGGCCAGGGCCTGACCCTCGCCGCGCAGCGCTTCCACGGTGATGAGGGCGGCGAGCAGGGCGACGGGAACGGCGACGGCGAACCGGCGCAGCCAGGGGTTGTCCAACAGGCGTCGAGGGGCGGCCATCCCCGCGTACTTCAGCAGGTAGCACCCCGCCGCCGTGGCGATCAGCGCGATCCACAGGGTCACGACCCCACCTCCTCGTTCCGCTCCTCCGCGGCGTCCGGGCGCCGCTCCGCGGGACGCGCGTGCCCCGGCTCCGGTCCGAACAGGGCGATCAGCCCGGCCGCGGCCGCCAGCAGCACCGGTACCCCGGGCGGCAGGAAGGGGGTGGTGGTCAGGGCGATGCCCGCGCCGAGAAGGGCGGTCAGTCGGGTCCGGCCGCCCTCGTCGCGGAGCCGGGGCCAGAGCAGCCCCAGGAAGATCGCCGGGCCCACCGCGTCCAGGCCGAACGCGCCCACGTCGCTCACCCGCTCGGTGGCCAGGGCGCCCACCAGGGTCGAGGCCACCCAGAACGTCCCCAGCACCACGTAGGTGGTGACGAACGCGGTGCGGGCCGACTCCCGGTCGGGCTGGACCAGGGTCACCGCGGTGGTCTCGTCGATCACCCCGTGGGCGGCCAGGGCCCGCCGGACGCCGCGCCAACCCAGGACGTCGGCCAGACGCAGGCCGTACAGGGTGTTGCGAGCGCCGAGGAGCAGGGCGCCCAGCGCCCCGGCGACGAGGTTGCCGCCGCCGGCGATCACGCCGACCAGCGCGAACTGGGAGGCGCCGGTGAACATGAACAGACTGAGGAACACGGACTGAGCGGGGGACAACCCCGCTGCCACCGCGGCCGTGCCGAACGCCAGGCCGGCGGCGCCCACGGCGACACCGATGCCCAGGCTGTCCCGGACGGCAGGGGAGCGCAGTTGCGACAGGATCTTCACGTTGGTCCATGTTAGGCGGGTTCCCGATGCCCGTCTTGAACGTTCTTGCGCCCGCGCCGACCCGGACGGCCGCGCCGCACCGCGCCCGGGCGGGCCCCGTCCTCAGGCGCCCCGCTCGCCGTGAAGGACCAGGTCGCGCTGGTAGGCGCCGGGCGGCACCCCCAGGTGGCGGCGGAAGTGTCGGGTCAGGTGGGGCTGATCGGCGAAGCCCACCTCCACGGCGACCTCACCGACCCGGCGCCCGGTCAGCAGCAGGGCGCGGGCCCGGTCCACCCGCAGCTGGTTCAGATACGCGTGGGGCGGTAACCCGTAGCGCGCGCGGAAGGCGCGGTTGAGCGCGAACGGTCCCAGCCCCACTGCGGCGGCCAGTTCCTCCAGGGTCGGTGGGGTCGCCAGATCCCGGGACAGCAGGTCCCGGGCCCGCAGTACCTCGGGGCGGGCGCTGAGCTCCATCGGCTCGGGGACCCGTTCGCGACCGTGCGCGCGCAGCAACATGGCCAGTCCCTGCCGGGCCAGGGAGGACGCGGTCAGCCTCTCTCCGCGTTCGGCCGCCATGTGCGCGGTCACCAGGACCCGGGACACCTCCGGGGAGTCGAACGCCGATCCACGGAACCCCGGGGTGCCTCGCATGCCCAGATCGCGGCCGATCTCCTCGACCACCTCGGGCGCGGGGTAGAAGACCCGGTACCCCCAGCCCTCGGGGACGCCGGCGTGACCGGTGTGCACCTCGCCGGGGGCGACCACGGCCAGACCGCCCGGTCCCACTCGGGAACGGCCGCCGGGGTGTGCGTACTCCTCGATCCCACCGGTGATCATGCCGATGGTGTAGGTGGGGTGGGTGTGCCGTGTGAAGGCCGTGGTGACGAACCGGGCGGTCAGCATCTCGGTCGCGGGCAGCCCGGAGAACCGCCAGTACCGCGCACGTTCCACGCGGGGGTCCTCGACGGTGGGATGGACCTCGCTCGGCATGCCCATAGCACCAGGTTAGGGCGTGGGCGGGGAGCCCTGACGGTGCGGGGTTCCGTTAGTCTGCGCCCATGAGCAAGCCACAGATCCGCCGTGTCCGCGACGAACGCGACCGCGCGGCCGTCTTCGTCATCCGCGGCGCGGTGTTCGTCGCCGAACAGCAGGTGCCCATCGCCGAGGAATGGGACGAGCGCGACACCACCGCCGCGTTCCTCCTGGCCGTGGACGAGGGTGTGCCGGTGGGCACGGTCCGGCTGGTGGACCAGGGGGACGGCGTGGGGCTCCTGGGCCGTATGGCCGTCCTGCCCGAGGGGCGGGGCAAGGGGACCGGCGCCGCCCTGGTGGTCGCCGCCGAGGAGCTGGCCGCGGAGCTGGGCCTGGAGAAGGTCGAGCTGCACGCCCAGACCCATGCGCTCGGCTTCTACGAGCGGCTGGGCTACTCCGCCCACGGCGAGGAGTTCCTCGACGCCGGTATCCCGCACCGGCACATGGAGCACAAGCTGAACTGACACGCCGGCGGTGTTCCCCGTCTCCGGTCCGTGTGACGGGGAGCGCACCGTATCGTCACGCTTCGCCGGATTGCGACCGAGTAGGATTCGGTTTCGACGTTGAGCCAGGCCTCGCCCCCGGGCCGACGAACACGATCTCCGACGAGGAACACATGACGGTCAATACGCAGCCGACCACCGAGACGCCCGACCCCCGCGCCTTCGGCCTTCCCCTGGTCGAGGGCGCCGACATCCCGGACGAACTCCGCTCGCTGGTCTCCCGCGTGCACGACCTCATCGACGCCGTCGCCAACACCGAGGTCGACAACGACACACTGGCCGAGACCGCGGCCACCGTCCAGGGCCTCACCGACCGGCTCAACGTCGCCCGTCGCGAGATCGGCACCATGGTCACCCGGGAGACCGGCGACGGCACCACCGAACTCGGGACCATCACCAACATCGTCTCCGGTGACACCAACCCCGCCGCCCCGCCGCTCACGCTCGTGCGCACGGACGAGGGCGTGAGCGCCGAGGTGACCCTCAACACCATCTACCAGGGCCCTCCCGGTCTGGTGCACGGCGGTTGGATCGCCGCCATGCTCGACCAGGCCGTCGGCAGCGTCTCGGCGATCGAGACCAGTCCCGGCCTGACCGCCCACCTCGAGGTCGACTACCGCAGACCGACCCCGCTCTTCACCCCCCTGGAGATCACCGCCCGGGTGGAACGCACCGAGGGTCGCAAGGTGTTCGTCGCCGGGCGGATCCGCGCCCACGGCCAGGTCACCGCCGAGGCGAGCGCGCTCATGATCCGCGTCGAGGTCCCCGAATAGACGTCCGGAGACCCCGTACCGGGCACCACCGTTCCGGAACGGGTACCATCGACGCCATGACCCACCGCTATCGCGTGTTTAGCGAGCCGACGGACCCGTCGGCCGCTTCCACGTAGGCGGAACCAGGGGAACGTCGGCAACAGAGCACTCGGGCACCGCCCGGTGCTCTTTCGCTTTTTCGGGCGGCCGACGCCCCGCACCCGAGCCTCGGGGACGTACGGCCGCTCCGCGCACCCGTACACACCGAGGAAGGGACCCCACCGTGCACGACCGCCACACCCCGCGGCAGAACGACGAACACCTCGCCCACCTGCGCGGCCGGATCGACGCGATGGACGCCGAACTCGCCGCGCTCCTGGAACGCCGCGCCCTGGTCGCCGCCGAGGTGCAGCGGATCAAACCGGTCGGCTACTTCGCCGGGCGGGACCGGGAGCGCGAGCGCCTGCTGGTGGAGCGGATGGTCGAGCACGCGCCCCGCCTGGGTCCGGACCGACTCGCCGCCATCATGGACAGCGTCATCAGCGCCGGACTCGACGTCGCCCAGCAGGAGGCGGCGCGCACACGCTGACCCCCACCGCCCGTCCACCGGCTCCCGGCCCCGAGACCCGCGCGTCAGTCCTCGGAGGTGCCGACCGGATCGGTCGCGCCCGACCCCGCCGAGACCACGTCGACCCACACCAGGCGGTGATCGGAGCTGGGGAACGGGTGGTCGCCGGTCAGGCGGAACAGCGGGTCGTCCACGGTCGGCCAGAACACGCCCGAACCGCGGGCCGGCAGGGAACGCGACGGCAGCACGTAGTCCACCCGCAGGTTCCCCGGCCCCGGCTCGTCGACGAAGTCGGCGCTGTCGAGCTCGGGGTCGCCGACATGGTGCTCGTTGGCGCCGCCCTGACGTTCGGCGGCGCCGCGCCCGCCCTGGCTGGAGGGGCGCACGTCCACGATGCTCCGGTGCTCCAACAAGCGCGCCATCGCCTCCGGGTGCCCGTCACCGTCGTTGGGGTCGGCGTTGAGGTCACCGGCGATCACGAAGCGCGCCCCCGGCGCCAGACCGCCCCGCACACCCGCGTCGTCGTGGATGTAGTCCCCGGCGCGCGGGGTCACGTAGTCGGCCCAGAAACGGATCTCGTCGTGGTTGCGGGCCACGTTGCGCTTCTCGGGACCGTCGAAGGTCGGCGGTGTCGGATGACTGGCCAGCAGGTGCACGGGCCGTCCCCGACCCGTGTCGATCGGCAGGTCCCAGTGGCTCTTGGAGGACAGCCGCAGCACCTCCAGGGCCTCCTCCGAGTAGTAGGACTCGCCCGTCTCGGGGTCGGTGGGCAGCAGCGCGTCGGGCATGTCCGCCCAACGGAAGGTCTGGAAGGTCCGCGCCTGATCGGTGAGGATCGGGTACTTGGACAGCACCGCCATCCCGTACTGGCCGGGGAAGAACCCGTACCCGAAGGCGTCCTCGGCGTAGGCGGGGCCGCCCGGCTCGGTCACCGCCTCACCGTCGCCGTTGAGGTCCACACCCGAGGCCACGCCGGTGTTGACCGGGGCCGAGTACACGTACGGGTACTCGATGGCGTCGGCGCCGTTCTGTGCCACGGACAGGTAGTTGTCCTGGAAACGCCGCAACCCGAGCCCGGCGTCGTCGTGGTCGAACTCGTTGACGAGCAGGACGTCGGGGCGCACGTGCTGAATGATCTCGGCGACGTTGCGCGCCTGCTCGCTGTCCGGCGTGGCCAGTTCCTCGGCCAGGAGCCCTTCCTCCGAGCGTTCCAGGGCCGTGTTGAACGTGGCGAAACGTACTTCGTGCGGACCGGTGGGCTCGGGGACCGACGGTGACGCGAGCGCGGAGGCGGGGACGGCCACCAGCGCGGAGGCGGCCAGGACGAGCGTGGCGGTGGACGCCACACGGCGGGTTCTGTGGGACACGGGGGAGATCCTCTCAGCGGGGGCTCGTGGCGGCGGACGCGGCGCACCGACCGGCCGGAGGCTAGCAGCCCCGGTGGACCACGAGGTGACGCGGCCGTGTCCGATCACCTCCGGATCGACGATGTGCGCGCGGCCCGCGACCACGTCCGTCGCGAGGTCGACCACCTCGGCCGCCTCATCCGGTCGGAGACCGACCCCACCACCCCACGACATCCGCCCTTCCCGAGATCAGGGCCTCGCCCGGCGGGGCCCGCCCCGTCGTCCACAGGTGGGCCCGAGAGTCGTGGGGAAGTCGTAGGCTCAGGAGTGACCACCCGTCCGTCGACCCGCCTGGGGGCACTCGCGTCATGGCCGACTCCTTCGCACATCTGCACGTCCACACCGAGTACTCGATGCTCGACGGGGCGGCGAAGTTGAAGCCCCTCTTCAAAGAGGCGGCACGGCTCGAGATGCCGGCCGTGGCCATGACCGACCACGGCAACATGTTCGGTGCCTACGAGTTCTACCAGCAGTCCAAGGGCAGCGGCGTCACCCCCATCATCGGCATCGAGGCCTACGTGGCCCCCGAGTCCCGGTTCCACAAGAAGCGGGTGTTCTGGGGCCGGTCCAACACCTCCGACGACGCCTCGGCCGAGGGCGGCAAGGACATCTCCGGTGGTGGCCGCTACCTGCACATGACCATGCTGGCGCAGAACGAACAGGGGCTGCGCAACCTGTTCCGGATGTCCTCCCTGGCCTCCTCCGAGGGCTACTACATGAAGCCCCGGATGGACCTGGAGCTGATGGCCCAGTACAACGAGGGGATCATCGTCTCCACCGGGTGTCCCTCCGGTGGTGTGCAGACCCGTCTGCGTCTGGGGCAGGAGAAGGAGGCGATCGAGTACGCCGCCGGGCTCCAGGACATCTTCGGCAGGGAGAACGTGTTCCTGGAGCTGATGGACCACGGCGTGCCCATCGAGAAGGAGGTCCGCGACGGTCTGCTCAAGGTCGGTCGTGAGCTCGACATCCCGCCGTTGGTGACCAACGACTCCCACTACGTCTACGAGTCCCAGGCCGCGGCGCACGACGCGCTCCTGGCCGTCGGTGTGGGCAAGAACCTGGACGACCCGACACGGTTCCGCTTCAACGGCTCGGGCTACTACCTCAAGACCGCCGACGAGATGCGCGGACTGCTCAACTTCGACGAGTGGGCCCAGGGCTGCAAGAACACCCTGCTCATCGCGGAACGGATCGCCCCCGACGCCTATGACTCGGTGTTCGCCCACCGCGACCTGATGCCGGTCTTCCCCGTGCCCGAGGGGGAGACCCAGGCCTCCTGGCTGGCCAAGGAGGTGGAGCGCCGTATCCCCGTGCGCTACCCGGACGGGGCCACCGACGAGGCGCGCACCCGGATCCAGTACGAGCTGGGCATCATCAACGAGATGGGTTTCCCGGCCTACTTCCTCGTGGTCGCCGACATCTGCAACTACGCCCGGGAGAACGGCATCGCGCTGGGCCCGGGTCGAGGTTCGGCCGCGGGTTCGATGATCGCCTACATGCTGGGCATCACCGACCTCGATCCCCTGGCCCACGGCCTGCTGTTCGAGCGGTTCCTCAACCCCGAACGTGTGTCCATGCCCGATGTCGACCTCGACTTCGACGAGCGTCGGCGCGGCGAGATGATCGAGTACGTCACCCGCCTGTACGGCGAGGAGCGGGTGGCCCAGATCCTCACCTTCGGCACCATCAAGGCCAAGGCCGCGATCAAGGACTCCACGCGGATCCTGGGCATGCCCTACTCCACGGGCGACCAGATCACCAAGGCCTTCCCCGCGCCGGTGGGAGGCAACGAGATCCCGCTCGACGCGGTGTACAACACCGAGCACGAGCGCTACGGCGAGACCACCGAGCTGCGCAACCTGATCGACAACGACCCGCAGGTCAACAAGGTGATGGAGACCGCGCGCGGTATCGAGGGCCTGACCCGCGGTACCGGTGTGCACGCCGCGGGCGTCATCCTGTCCAAGGAACCGTTGCTCGACGTCATCCCCCTGCACAAGCGCGACTCCGACGGCGCCATGATCACGGGCTTTCCCTACCCTCAGTGCGAGGACATGGGCCTGCTCAAGATGGACTTCCTGGGCCTGCGCAACCTGACGATCATGGACGACGCGGTCAAGAGCATCAGGGAGGCCGAGGGCGTCGACATCGACCTCGGCAAGCTGTCCCTGGACGATCCGAAGACCTACAAGCTCCTGGCCAGGGGTGACACCCTGGGTGTCTTCCAGCTGGACGGCGGCGCGATGCGCAACCTCCTCAAGCGGATGGAACCCAAGGCGTTCGGAGACATCACGGCCGTCCTCTCCCTCTACCGGCCCGGTCCGATGGCCGCCAACGCCCACAACGACTACGCGGACCGCTCGAACGGCCGCCAGGACGTCACGGCGATCCATCCCGAGCTCAAGGACGCCCTCGACCCGATCCTCGGTGAGACCTACCACCTGATCGTCTACCAAGAGCAGATCATGGCCATCGCCCAGCAGTTGGCCGGATACAGCCTGGGCGGCGCGGACCTGATGCGTCGGGCCATGGGTAAGAAGAAGAAGGAGGCGCTGGAGAAGGAGTTCGAGAAGTTCTCCGCCGGCATGATCGAGAAGGGCTTCTCCCGGGAGTCCATGCAGGCGATCTGGGACGTCATGCTCCCGTTCGCGGGGTACGCGTTCAACAAGTCGCACGCCGCCGGATACGCCCTCGTCGCGTACTGGACCGCCTACCTCAAGGCCAACTACCCGGCCGCGTACATGGCCGCGCTGCTGACCTCGGTCAGTGACGACAAGGACAAGATGGCGGTCTACCTGGCCGAGTGCCGTACCCAGGGGATCAAGGTCCTGCCGCCCGACGTCAACGAGTCGGGTCTGCGTTTCACCCCCGTCGGCAAGGACATCCGCTTCGGGATGGGCGCGGTGCGCAACGTGGGCGCCAACGTCGTCAACTCGGTGGTCAAGACCCGGACCGAGAAGAGCAAGTACACCTCCTTCACCGACTTCCTCTCCAAGATCGAACTGGCCGCCTGCAACAAGCGTGTGATCGAGTCGTTGATCAAGGCGGGCGGGTTCGACTCGCTGGGACAGCCCCGTCGTGAGCTCTACCGCCACCATGAGACCGCGGTCGAGGGCATGATCAGCTCCAAGAAGCAGGAGGCGCACGGCCAGTTCGACCTGTTCGGCGGCGGGGACGACGACGGCGACTCCACCCCCATCGGTCTCAACATCCAGTGGGGCGACGAGGAGTGGGACCGCAAGACCAAGCTGGCCTTCGAACGGGAGATGTTGGGCCTGTACGTGTCCAGTCACCCCCTGGCCGGAGCCGAGCGGGTGCTGGCCCGTTCCCGGGACACCTCGATCGCGCAGATCGTCGCCGGTGACCTCGCTCGGGAGCGTGGGGAGGTGCGGATCGCGGGGCTGATCTCCAAGGTGGACAAACGCACCAACAAGGCGGGGAACCAATGGGCCATCGCCACGGTGGAGGACCTGGACGCCAGCATGGAGGTCCTGTTCTTCCCCAAGACGTATCCGCTGTACGTGGAGGCGCTGCTGGAGGACACCGCGGTCACGGTCAAGGGGCGGCTCAACGACCGGGACGGCACCTTCTCGATGTTCGCCTCGGAGATGTCGATCCTGGACATCTCGCACATCACCGAGGGGGAGCCCCCGGTCCTGCTCACGGTGGACGAGAAGCGACTCTCCTCCGAACTCGTGGGCGACCTGCGGCAGATGCTGAGCGCGCACAAGGGCGGGACCCCGGTCCGGATCCGGGTGGACAACCCGGTGCGCTCGCGGATCTACGCGTTGGAGAACTACTCGGTGCGGATCTCGCCCGAGTTCAACGGTGAGGTGAAGAGCCTGCTGGGGGCGTACTCGGTCGACTACTGAGTCGGGTCGATCCCGCTCCTCGGAGCCCGGGCCCTCGTGTGCGGTGGCGCACACGAGGGCCTCTTTCTGTCTCGCGTCTTGCCAAGCGATAGTTAGCGATATATCTTTGAGCTATCGAGACAGTGAAGGACTGTCTTGGGATATCGCTAAGGAGAACACCATGAGCGCCATGGCACTTCCCGGCCCCTGGGCCTGGGACGAACGACGGTTCCGACACCCCTTCGCCCGTGAGGAGCGCCGGGAACGACGAGAGGAACAGCGCGCCGAACGTCGGGAACGGCGTGACCGACACGACGGCCCCGGTGGGCACCGCGGGCCCTGGGAACACCACCGGCACCACGCCGAAGGTGCCGAGCCACCCCGTCCGCCCATGCCACCCCGCCCTCCCAGGGGAGGGGGACCGGGTGGACCCGGTGGGCCGTTCGGACCCGGCGGCCCCATGGGCCCGGGAGGCCCCTTCGGGCCCGGTGGACCCTTCGGCGGGTTCTTCGGTCACGAGGGTGGACACGGTGGTGGGCACCACGGCCGCCGGCGCGGCGGCCCCCGGGCCAAGCGCGGCGACGTGCGCACCGGCATCCTCCTGCTCCTCGCCGAGGAACAGCGCAGCGGCTACGAGATCATCCGCGAGGGCCGCGAGCGCAGCGGCGGCGGCTGGCGACCCAGTTCGGGTTCGGTCTACCCGATGCTCCAGCAGCTGGAGGACGAGGGCCTGATCGAGCAGGTCGAGGGGGAGGGGCGTCGCCGCCCCTACAAACTCACCGACGACGGTGTGGCCTACCTCGACGAACACGGTGCCGACCTCACCCCGCCGTGGGAGGCGGGCGCGGACGCCTACGCGGACGCCCGTTCGCACTACGACGAGATCGGTACGTTGGCCTACCAGCTCGCCGCGGCCGCGGCCCAGGTCGCCCAGGCCGGCGGTCCCGCACAGGTGGAGCGGGCCAAGCGCCTCCTGTCCGAGACCCGGCGCAACCTCTACCTCGTCCTGGCCGAGGAGGACGTCCCGACCCGGGACGACGAGGACGACGCTGACGGCGACTCGGAGACGCGGGACTGACCCTGTTCCGACGCCAGGGCCCGGGACGGTGACACATCACCGTCCCGGGCCCTCGTGTCGTCGGGCCGGAGCCGCCGAGCACCGTGGCGCGGCCCGCGCGCGGTCGGACCGCTCACGCGCCGACGGTGCCGTCGGCCGACTCCCTCAGCAGGTCCAGGTGGCCGTTGTGGCGGGCCGTCTCCTCGATCATGTGGGTGAGCACCCAACGCAGCGTGGTCCGCCCCCGGCCGTCCCGCAGGACCCGGCGGGAGAAGTTGCCCAGGTCCAGGTGGGAGGTGATCTCCCGGGAACGCTCGCACTGGCGCTCGTACTCGATGAGCAGTTCCCCCAGGGGCCGCTCGGCACCCACCCGGAACTCACCGTCGGGATCCTGGGCCGAGTACGGTGCGACGTCCGGCTGGTTGAGCAGGACCACCTCGAACCAGAACGCCTCCACCCAGCGCAGATGCGACACGATCCCCCCGATCGTGGTCATCGGTGAGGACACGAAGGGCGCGGCCGAGGACAGGGCGGGGTCCAGGCCGGCGCACTTGTCGTGGACGGTGGCGCGGTGCCACTCCAACCAGGACGACAGCATGGTCCGCTCGTCCGCTGCCATGGGAGGATCGACACGCTTGGGCGGGGTCACCGAACCGCTCTTGTCGTACATGCGGGTATTGTCCTTCGGGCCGTGAACGGTAGCCACCGGTTTTCGGTGGGAGCGGGAAGTGAAGGGGACAGGGTGAACACAGCGGGGGGCCGTACGGGCGCGTCGGGAGTGTGGCGCGGTCTGGCCGTGGCGGCGGCCGTGTTCGGGGCGCCGGCGCTGCTCGGAGCCGCCCTGGGCCCGTTGTGGTGGTGGCTGGCTCCGCGGCCCGAGTTGACCGCGTTGGGGCAGGGCGAGGTCTTCGCCGGCGCCTCGGAGGACGTCTTCGCGGGTGAGGGCTACTTCGTGCTCATCACCGCCGTCGCCGGCCTGGTCACCGGGTACGCCTGCTACATGATCCAGTTCGCTCTGGCGTCGCGACGAGAGCAGGATCTGCGCCTGCCGCTCCTGCTGGCGGGCTTCCTCGGCGCGGTCACGGCCGCCACGCTGGTCTGGCGGGTCGGGCTCGCGCTGGACGGGCCGGCGCGCGACGCGATCCTGGCTGCCGAGCCCGGCGACACCGTCACCGGCGCGCTCCAGCTCCAGGCCCTCGCCTTCCTCATCGTGTGGCCCTTCGTCCACGTCCTGCAGTACGGGCTTCTGGACGGCATCAGCCTGCTGCGCGCCGACCAGCCCGGGGTCCCCGAACCGGAACCACGGCCCGACCTCACGTCCGCCGACGCCCCGGAGGACCCGACCCCCGGCGCGGGGACGGCGGAGCGGGGGCTCCCCGAAGCCCCGGAGACGGAGAACCCGGAGCGCCCCACCTCCGGGCCGGACCGGGGGGCACCCGTGGCGTCGCCCGAGGGGGAGCGTGACGACGCCGAGAGACGTCGTCCCTGACGGTCACAGTCGCTGGACCGACCGGTCGTACATGGCGTCGAGCAGTTCGGCGTACTTCTCCTCCACCGCCCTGCGGCGCATCTTCAGACTCGGGGTGATCTCTCCGGTCTCCACGGTCAGTGGACTCGGCAGGATCGCGAACCTCTTGACGGTCTCGTGCCGGGGCAGATCCCGGTTGAGTTCGTCGACGGCGTCCTGGACCATCGCACGGACCTTCGGCGCCCTGGTCAGGGCGGCGTAGCCGAGCGCTCCCAGTCCGTGGGCCCGGGCCCACTCACCGATGGACTCCGGATCCAGGGCCACCAACCCCACGCAGTAGGGCCGTCGGTCGCCGTGCACGATCAGGTTGCTCGCGTACGGGCACAGGGACTTGAAACGGCTCTCGATGCCCTGCGGCGCGACGAACTTGCCACTGGAGGTCTTGATGATCTCCCTCTTGCGGTCGGTGATCCGCAGCCGGCCGTTCTCCAACGCGCCGATGTCACCGGTGGCGAACCACCCCTCCTCGTCGAGCACGGCCTCGGTGGCACCGGTCAGGTTGTGGTAGCCGCGCATGACGGCCTGACCCCGCAGCAGCACCTCGCCGTCCTCGGCGATCCTGACCTCGGTGCCGGGCAGCGGCAGCCCCACCGTCCCGAAGCGCACGTCACCGGGGCGGTTGAGGAAGGCCCCCGCGGAGGTCTCCGTCAGGCCGTAGCCCTCAAGGATGGTGATCCCGGCGCCGTGGAAGAACCGGCCGATCTCCGGGGCCAGCGGCGCGCTGCCGGAGACGAAGAACCGCAGACGGCCGCCGAAGCGCGCACGCAGGTCGGCGAACACCAGGCCGTCGGCGAGACGGTGCTGGGCGGCCAGTACGCCCGTCGGCTCCCGACCCTGCTCACGGAGCAGCGACACCCGTTCGGCCACACCCGCGGCCCACGTGAAGAGGCGGTGCTGTGCCGCGCCGCCCTCCTCGGCCCGCAGGGCGATCGCGCTGTACAGCTTCTCGAAGACGCGGGGCGCCGCCGCCATGAACGTCGGCCGTACCTCCGCGAGGTTGTCCAGGATCCTGTCCGCACGCCCGTCCACCACGGTCCGGAACCCCAGTCGCAACTGGGTGACCTGCATGACCTTGCCGTAGGAGTGGGCCAGGGGCAGCCACAGGTACTGGACGTCGTCGATGGTGAGCATCTCCCGGCCCCGGGAGCGCATCTCCTCACCCATCATCTCGAGCGCCTGCGCCTCGTACAGCCAGTTGGCGTGGTCCAGGCGCACGCCCTTGGGCCGTCCGGTGGTCCCCGAGGTGTAGACCAGGGTGGCCAGGTGATCGGGTCGGACGGCGGCGACAAGTGTGTCGAACAGGTCCGGATTCTCGGCGTGCAACGCGGCGCCCCGCGCCTCCAGTTCGGCCAGGCTCATCACCCAGTCGTCATCCCCGGCGGCCTCGCCCTCGAAGGTGATGACCTTGGACAGGCCCGGCATGGACGCGCGCTGCCCGAGCAGCTTGGCGACCTGCTCGTCGTTCTCGGCGAAGGCGACCATGCTGCCGGAGTCCGACACGATGAAGGCGTGGTCGGGCGGGGTGGAACCGGGATAGATCGTGGTGGAGGCGCCGCCGGCGCACAGGATGGCCAGGTCGGCCAGGATCCACTCGATGCGGGTACTGGAGGCGATCGCGCAGCGGGCCTGGGGGGTCAGTCCCAGGGTGTGCAGGCCCAGGGCCAGGTCGCGCACGCGGTCACGGGTCTGGTTCCAGGTGAGGCCCTTCCAGATGTCGGGTCCACCGTCGAGGGAGGGGACCGGATAACTGAACGCCTCCCGCTCACCGGATGCGGCGACGCGGGAGGCGAACATGTCGGGAACGGACCTATAGGGGGATGAGATGTTGCCCATGTCACAAAGCTACCTTTGGGTAATAGGGCGGGCAACAGCGCGTAGGCGTAGGCGCCGGGGTCCATCGTTCCCCACGGCGCGCGGGACGCGAGCGCGAGTCCCCTCCCACCGTGCCACGGAGATCCCTCAGCCGGCCGCGATCGGGGCGGTGGTCGCCTCGGTCAGGCGGATCAGGTCGGCGGGCATCAGCTCCATCTGCAACCCGCGCCGGCCCGCCGACACGTACACCGACCCCAACGACGTCACCGAGGAGTCGATCACCGTGCGCAGGCGCTTGCGCTGACCCAGCGGGCTGATCCCTCCACGAACGTAGCCGGTGATCTTCTCGGCCCGGGCCGGGTCGGCCATGGTCGCCTTCTTGCCGCCGACCGCCGCGGCCAACGCCTTGAGGTCCAACGCACCGCTCACCGGCACCACCCCCACGGTGAACACACCGTCCACCTCGGCCACCAGTGTCTTGAACACCTGGTGATGGGGCACCCCGATCGCGTCCGCGGCGTCGGTGCCGTAGGAGTGCCCGTCGCCGTCCTCCCCGACCTCGTAGGGATGCAGGGTGTAGGTGGTCTTCGTCCGTCCGGCCGCCACGGTCGCCGGCGTGGCTCTTCCACTCATGGGTTACCTGGGCTTTCCACTGGTCGATGGCTTCCGGGAAGGCTAGTGCACCTCTTCACCGGGTCCTACTGGGACGCTAGTTGAACGAGACTCCGTTGTTGAGGAAGGGACCCGCGGGAAGGTTGGGCAGGGTCGGTGTGGCCACGATGCGGTTCTCCCTGCGTAGGAAGCGCGCGGCCACGGCCAGCCGGGTCGCGGCGTCCTCCGCCTCCAACAGTCGCTGTTTCTCCGCGGGGTCCAGTACCACCGAGGCGGCCACCGCGTGGGACAGGGCGATCGGGTCCCGGGGCAGATCGCGAGAGGTCTCCGGCGCCATGCCGATCTGGGACAGACGTCCCCGGTAGACCTCGTACAGGTCGTGCACCCGTTCGGCGTGCTCCTCGGCGTCCGGTCCCAGGGCCTCGGGGAGCAACGACACCGAGGCGCTGGAGTAGTCGTCGGGCGAGGACGCGTCGACCTCGGACAGGTCGACGATCCGGAACCGGGTGCCGCCCTCCACCACGAGGTCGTAGCGACCGTCCTCGTAGGTGCGTACGTCGCGCACCACGGCGGTGCAGCCGACGGGGCTCACCAGGGGGAGTGAGGGGTGGCGACCGTGGTCGTCGGTGTGCGGCACCCCGGTGTCGGCTCCACCGGCGCCCTGGCCGGACTCGCTCGCCACCTCGTGTCCCAGTTCGATCCACACGACACCGAAACGGGCCGGCCCGCGTTCGCGTCCACCGACCTCGCCCCCGGCCATGGTCGGTCCGAGCAACTCCGAGACCAATCTCCGGTACCGCTGTTCGAAGACGTGCAGGGGGATCGTCATCCCGGGGAACAACACCGTGTTCAGCGGGAAGATCGGCAGGGCCTCAGGCATACTCCCAGTATGCCTCCGTGAGCGCACGCGACGGCGCCCCGCCCGGACTCCGGGCGGGGCGCAGGGCCGGCGAGGCTCCGATGGTCAGGAGACCGCGGGGCCGGCGGTGCCGGGCGCTGCCTGCCCGCCGTCGTCCTCGCTGGGCATGTCGCGGGCCACGAAGGTCTCCACGTCGAACAGGTTGCCGTTGGCGCGGTCGACGACGTTGAGGAGGGTGGACATCTTGGCGACCTCCTCGACCTGCTCCTGGATGAACCACTGCAGGAACTGCTCGCCCGTGTAGTCCTCCTCGTCGCGGGCCACCTTGGCCAGACGCTGGAACTGGGCGCTCACCTCACGCTCCTGGCGCAGGGCCAGAGCGACCAGGTCACGGGTGACGGCGAAATCGTTCTCGATCTCGTCGATCCCGGGGATGGCGAACGTCACGTCGTTGTCGAGCAGGTAGCGCACGAGCATCATCGCGTGGTCGCGCTCTTCGAGCGACTGCTCGTAGAAGACCCTGGCCAGCTGCGGCAGGTCCTGGTCGTCGAACCAGGCGGCGATCGCCACGTACTGATGCGAGGCGGTGAACTCGTGCCGCACCTGGTCGACCAGGAGTCGGTGGAACTTGGAAAGGCCGCTATCGCCGGTCTTGTTGGAAGTCATGAGCCTACGATAACGCATGTAAAAGGCATTTGGGAAACACCTGAAAGGGGCGCCGAATTTGTTAGGCAAGCCTTTCGCAAGGTTGATTAGGTAAGGTGTGCCAAAGTTAGGGGACACTTATTCGAGGGTGGTTCGGCGTTTTTATCCGAACTTGACCCTCGACGTCCTCGCCTGCGGGGTCGGTGCCGGTCGGGCGGGTGTGGTGTCCATCATTCGGACGCGACCGCCCATCGGTCGGGCCACGCCCCCTAGACTGGAGCCGTGATCAGTCGAATCGACCTCCGAGGCTCCCAGGACGACCCGCGCGACGCCCTTCCGCGCGCCGAAATCGACGTGGCCGACGCCACTGAACGCGTCCGCCCCATCGTCGAGGACGTACGTCATCGCGGAACCGAGGCACTGATCGAACTCGCCGCACGCTTCGACGGTGTACGGATCACCGACATCCGCGTCCCCAAGGACGCCATCGAGACCGCACTGACCGACCTCGACCCCGCCGTGCGCGCCGCCCTGGAGGAGTCGATCCGACGCGCCCGCAAGGTGCACAGCGCCCAGCGTCGTACCGACCACACCACCCAGGTGGTCCCCGGCGGCACCGTCACCGAGAAGTGGATCCCGGTCGAACGGGTCGGTCTCTACGTGCCGGGCGGTCGGGCCGTCTACCCCTCCAGCGTCATCATGAACGTCGTCCCCGCCCAGGAGGCGGGTGTGTCCTCGCTGGCGGTCACCTCACCGCCGCAGAAGGACTTCGGCGGTCTGCCGCACCCGACCATCCTCGCCGCGTGCGCCCTGCTGGGCGTCGACGAGGTGTACGCGGTCGGCGGCGCCCAGGCCGTGGCGATGTTCGCCCACGGCACCGAGGACTGCCGCCGCGTCGACATGGTCACCGGCCCCGGCAACATCTGGGTCGCCGCCGCCAAGCGCCTGCTCAAGGGGGTCATCGGCATCGACGCCGAGGCCGGCCCCACCGAGATCGCGATCCTGGCCGACCACACCGCGGACCCCGACTACGTCGCCGCCGACCTCATCAGCCAGGCCGAGCACGACGTCGTCGCGGCCTCCGTCCTGGTGACCCCGGACGAGGCCCTGGCCGACGCGGTCACCGAACGCCTGGCCGAGCGCGTGGCCGCCACCCGGCACAGCGAACGCGTCCGCGAGGCCCTCTCCGGTCCGCAGTCCGGCATCGTCCTGGTCGAGGACCTCGAACAGGGGCTGGCCGTGGTCGACGCCTACGCCGCCGAGCACCTGGAGATCATGACCGTCGACGCCGCGGCCTGGGCCGACCGGGTGCGCAACGCCGGCGCGATCTTCGTGGGCGACCACTCCCCGGTCTCCCTCGGTGACTACGCCGCCGGGTCCAACCACGTGCTGCCCACGGGCGGGTGCGCCTGCCACACCGGTGGCCTGAGCGTGCAGACCTTCCTGCGCGGGGTGCACGTCGTCGCCTACGACCGTGACGCGCTGGCCGACGTCGCCCACCACGTCATCACCCTGTCCGAGGCCGAGGACCTGCCCGCGCACGGCGAGGCCGTCGCCGCCCGCGTGGGCCGGGGCACCGGCCGGAACTGAACGCCGACACACCCGACGGAGACGGGCGGTTCCGGCCGCGGCGCGACCGACAGCGGTCCCACCGGCCGAACCGCCCCTCCCACGACCGACGACGAGTGTGACACCAGTGAGCTTCACCCTGAACGACCTGCCGCTCCGCGACGACCTGCGCGGGCGCTCACCCTACGGCGCACCCCAGATGGACGTGCCGGTGGTCCTCAACACCAACGAGAACCCCCACGCGCCCTCGCCCGCCCTGGCCGCGGCGTTGGCCGCCGCGGTCGCCGACACCGCGCTGGGGCTCAACCGCTACCCCGACCGTGACGCGGTCCGCCTGCGCGAGGACCTGGCGGCCTACCTGGAGCACGGACTGACCGCCGCCAACGTCTGGGCGGCCAACGGCTCCAACGAGATCCTCCAGCAGCTGCTCCAGGCCTTCGGCGGGCCGGGCCGCACCGCCATGGGCTTCGAGCCGTCCTACTCGATGCACCCGATCATCTCCCGGGGCACGGGGACCGCGTGGGTGTCGGTGCCGCGCGACGCCGACTTCCGTATCGACGTCGACGCCGCCCTGACCGCCGTCGCCGAGCACGAGCCCAGCGTCATCTTCCTCACCTCGCCCAACAACCCGACCGGCACCGCGCTCGAACTCGACGCCATCCAACGCATCGTGCGGGCCGCCCCCGGTGTGGTCGTCGTGGACGAGGCCTACGCCGAGTTCCGTCGCGAGGGCAGCCCCAGCGCCCTGACCCTGCTGGCGGAGCACCCCCGGGTCATCGTCTCGCGCACCATGTCCAAGGCCTTCGCCCTGGCCGGCGCCCGGGTGGGGTACCTCGCCGCGCACACCGCGGTGGTCGACGCGCTGCAACTGGTCCGCCTGCCCTACCACCTGTCCGCCGTCACCCAGGCGGTGGCCGTCACCGCCCTGGCCCACGCCGACGAACTCCTCGGCGCCGTCGACGACCTGCGCGCCGAACGCGACGCCCTCGTCGACTGGCTGCGCGCGCACGGCTTCGCGGTCGCCGACTCCGACGCCAACTTCGTCCTGTTCGGAGAGTTCGAGGACCGCACCCGCGTATGGCGGGACATGCTCGACCACCAGGTCCTCATCCGGGAGGTCGGCCCACCCGGATGGCTGCGCGTCACCGTCGGCACCCCCGAGGAGATGGCGGTCTTCCGGGACACCCTCCTTCGGGTCACCGGCGGCTGAACGCCCCGGCCCCTCCCACAGCACCACCGACACAGCACCATCGAGGATGGACGACCATGAGCCGTATCGGGCGCATCGAACGCGCAACCAAGGAAACCAAGGTCCTGGTCGAGGTCGACCTGGACGGCACCGGCATCGCCGACGTCTCCACGGGTGTGGGCTTCTACGACCACATGCTGGACCAGCTCGCCAAGCACGGCCTGTTCGACCTGACCGTGCGCACCGAGGGCGACCTGCACATCGACTCGCACCACACCATGGAGGACACCGCCCTGGCGTTGGGCGCCGCCTTCCGTGAGGCCCTCGGCGACCGGGCCGGCATCCGCCGCTTCGCCGACGCCAAGGTGCCCCTCGACGAGGCCCTGGCCGAGGTGACCGTCGACGTGTCCGGGCGTCCGTACCTGGTGCACAGTGAGCCCGAGGGCATGGCCCCGGTCATCGGGCGCGACTACGACACCACGATGACCCGGCACATCTTCGAGTCCTTCGTCGCCCAGGCCAGGGTCGCCCTGCACATCCACGTGCCCTACGGCCGCAACGCGCACCACATCGTCGAGGCCCAGTTCAAGGCGTTCGCCCGGGCGCTGCGCTTCGCCACGGAGCAGGACCCGCGCGTCAGCGGGGTGCCCTCCACCAAGGGCGTCCTGTAGATGGACACCGATCTGTGGGGTCTGTCCCTCATCGTCCTGGGCGGTTTCCTCGCGGGCGGCGTCTACGCGTTCTGGGGGAAGAGCCGCCCGATCGCCCTCGCCCTGGCCGGCTGCGTCGTGCTCGCCCTCGCCTCCGGCGCGCTGCGGCTCGGTTACTTCTAAGAAAGGCACACACCCGATGTCCTCACGTGTGGTCGTCTTCGACTACGGGTCGGGCAACCTGCGTTCGGCCCAGCGCGCCATGGAGCGCACCGGCGCCGACGTCACCGTCACCTCCGACCCCCGAGTCGCACTGGAGGCCGACGGCCTGGTCGTCCCCGGGGTCGGCGCCTTCAGCACCTGCATGGCCAGCCTCAAAGCCGCCGGCGGGGACCGCGTCATCGGTCGCCGTGTCGCCGGTGGGCGTCCCGTCCTGGGGATCTGCGTGGGCATGCAGGTCCTCTTCGAGCGGGGCGTCGAACAGGCCGACGTCCATGCTCGGGACAGTGCCACCGAGGGCTGCGGTGAATGGCCCGGCAGCGTCGAACGCCTCCGGGCGTCCGTCGTCCCGCACATGGGCTGGAACACCGTGACCCCGCCCGAGGACACGCGTCTGTTCGCGGGTGTGGGAGCCGAGGAGCGCTTCTACTTCGTCCACTCCTACGCGGTGCGCCACTGGGAGTTCGTCGCCTCCAGCGACCGCATCCGGGCGCCCAGGGTCACCTGGTCCGAGCACGGCGAACCCTTCGTGGCCGCCGTCGAGAACGGCCCACTGAGCGCCACCCAGTTCCACCCGGAGAAGTCCGGTGACGCCGGGGCGCGCGTCCTGGCCAACTGGGTCGCCACGCTGTAGCGACCCCGCCCCCCGCGAGTCCGCGCCTTCGGCGCACCCCACATCCACCCCAGAACCGAACCGAGCACGAGAAGGCGATATGACCGGCGAGCACACCACGTCGACCCCCGCACTCGAACTGCTGCCCGCCGTGGACGTCGCGGGCGGCCAGGCCGTCCAACTGGTCCAGGGCAAGGCGGGCTCCGGCGGCCAGTACGGCGACCCCTTCGAGGCCGCCACCGCATGGCAGAACGCCGGCGCCGAGTGGATCCACCTGGTGGACCTGGACGCCGCCTTCGGGCGCGGCCACAACCGCGAACTGCTGGGCGACATCGTCGGCCGGCTCGACATCAAGGTCGAGATGTCCGGCGGGATCCGTGACGACGCGTCGCTGGCCGCCGCGCTCTCCACCGGTTGCACCCGGGTGAACATCGGCACCGCAGCGCTGGAGAACCCCGAGTGGTGCGCCAAGATCATCGCCGAGCACGGCGACCGGATCGCCATCGGGCTGGACGTGCGCGGCACCACCCTGGCCGCCCGGGGCTGGACCCGAGACGGTGGTGACCTCCTCGCGACCCTGGAGCGCCTGGAGTCGGAGGGCTGCGCCCGCTACGTCGTCACCGACGTCAACAAGGACGGCACCCTCAAGGGCCCCAACCTGGACCTGCTCCGCACCGTGTGCGAACGCACCGACAAGCCCGTGGTGGCCAGCGGCGGGGTGTCGAGCCTGGCCGACCTGGAGGCCATCGCCACCCTGGTCCCCGAGGGTGTCGAGGGCGCCATCATGGGCACCGCCCTGTACGAGGGCGCCTTCACCCTGGAGGACGCCCTGGCCCTGGTCAAGGGTGAGCGCCGGTGAGCCTGGCCGTGCGTGTCATCCCCTGCCTGGACGTGGACGCCGGTCGGGTGGTCAAGGGCGTCAACTTCGAGAACCTGCGGGACGCCGGTGACCCCGTGGAGTTGGCGGGCACCTACGACGGCGGTGGCGCCGACGAGCTCACCTTCCTGGACGTGACCGCCTCCAGCGGTGACCGCGAGACCACCTATGACGTGGTGCGACGCACCGCCGACCAGGTGTTCATCCCGCTGACGGTCGGGGGTGGGGTCCGCACCACCGAGGACGTGGACCGCCTGCTGCGCGCCGGTGCCGACAAGGTCGGCGTCAACACCGCGGCGATCGCCCGGCCCGCGCTCATCGAGGAGATCGCCGAACGGTTCGGCCGTCAGGTGTTGGTGCTCTCCGCCGACGTTCGCCGGGTCCGCGACGGTGACGCGCCCACCCCCAGCGGGTTCGAGGTCACCACCCACGGTGGGCGCAAGGGCACCGGGATCGACGCCCTGGAGTGGTGCGAGCGCGCCGCCGACCTGGGAGCGGGGGAGATCCTGCTCAACTCCATGGACGCCGACGGCACCAAGGCCGGCTTCGACCTGGAGCTGATCCGGGCGGTACGCGCTCGCGTGGACGTGCCGTTGGTCGCCTCGGGCGGCGCGGGCGCGGTGGAGCACTTCGCCCCGGCCGTCGCGGCGGGCGCCGACGCGGTGCTGGCCGCGACCGTGTTCCACTTCGGGGAGTTCACCATCGCCGACGTGAAGCGGAGCCTGCGCGAGGCGGGCCACGCGGTGCGTTAGCGCCGAGGACCTCGACGTGCCCCGGGCCGGGAGCGGCCCGGGGCACGTGATCAACACCGATCGTGATCATGGTGTGGCGTTGAGTTAACAGTCCTGTGATCCGTGTGAGCATGTTGCCGTCTCAGCCACACGACACGGGGAGTGTCCACCCATCATGTCCGAGTACCTCACCAGCGGAGTCGCCCGTCGGATCGCGGCCCTGGCCACGGCCGGGATCGTCTCCCTCGGCGGTGCCGTCCTTCTCGCTCCGAGCGCTTCCGCGGACGACCTCGAACGCACCCCGGCGGAGGTCGTGGAGCAGATCGAGGCCCGGTCCTGGCCGGTCTACTCGGTCGACCGTCCCGGACCGAGCGTCGACGTCGAGGCCGCCCAGCACCTCCTCAACGCCCTCGGCTACGTCACGCCGAACCCGGGCCCCGAGTTCACCCCCGATGTGGAGGCGACCGTCCGCGCCTTCGAGGAGAGCGAGGGCATCGACGTCGACGGCGTCCTGGACTCGCAGACCTGGATCAAGGTCCGCAACCTGCACTTCCCGTCCGAGGCGGACTCCTACCGGCGCGGCGACCGGGGCTACGCCGTCATCGCCGTGCAGCTCCTGGTCAACGCCAAGTACGACGCCGGGGTCGACGTCTCCGGCGTCTACGACGAGGCGACCGAGGAGGCGGTGCGCGACGCCCAGGACGCCCTCGGCATCGGGGCCGACGGCGCGTTCGGCCGCCTGACCTACAAGGGCGTCATCACCCACCAGGAGCACGAGGGTGCCGCCCGGGACACCGAGGACGTCGACGCCTCCGAGACGGCGGACGGTACCCAGGGGGTCCGCGGCCGCTACTAGGCCCTGCTCCACGGGGGTCTCCGCCGCGCTTCGGCCCGTGTTCGGGCGCCCGGAGGCAAGGCGGGTTCGATGTCCGAGCCGGGAGGCACCGTTCCTCGCGATCACACCGGCGGCACCTTCCCGGGTTTCGGGGAGCGCGGCCCGCCGTCGACCGAACCGACACCCCAACGGTGCGGGGAGCCGCGTGTCCGCTGAACCCCTGTGGTTCCGCACACAGGTTCCAGGTGCCGTCGCCGTGCCCTGACCCGCACGCGCGACCAGGGCCCGGGCATCCCCGACAGGGGCTCCCGGGCCCTCCTCGCGTCACCGCCCGAACCCCGGACCACGCCGCGTCGGGACCGTCCCGGGTCGGCGTGGGCCGGCCCCGCGGGCGGTGTCCACAACCGGCCCCGAGGTCCGTGGACCACGGTGGTCCGCCTCACCGATCTTCGCCCGTTCACCGGTGTCCTCGATCATCCCGCTCGCCCTGCACATCCCGCACACGAACGGAAGTTCGTTCTGTACGGAATAGCTCGAATGCGACCCGCGCTGAAACAATCCGGTGGAAGCTGTCGGTGTCGCTGGATAAGTTGGCCCGGCACACCCCACGACCTCCCCGGCGACGCCCGGGCCGGTCGGGGTGCCAAGACACCGGTCCATCGGTCGCGGAGCAGAAAGTGGGGGCGCATGGCGCAGGGCACGACGACGTCGAGACCGGAGGAACGGGAGGACGCGCCGGAACCGGAGAGGACGTCCGACCCCGACCCCAGTACACGGGCCGGTTACAAGCGGGTCTTCACCCGCGGACTCCGGGTCCTGTGGGTCGCCGCCCGCACCGAACCCTGGATCTTCCTCACCGCCGTCGGCGGCGCCATGCTGCACGCCGCCGTCACCGTCGCCTCGGCCTCCGTGCTCGGCCACATCACCGACCACACCATCCTTCCGGCCTTCGCTTCCGGTGAGACCACCACGGCTGTGCTCATCGCCGCCGCGGGCCTGCTCCTGGCGGTCGGCCTCGGCAAGGCGATCGGTCTGGCCGTGCGTCGTCTGCTGGCCGGACTCATGCAGTTCCGCATGCAGGCCCGCTACCGACGTTCCGTCGCCCGCAAGTACCTCGAACTGCCCCTGTCGTGGCACCACCGCCACCCCACCGGACAGTTGCTCTCCAACGCCAACGCCGACGTCGAGGCCGCCTGGCAGCCCCTGGCGCCCCTTCCCATGGTCGTCGGCAGCGTGTTCATGCTGCTCATCGCCGCCGGAGCCATGGTCGCCACCGACCCCGTGCTGGCCATGGTCGCGTTCGTCGTCTTCCCCGTGCTGGCGGCGGCCAACGTCGCCTTCCAGCGACGCGTCTCGCCGATGGCCTCCCGTGCCCAGGCGCTGCGCGCCGAGGTCAGCGGGGTCGCCCACGAGTCCTTCGACGGCGCCCTGGTCGTCAAGACCCTCGGGCGGGAGGACACCGAGACCGAACGCTTCACCGACGCCGCGCACCGTCTGCGCGACGCCCTCATCCAGGTCGGTCGGCTGCGCTCCATGTTCGACCCCTTCATGGAGGCCCTGCCCAACTTCGGCGTCCTGGCCGTCCTGCTCCTGGGCATGTGGCGACTGTCCACCGGCGCCATCGAGCCCGGCGACCTCGTCCAGATCGCCTTCCTCTTCACCCTGCTGGCACTGCCCATCCGTTCCTTCGGCTGGCTCCTGGGCGACCTGCCGCGCAGCGTCGTCGGCTGGGACCGGGTCCAGTCCGTCCTACGCTCCGACGGCGCCATGGTCTACGGCGACCGTGTTCTGGACCCCTCACCCCGGGGCCTGGCCCTCCGCGCCCACGACGTCACCTTCTCCTACGCCGACGCCTACGACACCGACGGCCGTGACCTCATGGACGGCGGTGACGCCCACGAACGCCGCACCACCGTGCTCAACGGCGTCGACCTCGACATCGCCCCCGGCCGCACCGTCGCCGTCGTCGGCCCCACCGGGTCGGGCAAGTCCACCCTCACCACCGTCCTCATGCGCCTGGTCGACCCCGACGGCGGAACCGTCACCTACGACGGCGTGGACCTGCGCGACCTCGCCCGCGACCAGGTGCCCCGCACCGCCGCGCTCGTCCCCCAGGGGACCTTCGTGTTCGAGGACACCGTCCGCGACAACATCACCCTGGGCGCCGACATCGACGACGACCAGGTCTGGGCCGCGCTGCGTCTGGCCCGCGCCGACGGATTCATTCGAGAACTCCACGGCGGCATCGACGCCCGCCTCGGTGAGAAGGGCACCACGCTCTCCGGCGGCCAGCGCCAACGTCTGGCCCTGGCCCGCGCGGTGGTCCGCCGTCCGCGCCTGCTCATCATGGACGACGCCACCTCGGCGGTCGACCCGCAGATCGAGGCGCAGATCCTCGCCGGGCTGCGCGAACGCGACGACGCCGCCACCGTGCTCGTGGTCGCCTACCGCCGAGCCACCATCGAACTCGCCGACGAGGTCCTGTACATGGAGGGCGGACGCATCCTGGCCCGCGGCACCCACGACGCGCTGCTCACCACCTCGCCGGGGTACAACCGGCTCGTCACCGCCTACGAGCGCGCCTCCGCGGAGAACGAGGCCGAGCGCACACCGGTGCCCGAGGAGCCGGGGCCCGCCGAACCCCACCGCCGTGCACAGGACACCGACTCCAGTGAGGAGACCACCCGATGAGCGCACCCACCCGGACCCGCGCCGACGACAGGTCGGACCGGGGTACCGACGGGCCGCGCCCCTCGGGCCAGGGGTCCCCGTCCCTGCACCGCAGTGAGGACGGCGCGCTCGGCACCATCAAGCGCGGCCTCCGTCTGTCCCCGGAGTTCGCCAAGGGCCTGTGGATCACCCTGATCTTCGCCATGGTGGCCACCGCCGGCAAGGTCGTCGTGCCCATCGCCGTCCAGCAGATCATCGACAACGGCTTCAGCGGTGACGGCGGGCCCGATCTGGGCTTCGTCACCCGTATGGTCACCGGCTGCGCCGCGCTGCTGGTCGTCACCATGTTCTGCTCGTACCTGATGAACCTGCGCCTGTACCGGGCGACCGAGTCCGGGCTGGCCACCCTGCGTCGCAAGGCCTTCCGGCACGTGCACGACCTGTCCGTGCTCACCCAGAACAGCGAACGCAAGGGCGCCCTGGTCTCCCGGGTCACCGGCGACGTCGACCAGATCAGCCACTTCATGCAGTGGGGCGGCCTGCTGCTGTTGGTCAGCACCGGCCAACTGCTGGTCGCCACCACCCTCATGGCGTTCTACTCCTGGCAGCTCACCCTCGTGGTGTGGATCTGCTTCCTGCCGTTGCTGTTCGGTGTGCGCTGGTTGCAGAGACTCCTGTCCAAGGCGTACCTGAAGGTCCGTGAGCGCACCGGCGACATGCTCGGCGCCATCGGCGAGACCGTCATGGGCGCGGCCGTCATCCGCGCCCACGGCACCGAGGAGCGCACCGCCGGTCGCATCGACACCACCGTCCTGGCCACGCGCAGGGCGCAGGTCAAGGCCCAGCGCCTGTCCATGGCCGTGTCGCCCTTCGCCGAGATCGTCGCGGCCGTCGCCAACGCCGCGGTCGTCCTGGTCGGTGTCTGGCTGGGTGTGGGCGGCGGCCTCACCGCAGGGCAGCTCATCGCCTTCCTGTTCCTCATGACGCTGTTCGTCCAGCCCATGATGATGGCCACCGAGATCTTCAACGAGGCCCAGAACGCCATCGCCGGTTGGCGCCGGGTCCTGGGCGTCCTGGACACCGTCCCCGACATCTCCGACCCCGGAGAGGCCGGCAGCGTCCTGCCGCGCGGTCCCGTCCGCGTCGACTTCGACCACGTCACCTACTCCTACCCGGACGGCCCCGTGGTCCTGGACGACGTCGGCGTGCGGATCACCCCCGGCACCCGGATCGCCGTCGTCGGCGAGACCGGTTCGGGCAAGACCACGTTCGTCAAGCTGTTGACCCGGCTGATGGACCCCGACACCGGGACGGTGCGCCTGGACGGCGTCGACCTGCGCGAGGTCGCCTTCTCCTCGCTGCGCAGCCGCGTCGTGATGGTGCCGCAGGAGGGTTTCCTGTTCGACAGCTCCCTGGGCGACAACATCCGTTTCGCCCGCCCCGAGAGCACCGACGCCGAACTGGAGGCCGCGGTCACCGAACTGGGTCTGGCCGACTGGCTGGGCAGTCTCGCCCATGGTCTGGACACACCGGTCGGTCAGCGAGGGGAGTCCCTGTCCGCGGGGGAGCGCCAGCTCGTCGCCCTGGTGCGCGCCTACGTCGCCGACCCGGACCTGCTCGTGCTCGACGAGGCCACCTCGGCCGTGGACCCGCACACCGAGACGCGCATCCAGCGCGCCCTGGACCGGCTCACCCGCGGCCGTACCTCCGTGGCCATCGCCCACCGGCTGTCCACGGCCGAGGCGGCCGACCGGGTCCTGGTCTTCGACGACGGCCGCATCGTCCAGAGCGGTTCCCACGACGAGCTGGTCGACCGGCCGGGTGTGTACGCCGACCTCTACGCCTCCTGGGTCCGTTCCTCCGCCTGAAGGCCCACCGGTCCCGGTACCGGGACGCCACGGTGCGGACCGTCGCCGCTCCTCCCCACGTGGGGAGGAGCGGCGCCCCGGTTCAGTCGCCGGCGTGCGCCCACCAGTGGGCGGCCAGCAGTTCCGCCACCACCGGTTCGGTCAGCAGACTCACGTCCGGGTCGGTGTCACCCGGATAACGCAGGGTCGCCGCCGCCCCGGGCACCCGCTCACGGTCGGGGGTGGACCCCACCGCCACGAACGTGCCCCGCAGTTGCCCCAGGTGCTCGGCGAACCGTTGGTCGTAGGAGGATCCGGCGAACAGCAGCGCCTTGTAGTCCGTCACCGCCGCCAGGTGCCGGTCGGTGTGCGACCACTCGCCGGTCTCCGCCTCGTAGGCCGGCCGGACCGGCCCGCGACGCAGGACCTGGACACCCTGGGCGGCGGACGCCGTGCGCTCGGCCGGGGCCACCAGGTGCACGCCGGTGGGGGAGTCCAGCACCCGCGCGGTCTCGGGCACCCACTGGGGAGCCCGTTCCAGCAACGACCCGACCGCGTGGGCGACCCGCAACAGCAGCCCCGGGAAGTTGCCGCTACCGCCCACCGGCGCGCCCAGACGATGCCCCAGCAGCAACAGCAGGGCCAGAGCGTGCTGATAGGCGCGGCACCCGGTCCCCGTCCGCACCTCACCCGTGTGCAACGGCACCAGCAGATCGGCGTAGCGCGCCACGACCGCGTCGGCGTCCGGGGCCAGCACCACCACCGGGGACCGCCCCACGTACCTGTCCAGGACCGTGCACAGCTCCCGCTGGCCGTCGCCCAGGGTCACCGCCACCACGAGCGTCTCGGCGCCGGCCGGTGGCGCCTCCGCGGAGGTGGACGGGTCCGCGCTCGCCCCGATCCCCGCGCGACGCAGCCGTGTCGCGGCCACCTCGCACGCCCGTCGCGCCGGACCCAGCGCCAGGAACCGCACCGCCGCGGGCTCCTCGTCCAGGAGGGCCGGCAGCGCCGCGTAGGGATCCCAGCGGGGGAACCTGCGCGCGAGCGCGGACAGGGCGTCGGGCTTGCCCGCCAGATCGGCGGCCAGGGAGTCGGCGGTCACGGTGGGAACTCTCCAGGTCGTCGGTGGCACGCGACGGCGTCGTGCACGCTCGCACTCTAGAACCTGTCACCGTCACTCCGTTGCCCGGTACCCGGTGAACACCGCTCACCGAGCGGTCATAACCTGGGTGCATGAGCGTCACCAACCTCGACCCGGACATCGCCGCACGCCTGAAGCGGACCCCGGACGGACTCGTCCCGGCGGTCGTGCAGCAGCACGACACCGGCGACGTCCTCATGCTCGCCTGGATGGACGACGAGGCCCTGCACCGCACCCTCACCACCCGTGAGGCCACCTACTGGTCCCGCAGTAGAGGCGAGTACTGGGTCAAGGGCGCCACCTCGGGCCACACCCAGCATGTGGTGTCCGTCGCACTGGACTGCGACGGCGACACCCTCCTGCTGCGGGTCGACCAGACCGGGGCGGCCTGCCACACCGGTGACCACACCTGCTTCGACGCCGGACGGCTGCTGTGACCTCCGCCTCATCCCGATCCCCCCGTGTGCGCCGTGAGTACGGGATCGCGATGCTGGCCATGGCCGCTGGCGCGGCCCTCATGCTGGCCGCGTCCGGTCGTGTGTGGGTGACCGGCCTGTTGGGCGCGCCCGGGCCCACGGCGCCCGTTCCCGTCGAGATCACCGGCGGCGACCTCACCGGGGCCCTCAGCGGACTGGGCTGGGCCGGGCTCGCCGGTATCGCCGGACTGTACGCCGCGCGCTCCTGGCCGCGCCGTGTCGTGGGCGGTCTCGTCGCGGCCTGTGGCGTCTTCGCGCTCTCCGCCCTGTGGTCGGCCACCCGGCCGGACACGCTCACCGGGGCCGTCGCCGGTCTGACGGGCGAGACCGCCGGCACCGGTGAGGTCGTGGGCACCCCCGACATCCACGTGCTGGGCCCCCTGATGGGAGCCGCCGGGGCGGTCCTGCTCGTTCTCAGCGGTGTCGCCGCCGTTGTGCGCGCCCCCGCCTGGCCCGGTATGGGCAACCGGTACGATCGGGACGCCGCACCGCGTCCGCACCAGGCGGAGACACCCGCCGACCTGTGGAAATCGCTGGACGCCGGTGACGACCCCACACTCGACGTCCCGGGCGACGGCACGCCCGCCCCTGTCGCACGGGCGGACCGAGCCGAACCCGGTGACGGCAGCGAACCCGCACCGCCGGCCGACCGGCCGGCCGAACCGAAGGAGAACCACTGATGGCCGACGCGCACCACGAAGAACACGACGACCACGGCAACACCGTCTCGGCCTGGTTCCTCACCGTCTCCTGGATCGTGGCCTGGACCGTGGCCGCCGTCGCCATCATCGCCGGTGGCGACCTGGTGACGTGGACCATCGTCAGCCTGGTCGCCAGCGTCGTGCTCGCCGTCGTCGCCGGTGTGATGAAGAAGGCCGGCCTGGGTCGCAAGGAGCCCCGCCCGGTGCCGCCCTCGCGTGAAGAGTGGGAAGCGGAACGTAAGACCGCGACCACGGCCGGCAACTAGTCCCGACCAGGGCCGGGGTCGGAGAAACCGCAGCTCACAACGGATGAGTAACGGAAAATAGACGCAGGTCCCACGGGGCGGGTACATTCTCAGCACCGGCCCCGACCGCCGCGTTCGAAACCGTTCGGCGCTGTCTCGCCGATCTGGCATGATGCGAATCCGGCGGCCCGTGTTGCGCGGTCGGCCCCGACCCTGTCCCCCGTTGGGAGCGGCGTGCGCCCAGGCGACGCCGCGCGAAACCCCTTGTCCTCTTCCGGAAAGACACTCCACTCATGAGCTATGGTCCTCCGCCCCCCGGCAACCCCGGCCCGCCTTCCGGTGGTTACGGCACCGGCGGCTACGGTCCGCCCCCCGGCGGCTACGGGCCTCCCAGTGGCGGCCAGCCCGGTTTCGGCGGCCAGCCCCCGGCCGGCGCCGAGCCGCCCAAGACGTACCTGTGGATGAACATCGTCGGTATCTTCACCTGCACCGTCGCGGGCATCATCGGCCTCATCTTCGCCCTTCAGGTGAACAGCAAGTGGCAGATGGGCGACTACGCGGGCGCCGAGTCCTCGTCCAACACCGCCAAGATCACCGGCATCATCAGCCTGGTGGGTCTGGGTCTGTGGGTCGCCTACTTCGCGTTCATCATCATCATGATGGTCGTCGCCATGAACAGCCCGACGGCCTACCCCTAAGGTCGAGCGCCACGGGTTCGTGGCACAGGGCCGGTGCGGCGGTCGCCACAGTGAGGGCGGCCGCCGCACCGGCCCTCGTCCGTTTCCGGGGTGAGGACACCCCTCGATAGGCTCGACACCGTGCAGCACGACGACCTCCCCGCCCCGACACCCGTCCGCCCCACCCTGGCCGACCGGGTCGGTGCCCTCGGCGCGCGCGTCCATCCCGGCACCTGGCCGATCGCCCTCGGCGTCCTGGGGCTGGTCGGCGCCGCCATCCTCCACACCGCCGACCCCAACGATCCCGGCAGCCCGTATCCCACCTGCCCCTGGCTGGCGCTCACCGGAACGTTCTGCCCCGGGTGCGGCACCACCCGTGCCCTGGCCGCGCTCACCCACCTGGACGTGGTCGGCGCGGCGAGCATGAACCTCCTGCTGGTTCTGTGCCTGCCCTTCCTCGTGCACGCCTACGCGTCCTGGCTGACCCGCTCCTTCCGCACCACGCCCGTGCGAAGAACGGGCTACGTGGTCCGGCCCTGGCTCGCCTGGTCCATCCTCGGCGTCTTCGCCTCCTTCTGGGTCCTGCGCAACCTGCCCTGGTTCTCCTTCCTGGCCCCGGGCACCCCGCTCCTGCCCACCTGGTGACCAGCGAACCGCCGACGTGTCGGGGGCGACGACCCCCGCACCGTCGAGGGTGGATACGATGACCACCACACGGTGTGACGGCGTGGCGTCCGAGCCCGCCGAGCCGATCCGCGCCCCAGGAGCCGGAACCGGTCACCGTGCGACGACTTTCACGAGGGAGCGAGAACTGGTGAGCGTGCTCGACGAGATCCTCGACGGAGTACGCGCCGACCTGGCGCAGCGGCAGGAGGAGCTCCCGCTGGACCGCCTCAAGGCCAAGGCCGAGTCGGTGCCCGTTCCCGCGGACGCCGAAGCCGCGCTGCGCCGCCCGGGTGTCCACGTGATCGCCGAGGTCAAGCGCGCCAGCCCCTCCAAGGGGCCGCTCGCGACCATCGACGACCCGGCCGACCTGGCCCGTGACTACGAGGCCGGCGGCGCCACCTGGATCAGCGTCCTCACCGAGAAGCGCCGGTTCAACGGCAGCCTCCAGGACCTCCAGGCCGTCCACGCCGCGGTGGACACCCCCCTGCTGCGCAAGGACTTCGTCGTCAGCTCCTACCAGCTGTGGGAGGCCCGTGTCTTCGGAGCCTCCGCGATCCTGCTCATCGTCGCGGCCCTGCCCCAGGAGGCCCTGGTCTCCCTGGTCGAGCGCGCCCGCTCCCTGGGACTGACCCCCCTCGTCGAGGTCCACGACGAGGAGGAGGTCGCCCGTGCGCTCGACGCCGGCGCCACCGTGATCGGCGTCAACGCGCGCAACCTCAAGACCCTCGAGGTCGACCGGGACACCTTCGCCCGGCTCGCCCCGCTCATCCCCGCCGACCGCGTCAGGATCGCCGAGTCCGGAGTCCGAGGCCCGCACGACCTGCTGGCCTACGCCGGAGCCGGAGCCGGGGCGGTCCTGGTCGGCGAGAGCCTGGTACGCGGACGCAACCCGCGTGAGGCCGTCGCCGACCTGGTCACCGCCGGGGCGCACCCCGCCCTGCGCGACCGGAACTGAGCGGGGAACCACCGACGATGGCGACGACCAGGCGCACGGAGCGGTCCGCGCACACGCTCCACCGCAGATGGCGATGGCTCTAGGGAGCCCACGGACGCACCCGTCCGCGGGTTCCCGCCGCCGCGTTGACCTCTGACCACCCCGCCGCCCGGGCCGGGCGGCGCACACCGGTCGACGCGCGGCCCCTCCGCGGCGCAGACGTCGGCGGAGGTGGGCCGCGGTCGGCCCGCTTCCAGGAGAACTTCCCATGAGCCACGCTCAACCGGTGCCCGACGACCGCGGGCACTACGGCCGTTTCGGTGGCCGTTTCGCGCCCGAGGCGCTCATCGCCGCCCTCGACGAGGTCGAGGCCGAATGGGCCAAGGCCAAGGACGACCCGGAGTTCCAGGCCGAACTGGACCGCCTGCTCACGGGCTACGCCGGACGCCCCAGCCTGCTCACCGAGGCCCGCAACTTCGCCGAGCACGCCGGTGGCGCCCGGATCCTGCTCAAGCGCGAGGACCTCAACCACACCGGCTCGCACAAGATCAACAACGTGCTCGGCCAGGCCCTGCTCACCAAGCGCATGGGCAAGACCCGCGTCATCGCCGAGACCGGCGCCGGCCAGCACGGCGTGGCCACCGCCACCGCCTGCGCCCTGCTCGGTCTGGACTGCCGCATCTACATGGGTGAGGCCGACACCGAACGCCAGGCGCTCAACGTCGCCCGCATGCGCATGTTGGGCGCCGAGGTGGTCCCGGTGACCATCGGCAGCCGCACCCTCAAGGACGCCATCAACGAGACGTTCCGCGACTGGGTCGCCAACGTCGACCACACCCACTACCTGTTCGGGACGGCCGCCGGCCCGCACCCCTTCCCCAAGCTGGTCCGGGACCTGCACTTCACCGTCGGGGCCGAGGCGCGACGCCAGGTCCGCGAACTCACCGGACGGCTTCCGGACGCCGTCGCCGCGTGTGTGGGCGGCGGATCCAACGCCATCGCGATCTTCGCCGCGTTCATCCCCGACGAGGACGTCGCCCTCTACGGTTTCGAGGCCGGGGGAGCGGGCGCCGACACCGACCGGACCGCCGCCTCCATCACCGCGGGCAGCCCCGGTGTCTTCCACGGTGCGCGCACCTACGTGCTCCAGGACGAGTACGGTCAGACGCTGCCCAGCCACTCCATCTCGGCCGGGCTCGACTACCCCGCCGTGGGCCCCGAACACGCCCACCTGGCCGCCACCGGCCGCGCCACCTACGAACCGGTCACCGACGCCGAGGCCATGGAGGCCTTCCGTCTCCTGTGCCGGACCGAGGGCATCATCCCGGCCATCGAGAGCGCCCACGCGCTCGCCGGGGCCCGGCGCCTGGGCGAGCGGTTGGGTCCGGACGCCGTCATCCTGGTGAACCTCTCCGGACGCGGGGACAAGGACGTCAACACCGCCGCCGACTACTTCGGCCTCGTCGACTCGGAGGGACAGGCGTGATGCCGACCACCACACTGCAGAGCAAGCTGGCCCAGGCCCGTGAGGCCGGTCGCGCCGCGCTCATCGGCTACCTCCCGGCCGGGTTCCCCGACGTGGACTCCTCCATCAGGGTCGTCCAGGCCATGGTGGAGGGCGGCTGCGACGTCATCGAGGTCGGTCTGCCCTACTCCGACCCCATGATGGACGGACCCACCATCCAGCGCGCCGCCGACCGTGCGCTGGCCGCGGGCACCACCACCGATGACGTGTTCCGGGTCGTGGAGGCCACCGCCGCCACCGGTGCCGCGGCGTTGGTCATGTCCTACTGGAACCCGATCGAGCGCTACGGGGTGGAGCGCTTCGCCACCGAACTGGCCAAGGCGGGCGGGGCCGGGGTCATCACGCCCGACCTCATCCCCGAGGAGGCCGACGAGTGGTACGCCGCCTCCGAGCAGGCCGGACTCGACCGGATCTTCCTGGTCGCGCCGTCCTCCTCCGACCGGCGTCTGGCCCTGACCACCGAGGCCTCCAGCGGTTTCGTCTACGCCGCCTCGCTCATGGGCGTCACCGGCACCCGCACCCAGGTCGCCGACACCGCCGAGACCCTGGTCCGTCGGACCCGCGAGGTCACCCGGGACTCCGGGCTGCCGATCTGTGTGGGCCTGGGCATCTCCACCGCGGCCCAGGCCGCCGAGGTCGCCGCCTACGTCGACGGGGTGATCGTGGGCGCCGGTTTCTGCCAGCGGATCCTGGACG
This sequence comes from Nocardiopsis sp. MG754419, assembly GCF_018207095.1. Lineage (GTDB taxonomy): Bacteria > Actinomycetota > Actinomycetes > Streptosporangiales > Streptosporangiaceae > Nocardiopsis. Next base: position 20,417 of record NZ_QOCZ01000024.1, on the reverse strand, counting down.
CACCCGACCTGGAGACCGGCCTCATCGCCGTCCGCTCCTTCGCCGAGGAACTCTCCGGGGGCGTCCGCTCCCGGTAGTGGGCCGCGTCGGGCCGGTGCCTTCGCCGGTGCCCGCACGGTTCCTTCGGCCCTGGTCCGGGGACACCCGACCCTTGCGGTGGGCCGCACCCTCACGGTGCGGCCCACCGTTCGTACGTGCCCGGTCAAAGGCGGGGTAAAGAGGGTGAGAATCGGGTGAGAAGGGGGTGGGAGAACGTCCGAATCCGCCCCGGCCGGACGTTTCGATGGTGTGATGGCAGTGTCCCGGTCGGTCCGGTCGCCCTCCTCGGTCCACCGGATTCCGCGGCCCTGTGTCGGGCGGTGACTACACACAGTAGGATCTCATGCGACACGAAGAGCGACGGAGCGCGTACCCCGCGCCATGGTCGCGGCCGACCGAACCGCACTCCCGAAGGCCCCAGATGACGGACACACCCGACGCGACCCGGCAGACCACCACCCGCTGGGAGACCGTCCAACCCTGGATCAGTCTCGCCTGCCGTCTGGGCCTGGCCGCGGTCCTCATCACCGCCGCCGTCACCAAGTTCCCACCGGCCCTGTCGGTCCAGGCGGTGGAGGCCTACGACCTCTTCCCGACCGACATCGCCCGGCTCATCGGCTACACGCTTCCCCTCTTCGAGATCGCCCTGGCCCTCCTGCTCCTCCTCGGCTTGGCCACCCGCTACTCCGGGGCCGTCGGCGCGATCCTCATGGTCGTCTTCATCGCCGGGATCATCTCCGCGATGGCCCGGGGCCTGTCCATCGACTGCGGCTGTTTCGGCGGCGGCGGCCAGGTCGACCCGGAGGAGACCAAGTACGGGGTCTCCATCGCCCGCGACATCGCCTTCGGTGCGATGGGCGCGTTCCTCGCGATCTGGCCCCGTTCACCCTTCGCCCTCGATCGTGTCCTCGGGCTCTACCGGTGAACCCGGAGCACACCGCGACCACGATCGACCACCCAAAAGTCAGAAACAGGGGAAAGCATGGGGAGTGAAGCGCGCAAGCGCTCCCGTGAGAAGCTCAGGGAACAGCGGGAGAAGGAGAAGCGGGCCGCCCAGCGGAAGAAGACCCTCCTCGTCGTCGGCATCGCCGCCGCCGTGGTCCTACTGGTCGTCGGGATCGGCTACGCCGTCCTCACCTCCGGCCAGGGCGACGGCTACGAGGGGCCCCTCGCCACGCAGACCCTCCAGGAGGGCGGCAGCGTGGTCATGGCCGACGAGGGCGTGAACGCCCCCGTCGTCGAGGTCTACGCCGACTACCAGTGCCCCGCCTGCCGCCAGTTCGAACTCCTCAACGGCGACCTCCTCAAGGAACGCGCCGCCTCCGGTGAGGCCATCGTCCACTACCGGCCGGTGAGCATCTTCGCCCAGCAGGAGGTGCCCATCAGCAGCAACTCGTTGCGCGCCGGCGCCGCCGCCCGGGCCGCCGCCGACCACGACGTCTTCGTCGAGTACAACGACCTGCTCTTCGAGAACCAGCCCACCGAGGGCCGTGAGGGCTTCAGCGTCGAGGAACTCAAGGAGTGGTTCCGCCAGACCGACGCCGACGGCACCGCCGCCGACGAGTTCGACGAACGGCTCGACGCCGAGGCCGAGGTCGTCACCCGGTTCACCGAGGAGTTCCTGCCCGCGCTGACCGCCGACGCCACCGAGGAGATCGGCGAGGAGACGCTCGGGACCATGGTCCTGACCGATCTGCTCAGCTGGGGGGCGGCCAACGGACACGACCCCGCGTTCCTCGACGGGACCTACACCGGCGAGATCATCGACGCCACGGGAACGGCTTACACTCGCTACAGCGGAGACAACATGTTCCGCGGAACACCCGCCGTCTACATCAATGGCGAGTTGCTCGACAACAACGCGGCCATGACCACACGCGGACTCTCGGAGGCCATCGCCTCCGCCGGCGAGGGCGATGTCGACACCGAGCCGATGGGCGACGGGGGTGAAGCGGAGTAGAACCCCTGAAGAGACTCCCCGCACGCGGGGCGGACCCGAGAGCAGAGAAGTGACATTGTCGTCGACAGCTTCCGAGGGCGCGGCCGAGTACGGCCGCGCCCTCGCGGCCATTCCCAGCCCCCAGGTCAACTCGATCCCGATCGGGCCCCTGGAGATCCACTTCTACGCGCTGTGCATTCTCGCCGGTGTCATCGCCGCCGTGTACTGGAGCGAGCGCCGGTGGAAGGCCATGGGCGGTGAGCCGGGCACCATCATGGACATGGCCGTCTGGGCCGTCATCCTCGGTCTCGTCGGCGGGCGTCTCTACCACGTCATCAGCGACGCGCAGCTGTACTTCGGCCCCGGCAAGGAACCCATCCGGGCCCTGTTCATCTGGGAGGGCGGTCTCGGGATCTGGGGCGCCATCCCGCTCGGCGCCGTCGGTGTGTGGCTGGTCGCCCGCAAGCGCGGGCTCTCGATGTCCAAGCTCGCCTTCGCCATCGCCCCCACCATCCCCCTCGCCCAGGCCATCGGCCGCTGGGGCAACTACTTCAACCAGGAGCTCTTCGGTCGCCCCACCGACCTGCCCTGGGCCGTGGAGATCAACCTCACCCCCGAGGGGTACCTGCGCGCCGGCATGGAGCCCGGCGTGACCACCTACCACCCCACCTTCCTCTACGAATCCCTGTGGTGCCTGGGCCTGGCCATCCTGCTGGCCTACCTGGGCCGTCGCTTCGAGGGCTCGCTCCAGGGCGGTCGTCTCTTCGCCCTGTACGTCATGGGTTACTGCGTGGGCCGTTTCTGGATCGAGTACCTGCGCGTGGACCCCGCCAACGACTTCTTCGGCCTGCGCCTGAACAACTGGACCTCCATCGCCGTGTTCGCCGGTGCCCTGGCCTACTTCGTGTGGGCCGGACGCCGTCTCGACCGCTTCTCCACCGCCGTCCTGCCGCACGGCCACGACGCCGGAACCCAGGTCTTCGGGCCCACCGGGGCCAAGACCGAGGAGGAGGGCACCGTCTACAGCGCCGTCGACACCGACGACTCGGTGTTCGACCAGGGCAGTGACGTGAGCGACGAAGCCGGAACGGAATACCACCCGAGCCCTGAGCGATCTAGTAGCGAGGGCCCGACGGAGGACGACGCCAAAGGCGCGGGAGACGACTCCGGGTCGAGGCCCGAGTAGCGCGGGGAAGCCGAGTTCCGGCGCGTCGGCCCGTGGCCGACGGCGCCGCGGGCCTATCCCGCACCAGTCGAGCAGACCACGGGTTGACGATTGAGAAAGACCGTGAGCAGAGCCGAGTCCGGTTTCGGACGCAAGAAGCGGCGCGGCGGCTCCCGCCGCGCCGGCGGCACCCAGACCGGGGACCACGTCGACGACTACGGTCGTGAGGACGAGGAGTTCGAGCAGGGTTACGACCCGGAGGAGGATTTCTCCGACGAGTACGGACACCACCACACCCGGTCCGGCGCCGACCAGTACGACGACCACGACTCCTACGACGAGTACGGGTACGACGGCGACGACCACGACGACCGGGACGACGACGCCCCGAACGCCGAGTCCACGGGCGCACGCAGGGGCGGGCGACGCAAGGGCAAGGACAAGCGCGGTGTAGGCCGTGTCTCCGCGTTCTCCGCGTCCGCGATCAAGAAGGTGTCCGTCCTGGGGGACCGGCCCAACCAGATCGTGTACACCCTCGCCGAACAGAGCAAACGCAAGCGCGGCACCGCCGTTCTGGGCGTGCTCCTGGGCGCCTTCAGTATCGCCCTCGTGGCACTCCTGGGAATGCTGTCCTTCCAGCTCCTCTCCGGGGGAGGCGGTTCCGGCGGTGGTGAGGACTCCATCGTGGCGCCGCCCGACGGCCACAGCACGCTCACACCCGAGCAGTACCGTTTCCAGGCGAACGATCCCGAGGTGTTCGGGCCCATCGACGCTCGACCCGCCGATGCCGAACCCATGACGGAGGAGGCCGTCTTCGGGTCGGTCGAGGAGCTCGAACTGGGCGACATGCAGTTGGAGCTGCGCGACTCCGAGATCACCGACTCCTGCACCTCGCTGGTGTGGGGCGACGGACTCGGACAGAGCCTGATCGACGCCGACTGCACCGGAGCTGCCTCCGGTGTGTACACCGACGGCGGTGGGGACCACGTCGCGCAGGTCACCCTGTTCGACCTGTCCGACAGCGACGCCGCCACCGACGTGGCCGGAGCCCTGGACCCGACCAACGCCGAGACCGACCTCGGCTTCCTGCTGAGCCGGACCGGTGGCGACGTCGAGGGACTGCAGGACGGGTACAGCCAGGCCAGTACCCAGGTCATGGGTCACTACCTGGCCGTGTTCTGGTCGGCCGCGGCCGACGGCTCCTCGCCCGGTGAGGACTCGGACCTGGCCACCCTGGACGTGGCCTCCATGAGCGCCTTCGGCTTCGTCTACGACGAGGTCGTCGCCCACCGGGGCGACGAGGGGGAGTGAGGCGCACCGCCCCGTAGGGCACGCCCGGCGGAAGGATCCGCTGGTCTGTCCGGCCCCTGTCGGACCTCCCGATAGGATCTCGGACAGATCGACCCGTCCGCCGAGGCCGTGCCCGAGGCGGATGATCCCTCCCCTCGAATCCCGAGCGCAAGCGGGCCGGTCACCTCGTGTGACCGGCCCGCACCCACGGAAAGGTCCTTTGGGTGTCCCCTTCTGAACCCTCGACGCCCGGCAGGCCGGGCCGCCGAAGGAAAAACAGCGAGCCCGACGAACAGCAGACACAGACCCCCTCCAGGGCGAGCACACGCCGACGCGGTGGCGGTGGCGGTGGCGGCCGACGCAAGAAGGAGCCCCGGCGCTCCGGTCGGATGCTGACCATCCTCGTGGGGACTCTGGTGGTGGCGCTGATCGCGCTGGGCGTGGTCCTGTTCGTGCAGCTCACGGGGGACGAGGGGGGCGACGCGGACGCGCAGGAGAGCCGACCGGTCGTCTACAAGGTCCGCGACGCCGGCAACATGAACGAGGTCCTGGCCTCCCGCGAGGTCGACGACCGCCCCCTCAACGAGGGTGAGCTGTTCGAGCGCCGCAACGCCGAGATCTCCAGCCAGAGCATCGACTTCACCCTGGAGGAGTCGGACCTGACCGAGGACTGCTCCACCGCGGTGTGGGGCGAGGAGGTCACCGCGGCCCTGGCCGACGCCGAGTGCACCCAGGCCGGCCGCGCCACCTACGTCGCCGACGACTACTTCGGTGTGGCCGCCGTGTTCAACCTGGCCGACATCGAGGGCAGCCGCGCGGTCGCCCAGGCCATGGAACTCCCCGCCCCCGAGGAGGGCCAGGAGGCCGAGGAGGTCGTCGACCCGGGCTTCCTCCTACCGCCTTCGGGCACCGAGCCCTTCGACCGACTCGGCTCCGGCTACAGCGCCGCCGACGCCGTCGTCAGCGGCCACTACCTCGTCGTGCTCTGGGTACAGCCCACCGACTCCGACTCGGTCGAGGAACGCGTGACCCTCTCCACCCCGCTCGTGGCCCTGGCCAACTTCCGCGACCCCCTCTTCCGCCGCATGCTCGAGTACGCGGACGACTCCGAGGACACCGGCTCCGAGGGCACGGAGGGCACCGAGGAACTCGGCGGCGAACCGGGCGCCGACCCCGGAACCGAACCCGGCACGGAGCCGGGCACCGAGGAACTCCCCGGTGCCGGTCTGCCCGGTGAGGCGGAGGTCCCGGTGGCGCCCACGGAGAGCGTCTCTCCGTGGGGCCCGCCGTGTCGTGTCCCGGGGCCGTCCTCAGCCGGACCGCAGTTCCTCCGCGCGCGCCAGCAGTTCCGAGGTCAGCGCACGCAGCGCCGAGAACCGATGTTCGGGCAGGTCCAACAGGCTGTGCCCGGGCAGCCACGCCGGCGCCGACGCCACCGCGTGCCGGGCCGTGCGTTTGTTGATCGCCTGCTCACGCCAGGCCGCCACCTCGACGAGCCCGGTCCGCAGCGTGGTGGTGAGCGTCCCGTGCGCCCGGCCCTGTACGTGGGCGAGCAGGCGGCCGCTGCTCCCACCGGGTTCGGCGTTGCGCTCCAACCGGATCGCCGTCAGGTCCGAGGCACCGAACCCGCGCAGGAAACGCACCCGCATCCCCGGTTCCACCATCGACCGGAACGCCTTCTGGCCCACCTCGTCACGCACCCACGACGAGGCCGACGGCACGAGCATGTACGCGCTGTCGGCGGTCGTGGCCAACGCCACCCGCGGAGCGATCCGGTCCCACCCGCCGGTGAGGTCGATCGCGGCGCACGTGCCCACGGCGGTGGGGGAGGACATCCAGGTGGACAGTCGCACCCGGACCTCCCTGCACACCTCGCGCGGCCAGTCGCCCACCAACGCAGGGGAGCCCTCCGCCTCCGCACCGCGGTCCTCCGCCACGCGCTCCAACACCGCCAAGGCCCGCGCGGCGTCCGACCGCCCGCGCGCCTCCTTGGCGTTGACCCCCTGGCTGTACACCCGGGCGCTCTCACCGTCGGGGAAGGGGAGCGTCTTCGACAGCGGTCGGAGCACGTACAGGTCACTGGCGGCGCCGATCGACTCCGCACCCAGGTAACGGTTGAAGTCCGGCCACACCGCCTCCATGAGCAGCCCCAGGCGCACCAGGCGGGTCTGGACGGCGGCGGCCAGCTTCGGCGTCGTCTCGCTCGCACCGTAGGCGACCAGCACGCGGCCCTTGCGGGGGTCGACCAGGGCCTCCACCCCACGCCGGACGAACAGCTCCACGCCGTCCGGGGTGTAGGGAGGGTCGGTGAACACCACGTCCGCGCGCTCGCGCAACGCCTGCGGCAGACCCAACCGCAGGTCGGCGCTGTGCGTGCCGATCGTGAGGCCCAGACGTTCGGCCACCGCGTCGATGTGCTCCAGGACCCGTTCGTCCAGGTCCACGACCTCGACCCTGGCCCCCGGCAGGACCAGGGACAGCGCCACCGACGTCAGGTCGTGGTCGCCCACGCACACCAGGGTGCGTCCGGTCAGTTCGAACCGCGTGGCCAGGAACAGGGCGCGACGCAGAGCCGTCTCGGCGCTCGCGGCCACGTGGTCCAGGTCCAGGTCGGAGGCCGGGCCCTCGGCGACGGCCCGCACCAGCTCCGCCGCGGCCCGTGGGTGGTCGTTGAGCAGATGGGCCACGGGGTCGGCGAGCATCGCCGTCGTCGCTCCCCGGTAGTGGCCCGGACGCAGCAACCGGTACCGGTCACCGTCCCGGTCCGTCTCCCCGGACTCGTCCAGCGCCCCCAGCAGGGAGCGCACCACACTGTGGGCCACACCGCCGGCGCGGACCAGGTCGTTGGCGCTCCACCACCGTCCGTCGGAGAGCAACGACAGGATGAGGCGGGGGCGGGGCGCGTCCACTCCGTACTCGTGCAGGAACGTCTCCGCGCTCTCGGGCAGGGGAGGGCCCGAACCGGAGGGGAGCGTGGCCGAGGTGTCCAGAACCGGGACACCCGGTACACGTGCGGGGTCGCTTGGGGCGCCGGGGTCCGGGCCGGGGGAAGTCGGGTCTCCTGCCATCCGACGATCTTCCCATGGCGTGCGCACCACAACGGTGACGCAGGTCAGGGTGGTTCGTCACCGATGAGGGAGATATCACTCCCCGGGGGTGTTCCTCCCCCCTTGGGTGTGGCGTTAACCCCGGGGTAATCTGAGGTCACGCCCCCGCGCGCTTCGAGAAGCCGGGTGAACGTCCGGCCATGGGTCGGTGTTCGATCTCCCGGGTGAGGTTTAGCGGGGGTCCCGTGTGGAACAACGGGCTAGGCCGGCTCTCATCGGACGACGACGCGCATCCGAGAGGGACAGGCGTCACCTTCCACCCACCGGGCGCGCAGGAGACCGAGGGCGCACCGCGGCGTCCTCTGGTCTAGACCTACGATTCGCATCGTGGCAGGACCTGCGTGTATAAGAGAACCTGCCCATGGCGGGCGACCCGATCACCACCGGCGACACGAGGACGTGGACGCGACACGGTAGGTGGCCCAGGGCGCCCGACCGACGGGACCCGCCCCCGGGCGGACACAACAGCATCACGTACGCAGCAGGGCCAATGTCGTCCCGAATGCGCTTTTCACGAAGCCGACTGAAGACGACAGGAGGGCAGATGCCTGCTGGACACGTGCGGCGTTCGTCCGTCCGAGCGAACGCGGAATCCACTTCCCAGGGCCTGTACGACCCCGCCCACGAACACGACGCCTGCGGTGTCGGCTTCGTGGCCGACCTCACCGGTCGTCGTAGTCACGACATCGTGCAGAAGGCGCTCACGGTCCTGCGCAACCTCGATCACCGAGGCGCCTCCGGGGCCGACCCCGACGACGGCGACGGCGCGGGCATCCTGACCCAGGTCCCCCACGAGCTCTACACCGAGGTCTGCGACTTCGACCTCCCCGAGGCCGGCACCTACGCCACCGGTATCGGCTTCCTGCCCTCGGACGCCGCCGAACGCGCCGTCGCGGTCGAGAAGATCAACGCCATCGTCGCCGACGAGGGCCTGACGGTCCTGGGCTGGCGCGAGGTCCCCTTCGAGCCGCAGTACAGCGGCCCCGCGGCCCGCGAGGTCATGCCCTACTTCGGGCAGCTGTTCATCACCGGCGCCGAGGGCACCCCCGCGGAGGGGCTCACCGGCATCGCGCTCGAACGCTTCGCCTACTGCGTCCGCAAGCGCGCCGAGCACGAGACCGACGTCTACTTCCCGAGCCTGTCCCCGCGCACCATCGCCTACAAGGGCATGCTCACCACGCCCCAGCTGGAGCCGTTCTTCCCGGACCTGTCCGACCGCCGCTACGCGTCCGGTCTGGCCCTGGTCCACTCGCGGTTCTCCACCAACACCTTCCCGTCCTGGCCGCTGGCCCACCCGTTCCGCTACGTCGCGCACAACGGTGAGATCAACACCGTCAAGGGCAACCGGAACATGATGCGCTCGCGCGAGGCCAAGCTCGCCAGCGAACTCATCCCCGGCGACCTGGACCGCATCTTCCCGATCGTCGACCCGGACGACTCCGACACCGCCTCCTTCGACGACGCCCTGGAGCTGCTCCACCTCGGCGGCCGTTCCCTGCCGCACGCGGTCCTCATGATGATCCCGGAGCCCTGGGAGAACCACACCGAGATGGACCCGGCCGTCCGGGCCTTCTACGAGTACCACTCCACCCTGATGGAGCCCTGGGACGGTCCCGCCTCGGTGTCCTTCACCGACGGCACCCTCGTCGGCTCCGTCCTGGACCGCAACGGTCTGCGCCCCGGCCGCTACTGGGTGACCGAGGACGGTCTCGTCGTCCTGGCCTCCGAGGCCGGCGTCCTCGACATCGACCCGGCCACGGTCGTCCGCAAGGGACGCCTGCAGCCCGGCCGCATCTTCGTCGTCGACACCGCCCAGGGGCGGATCATCGAGGACGAGGAGATCAAGGCCGACCTCGCCGCCGAGCAGCCGTACCAGGAGTGGATCGACTCCGGCGTCCTGCGCCTGGCCGACCTCGCCGAGGCCGAGCCCACCCCGGTCACCGAACTCAAGCTCGCCCAGCAGGTGTTCGGCTACACCGAGGAAGAGCTCCGCATCATCCTCACCCCGATGGCCCGCACCGGCGCCGAGCCCATCGGTTCCATGGGCACCGACACCCCGGTCGCGGCGCTGTCCGCCCGCTCGCGTCAGCTCTTCGACTACTTCTCGCAGAACTTCGCGCAGGTCACCAACCCGCCGCTGGACGCCATCCGGGAGGAGATGGTCACCAGCCTGGCCACCCTCCTCGGCGCCGAGCACAACATCCTCGACGCGGCCCCCGGGGACACGCAGCGCCTCGTGCTGCCCACCCCGGTCGTCGACGAGGCCGGTCTCGCCGCCATCGTCGCCGCGGGCGGGACCAACCCGGCCCTGCGGACCTTCACCGTCGACGGGACCTACCCCGTCGAGGGCGGTGGGGACACCCTGTCCGCCCGCCTGGACGAGATCAACGCCGAGGTGTCCGCCGCCATCGCCGACGGCGCCCACATCCTCGTGCTCAGTGACCGCGGCGCCGACGCGGAACGGGCGCCCATCCCGTCGCTGCTGCTCACCGGGTCCATCCACCACCACCTCGTCCGCGAGAAGACCCGCACCGAGGTGGGCCTGCTCATCGAGGCCGGCGACGTCCGCGAGTGCCACCACGTGGCCCTGCTCCTCGGCTACGGCGCCTCCGCGGTCAACCCGTACCTGGCCCTGGAGACCGTCCGCGACATGGTCCAGCGCGGCACCCTCGGCGGCGTCGACGCCGACACCGCCGTGCGCAACACCCTCAAGGCCTACGCCAAGGGTGTCCTCAAGGTCATGTCCAAGATCGGTGTCTCCACCGTCAGCTCCTACACCGGTGCCCAGATCTTCGAGGCCCTGGGCCTGGGCCAGGACGTCATCGACCGCTGCTTCACCGGCACCACCTCCCGCCTGGGCGGCGTGGGCTTCGACGTCCTCGCCGAAGAGGTCGCCATCCGTCACCGCCACGCCCACACCACCAACCCCAACGCGCACCGGCGCCTGGAGGTCGGCGGCGAGTACCAGTGGCGTCGCGAGGGCGAGCCCCACCTGTTCAACCCCGAGACGGTCTTCAAGCTCCAGCACTCCACCCGGAGCCGCAAGTACGAGATCTTCAAGGAGTACACGAGCAAGGTCGACGACCAGGCCGAGAAGCTCATGACCCTGCGCGGGCTCTTCCGCCTCAAGGAGGGCGTGCGCGAGCCGATCTCCATCGACGAGGTCGAGCCCGTCTCGGAGATCGTCCGGCGCTTCTCCACCGGCGCCATGTCCTACGGCTCCATCTCCGCCGAGGCGCACGAGACCCTCGCCATCGCGATGAACCGCCTCGGCGGCAAGTCCAACACCGGCGAGGGCGGCGAGGACCCGGCCCGCTTCACCCCGGACGCCAACGGGGACCTGCGTCGCAGCGCCATCAAGCAGGTGGCCTCCGGCCGCTTCGGCGTCACCTCGCACTACCTCAGCAACGCCGACGACATCCAGATCAAGATGGCCCAGGGCGCCAAGCCCGGTGAGGGCGGTCAGCTGCCCGGCCACAAGGTCTACCCGTGGGTCGCCGACACCCGGCACTCCACCCCCGGCGTCGGCCTCATCTCGCCGCCGCCCCACCACGACATCTACTCCATCGAGGACCTCGCCCAGCTCATCCACGACCTCAAGAACGCGAACCCGTCCGCGCGGGTCCACGTCAAGCTGGTCTCCGAAGCGGGTGTGGGCACCGTCGCCACGGGCGTCTCCAAGGCCCACGCCGACGTCGTCCTCATCTCCGGCCACGACGGAGGCACCGGCGCCTCGCCGCTGACCTCCCTCAAGCACGCGGGCACCCCCTGGGAGCTCGGCCTCGCCGAGACCCAGCAGACCCTGCTGCTCAACGGCCTGCGCGACCGCATCGTCGTCCAGGCCGACGGCCAGATGAAGACCGGTCGCGACGTCGTCATCGCCGCCCTGCTCGGCGCCGAGGAGTACGGTTTCGCCACCGCGCCCCTCGTCGTCTCCGGCTGCGTCATGATGCGCGTCTGCCACCTCGACACCTGTCCCGTGGGCGTGGCCACCCAGAACCCCGCCCTGCGCGAGCGGTTCTCGGGCAAGGCCGAGTACGTGGTGAACTTCTTCGAGTTCATCGCCCAGGAGGTACGCGAGTACCTCGCCCTGCTCGGCTTCCGCAGCCTCGACGAGGCCATCGGCGCCGTCGACCTGCTCGACACCGCCGACGCCGTCGACCACTGGAAGGCGCAGGGCCTGGACCTGTCGCCGATCCTGCACGAGGTCGAGCCCATCGCCGGCGACCACCGTTCGCAGCGCCGTGGCCAGGACCACGGTCTGGAGAAGGCCCTGGACAACACCCTCATCCAGCTCAGCGAGGGTGCCCTGGACTTCGGTCGGCCGGTCGGTCTCGAACTCCCGGTCCGCAACGTCAACCGGACCGTCGGCACCATGCTCGGCCACGAGGTCACCAAGCGCTACGGCGCCGACGGTCTGCCCACCGACACCATCGACGTCACCTTCACCGGCTCCGCGGGACAGTCCTTCGGCGCCTTCGTACCCAAGGGCGTCACTCTGCGCCTGCACGGTGACGCCAACGACTACGTCGGCAAGGGCCTCTCGGGCGGCCGCGTCATCGTCCGCCCCGACGAGGCCTCCACCCTCGTCGCCGAGGAGCACATCATCGCCGGCAACGTCATCGGTTACGGTGCCACCTCCGGTGAGATCCTCCTCCGCGGTGTCGTCGGCGAACGCTTCTGCGTCCGCAACTCCGGCGCCACCGCCGTCGTCGAGGGCATCGGCGACCACGGTTGCGAGTACATGACCGGCGGCCGCGCCGTCGTCCTGGGCCGCACCGGCCGCAACTTCGCCGCGGGGATGTCCGGAGGCATCGCCTACGTCCTCGATCTGGACGCCGAGCGTGTCAACGGCGAGATGGTCGAGATCGAGGAGCTCACCGACGACGACCGTGACTTCCTCACCGGGATCCTGACCCGCCACCACGCCGAGACGGGTTCCGCCGTCGCCGAACGCCTCCTGGCCGACGGCCACCTCGGACTGGCCCGCATCGCCAAGGTCATGCCGCGCGACTTCAAGCGCGTCCTGCTCGCCCAGGCCGAGGCCGAACGCGATGGTCGCGACGTCGACGAGGCCGTCATGGCCTCCGCGCAGTCCTGAAGCCGTTCCACGAAAGGAGGAAGAACCATGGCAGACCCCAAGGGTTTCCTGAAGATCACCGAGCGCGAGCTCCCCACCCACCGTCCGGTCGACGTGCGTATCCAGGACTGGCGCGAGGTCCACGAGGACTTCGACCGGGGGGCCGTCACCAAGCAGGCCTCACGCTGCATGGACTGCGGCATCCCCTTCTGCCACAACGGCTGCCCTCTCGGCAACCTCATTCCGGAGTGGAACAACCTCGTCTACACCCACGACTGGGCCGAGGCGATCGAGCGACTCCACGCCACCAACAACTTCCCCGAGTTCACCGGACGCCTCTGCCCGGCGCCCTGTGAATCGGCCTGCGTGCTCGGCATCAACCAGCCCGCCGTCACCATCAAGAACGTCGAGGTCTCCATCATCGACCGCGCGTGGGAGGAAGGCTGGGTCAAGCCCCTGCCCCCCACCCACCGCACCGGCAAGAAGGTCGCCGTCGTCGGCTCCGGCCCCGCCGGTCTGGCCGCCGCGCAGCAGCTCACCCGCGCCGGACACGACGTCACCGTCTACGAGCGCGCCGACCGCGTCGGCGGGCTGCTCCGCTACGGCATCCCCGAGTTCAAGATGGAGAAGCGGCACATCGACCGCCGCCTCGCCCAGATGAGCGCCGAGGGCACCGCCTTCCGCACCGGTGTCGAGGTCGGCGTCGACATCACCGTCGACCGACTCAAGGCCGACCACGACGCCGTGGTCCTCACCGGTGGCGCCACCCAGTGGCGCGACCTGCCCGCCACCGGGCGCGAGCTCAAGGGCATCTACCAGGCCATGGAGTACCTGCCCCTGGCCAACCGGGTGCAGGAGGGCGACCTCGAACGCGCCCCCATCCACGCCGAGGGCAAGCACGTCGTCGTCATCGGCGGCGGCGACACCGGCGCCGACTGCGTCGGCACCGCCCACCGGCAGGGCGCCGCCTCGGTGACCCAGCTGGAGATCATGCCCAAGCCTCCGGTGAACCGGCCCGACCACCAGCCCTGGCCCACCATGCCGATGCTGTACAAGGTCACCAGCGCCCACGAGGAGGGCGGCAAGCGGATCTACTCCGTGAACACCGTCGAGTTCGTCGGGGACGAGGACGGCAACGTCCGCGCCCTCCGACTCGTCGAGGTCAAGCGCGGAGCCAACGGTTTCGAGCCCGTCGAGGGCACCGAACGCGAGATCCCCGCCGACCTCGTCACCCTCGCGATGGGCTTCGTCGGCCCGGAGAAGAAGGGCATGATCGAGGAGCTCGGCGTCGAGCTCGACGGTCGCGGCAACGTCGTCCGCGACAGCGACTACCGCACCACCGTCGACGGCGTCTTCTGCGCGGGCGACATGGGTCGTGGCCAGTCCCTCATCGTGTGGGCCATCGCCGAGGGGCGCTCCGCCGCCGCCGGCGTGGACCGCTACCTCACCGAGGACACCACCCTCCCGGTCGCCATCCCGCCCACCGAGCGCCCGCTCGTGTAGGTCGAGCATCCGTCCGGACACGGACCGCAGCGCGTCGGGCGCGGGGATCCTCCCCGCGCCCGACGCGTGTCCGGGAGGTGTGCCCGCGAGGTCTCCGTCGTGCCAGGCCCGGTGTGCGCACACCCGCACGGCGGGGCGGCGACCTGCGGGACCCGCGGTGCGCCGTCCCGTTCCCGGCGATCCCAGCCACGAGCCCTCCGTCGGTTCCGGCGGGCACGGTCCGTCGGAACCGCCCCGAAGAACACCCTGGGTGGTGCGACGCACAGGCCCTAGGCTCGACCCATGATCTTCCGGCTGATCGGCGAGGGCGCCATGGTCCTGCACATGGCCTTCCTCGTCTACGTCGCCCTCGGCGGCTACCTCGCCTGGAAGTGGCCCCGCGCCTTCTGGCCGCACCTCGCCTGCGCCCTCTACGGCCTCGGCATCACCGTCATCGGTTGGGACTGCCCCCTCACCCACGTCGAGAACTGGGGACGCGAACGCGCCGGCCAGGCCGGACTCCCGCCAGGAGGGTTCATCGAGCACTACCTCACCGGGGTCGTCTACCCCACCGAACACCTCCTCGGCGCCCAACTCCTCGTCGCCCTCAGCGTCGCCGTCTCCTGGGCCGGAGCCGCGTTCCTCCTCGCACGTCGACGGCGTCGTCCCCCGGAGAACCCGGCGTAAAGATCGCGAATGGATCGCGCACCCGCCCTTCACCCCCGGGCCGGGCGCGCTTACCGTCGAAGCATGACCGTTGTGACCTGGGATTCGTACCGCGCAGCCGACCACTTCATCATGCGCAGCGCCCGGCTCATCGACCGGCACCGCTTCGCCTTCCACTTCCAGTCCGGATCGCCCGAGCCCGTCCGCGCAGCACTCGCCGCCCACCGCAACCTCGACGGCGGCTACGGCAACAGCCTCGACCCCGACCTCCGGGGCCACGGCAGCCAACCCGTCGCCACCGAGATCGCCCTGCGTCACCTCGACGAGCTCGGCACCATCCCCGAGGACCTCGGACAGGGCATCTGCCGCTTCCTGTCCCGGTCCGCCAACGACGACGGCGGAGTCCCCGCCGTCCTGCCGAGCGTCCGGTACACCGAAGCCGCACCCTGGTACCTCAAGACGACGGACTTCTCCAGCCGACTCGACGTCACCGCCATGATCGCCGGGCTGCTGCACAAGAACCACATCACGCACCCCTGGCGCGACCAGGCCACCGCCTACTGCTGGACCCGCATCAACGCACTGCACTGGACCGACCCGCACGAGGCCATCGGTATCTGCACGTTCCTGCGCCACGTGCCCGACCGGCCTCGCGCCATGGCCGCGATGAGCCGGCTCTCCACCATGATGCGCGCCGTCATCGACGTCCACCCGCGGGCCACCGGCCACGTCCACACACCACTCGACCTGGCCTGCCACCCGCACCACATCGCCCGGCCGCTCTTCACCGAGGACGAGATCGCCCGCAATCTCGACGCCTTCGAGGAGCAGCAGCGCCCCGACGGTGGCTGGGACGCCTGCTGGGACCACTGGGACACCGCCGCCACCCTCGAACGCGAAGGCATGCGCACCATCCAGCGTCTGCGGGTCCTGCGCGCCTACGGCCGTCTGGTGCCCGACCTGCCGCGGCCACCCCGTTTCCGCTGATCCGACCGTACCCACCGCGCCCCGCACACCCAAGGGGCGCGGTGGATACGGTCGGGCCGCACTCCCGAGGTGATCTCACCCACGCCGGCCGCGGGCACCCGCCGTACGCACGGCGCTCACCCCAGCGTCAGGACCCGGACCCCCGCGGCCTCCAGCGCCTCACGCTCCACACGGCGCGACGCACGACCCGTCACCACGCGCACCGCCTCCAGCGCGCCCGCGCCCTCCACGTCCGGCAGTACCGCGCGCACCGCCGCCCGGTCGGCCGCACCGAACAGCAGTTCCCGCACCAGGTCCAGGCCGCGGTCGGACACCCACGGCCTCCGCTCCAGGGCGTCCGCCAGATCCAGTCCGTGCAGGACCAGTTCGGTCACCCGCGTCGTCAGGAAGTCCGTCAGCAGCATCGGATCACCATGCCGGGTCACCAGCGTGCGATCCTCCGGCTCGCGCGCCACGCGCTCTCTCAGAGCCGACCAGAGCACTCCCAGTACCCGACCCGGCTCGGCCGCGTCCGGTCGTCGCGCCGCCCGCTCCGCGGCGTCACGGACACGCGCACCGTTCACCTCGGGGGAGAAACGCACCCGCGGCGAGTAGTACCCGGGTGCCGACACCGGTCGGGCGGCGGCGTCCGCCGCCCCCGTGTCCAGTGTCACGCTCACCTGGTGGAGCGCCCCCACCGTGTGCACCGAGAGCGCCGCCACATCCCACGGCGCGCACCGCGTCGGCCGCACCACCTCGTCCTCGGACAGCCCGAGCAGGACCTCCTCCAACGCCGTCACCTCGTCCGCCAGAGCGGCCATCACCACGCCACGCTCCACCACCGCACACCCTTCACCCGTCCACGAAACGCCCACGGACCGGACCATGACACACCCCTCCCCGGCACCGGTCCACCCCCTCCCGGCCGTCCCCACAACGCCCGAGAACCGTCACTCAGGGTGATCGGGTTCGCTCCCGCTCCACCTCGCATACGTCCATTCGCAACCTGGTTTAGACCACTCCATCCCTCGGACGCTCTAAAGTGATAGGCGTGACACGTCGAGCAAAGATCGTTGCGACCCTCGGACCCGCCACCTCGAGCCCGGAGACCCTCCGGCGCCTCGTGGACGCCGGACTGGACGTCGCTCGCCTCAACCTCAGCCACGGAACCCACGACGACCACCACGCGAGCCTGGCCAATCTCCGGCAGGCCGCGCAGGAGGCCAACCGAGCCGTCGGCGTCCTCGCCGACCTCCAGGGCCCCAAGATCCGTGTGGGCACCTTCCCCGACGGACCCATCGAACTCGCCGCCGGAGACGAGTTCACCATCACCATCGAGGACGTCCCCGGAGACCAGAACAGGGTCTCCACGACCTACAAGGGACTCCCCGGAGACGTACGCCCCGGTGACCGCGTCCTCATCGACGACGGCCGCGTCGTGCTGGAGTGCACCAAGACCACCAGCACCGACGTCCTCACCCGCGCCATCTTCGGCGGCACCGTCTCCAACCACAAGGGACTCAACCTCCCCGGCGTCGCCGTGAGCGTTCCGGCGCTCACCGACAAGGACGAGAAGGACCTGCGCTGGGCCCTGCACCAGGGCGTCGACATGGTCGCCCTCTCCTTCGTGCGCAGCCCCGCCGACGCCGAGGAGTGCCACCGCATCATGGACGAGGAGGGCATCACCGTCCCCCTCATCGCCAAGATCGAGAAGCCCCAGGCCGTCGAACGTCTCCAGGACATCATCGAGGTCTTCGACGGTGTCATGGTCGCCCGCGGCGACCTGGGCGTCGAGCTGCCCCTGGAGAACGTCCCGATGGTGCAGAAGCGCGCCATCGAGCGCTGCCGCGACAAGGCCAAGCCGGTCATCGTCGCCACCCAGATGCTGGAGTCGATGATCGGGGCGCCCCGGCCGACCCGCGCCGAGACCTCCGACGTCGCCAAC
Source organism: Nocardiopsis sp. MG754419 (assembly GCF_018207095.1). Taxonomy (GTDB): domain Bacteria; phylum Actinomycetota; class Actinomycetes; order Streptosporangiales; family Streptosporangiaceae; genus Nocardiopsis. The sequence goes on along the minus strand of NZ_QOCZ01000024.1, from coordinate 2,738 downwards.
GCCGTCCTCGACGGTGCCGACGCCGTCATGCTCTCCGGTGAGACCAGCGTCGGTCAGTACCCCATCGAGACCGTCGAGACCATGGCGCGCATCGTCGGTGCCGCCGAGCAGGAGTCCCTGCGCGCCTCGCACATCCTCAACCGGGTGCCCGAGACCACGGGCGGCGCCATCGCCCGTGCCGCGGCCGAGATCGGCGCGACCGTCGGAGCCAAGGCCCTCGTCGCCTTCACCATGTCCGGTGAGACCGCCCGGCGTCTGGCCCGCTACCGCTCGCCCATCCCGCTGCTGGCCTTCACCACCGAGGGCAGCACGCGTGGCCTGCTCTCCCTCACCTGGGGTGTGGAGAGCAACCTGGTGCCCTGGGTCGACAACACCGACGACATGGTCCGCCAGGTGGAGAGCGAGCTCCTGCGGCTCGGCGACCACCACAAGGGCGACAAGGTCGTCATCGTCGCCGGCAGCCCGCCCGGAACCACCGGTTCCACCAACTCCCTGCGGGTGCACCGCCTCGGCGACGCCGTCGCCCTGAACAACTGACACGCGGCGCCCACGGCGCCGCGACCACGGGCCGCATCAGGTCCGGCCCGGAGCCCGGCGATCACGCCGGAGCGTTCCGGGCCGACCGGTGCGGCCGGAGCCGTTCGCGGCGATCAACGCATCGAACGGACGACGACCTCCACCAGGGGAGGCCGGTGTGTCCACGGTCCCCGGTTCCGGCGCTCAGTCCTGGTTCGAGGACACGCCCTCGAACGGGACCCGCTCCAACGGCATGTCCCACGGCAGAAGGTTCCAGGGGCTGCGGGGATCCTCGTCCAACAGACCCAGCGCCGTCCACACGCGGTCCGCGTCCCCGTGGTCGCCCTCCACGCCCTTGTCGGGCCACAGGAGATAGCCGGCGTGGAAGGCCGACGACAGCTGTCCCCACGACGCGTACCGTCGCTGCAGATCCGACGCGACCCGGCGCAACGACGTCTGCGTCTCCACCGGGCTCAACCAGTCGAGCGTCGCCCCGCCGCACACCAGGCGGATGGCGTGCACCGACTTCCACCACTGGTAGGCGCCGATCATCACGGTCTCGTCGCCCTCGGCCACACCCGTGACCGACCGCAGGCGCGCCACCTGTTCCTCGGACAGCCGCACCATCGCACCGGTGTCCTCACCGCCGTCGGGCAGGCGCGACCGCGCCGTCCCCGAACGCAGGTCCACGACCAGGTCCAGACTCGGGCCGTTGTGCAGCTCCTCCAGGAGTCCCTCGATCGCGGCCAGCAGCGATTCGCGGTCGACGACCGACCACTGGCGTTCCAGCATGCGTCGGTACCGGCGACGGAGGTTGGGGCGGGCCACCACGTCCCATGGTTCGGCCAGTGCCACCCGGAACGGGGCGGCGGCCGCGGCCGCCCACCGCTCGGTGCTCAACGGGGCGTCCGGCGACTTGGTACGGATGGTCGGATGCTCCCGTGACCCCACCACCAGTTCCGCGAACGAGCCCGCCACCAACGCGAGCAGGGGTAGGAACGACCAGCCCGGAAGATCCAGGGCCACCAGCACGACGGCGAGCAGCGCGACCGGAGTCCACAACCACGGCTGGCGCCGCCGGGACCCCCAGGCCACCACGACCCAGGCGCCGATCACCAGCGCACCGATCACCCCGGCCACCGCGGTCAACACCCGACGCCCCTCTCCTCGCAGCCGGCCCCTTCCCCAGGACCGCACGCCATCAAGGATCAGGGACGGCGGGCCTCCACAGCGACCGAACCCACGGGTTGTACTCAGGTTGTGGCCGTGATGTGACCGGTTCAGCCTGCTTTTACCGCCATAAAGTGACAAAAGGCCTCTTTGGGCTGGAAGGAGCCGGGTAAAAGAGGGGGTTCCGGTCGATCTGTCCCACAGTGACCAGAACCCCCGCACGCTCCACCGGCCGCACTCAGCCCAGGGCCTCCACCACGATCTCCGTGGCCTCCGCGATCAACGCGTCGTCGTACTCCGCGTCCTCCACATCCCGACTCGACAGCACCGCCAGCACGATCGGATCACCCTCCTCCGGCCAGAGCACCCCGATGTCGTTACGCGTCCCGTGGCCCCCGGCACCGGTCTTGTCGCCCACGGTCCACCCCTCCGGAACCCCCGCCCGGATCAGGTCGTCCCCCGTGGTGTTGCGCACCAACAGATCCACCAGCACCTCACGACGCTCCTCCGGCAGCACGTCCCCCAACGTGAACGCCTCCAGGCTCCCCGTGAGCGCCTCCGCCGTACTGGTGTCCCGCTCGTCCCCGGGCGCGGCCTCGTTCAGATCCGTCTCCCACCGCACCGGCCGGGTCACCTCGTCCCCGGTCGCCTCCGCCAGCGCCTCCCCGAACCCCTCGGGGCCGCCGATCTCCTCCAACAGCAGGTTCGCCGCCGCGTTGTCACTGAACCGCACCGTCGCGTCGCACAGCTCCAACAAGGACATCCCCGAGTCCAGGTGCTCCTCCACGATGGGGGAGTGCGGCACCAGCACGTCCTCGTCGAACGTGATCACCCGCTCCATCTCCGACAACGAGTGCTCCGCCAGCACCACACCCGCCAACAACGCCTTGAACGTGGACGCGTAGGCGAACCGTTCGCCCTCCTGGAACGCCACCTCCTCCCCGGACCCGGTGTCCACCGCGTACACACCGAGCCGCGCGTCGTACTCCGCCTCCAACGCCTCGAACTCCGCGGACGGATCCACCACCGTCGCCCCCGACGCGGGCGAGGCG
>NZ_QOCZ01000230.1 GCF_018207095.1 Nocardiopsis sp. MG754419 | reverse complement strand
GGGTTCCAACATCGTGCGGTTCCAGCGCAGGTTCACGTTGGTGGGTGAGGGTGCGCCGGGGGAGTCGGATGTGTTCCGGTTCGTGTTCGGGATGGCGCGGGTGGATGTGGGGGCGGCGCCGCGGCGGACCCGGTTGGAGCGGGCCGCGGTGGAGCGGGTGGAGTCGGGTGTGGGGTTGAGGGTGTGCACGGGGTGGTTGCCTCTGTCGTGAGGTGGTGGGGGTCGGTCCGTTCGGGTCGGCCCCCTTTTTTACCCCTGGGAGTGTCAGTGTGGTTTGACGGGCTCGGTGTGTCAGTCCATACTGACATGCATGGTCGAGCAGACGTCCCACCCCCATGACCCCGAAGAGGGCCTGCGCGCCGTCCTGGCGCTGCGTCGCCTGGCCGAGCAGGTCGAGGCCGAACAGGTCGCCGCCGCGCGCCGTGCCGGCTGGTCCTGGCAGCAGATCGGCGACGCACTCGGCCTGACCCGGCAGTCCCTGCACACCAAACACGGCGACGTGAGAACGTGAGGACACCCCCATGCACCGCCACGGCGGAGGACACTTCTACCTGAACGCCACCGCCGAGGCCCTGCGCCGCGGCGACCGCAAGGTCGGCACCGAACACGTACTCCTGGCCCTGCTGGAGGACCCTGGGGGCGCACCGGCGCGCGCCCTGGCCGAACAGGGCGTGGACCGAGATGCCGCTCGCGCCGCGCTCACCACTGTGGACGAACGGGCGCTGGCGACCGTGGGCGTGCGCGCCCACATGCGCGAGGACGCCCTCGCGGGCCGGTCCGAGGACCGGCTTCCCCTCACTCCGGCCGCCAAGGCGCTCTTCCGAGGCTGGCGCGCCGCCGCGGGAACCGAGAGCCCGGCCCCGCACCACCTGCTGCGGGCCCTGACCGGGCACCGTCGCCCCGACCCGGCGGCCGTGCTCCTGGACGCGTTGGGTGTGGACCGCACCGCGCTGTGCGCCCGCCTCGGGCGGCCATGATGGCGCGCCCGGACCCGCCCGGTCACACCACCGGTGGTGTGCGCACCGACGACGGTGTGAGGTTGGGGTACCGGCGCCTGGGCCAAGGCCCGCCGGTACTGCTCTGGCACGGGGGTCTGATCACCTCCCACCACCTGATGGTCCTGGCCGGCCATCTGGCCCGGGCGGGCTTCGAGGTGTGGGTGCCCGACCGGCGCGGACGCGGTCTGAGCGGCGGTGTGGCACCACGTCGGGTGGGCCCGGCGGCGCGGGACGTGGCCGCGTTGGTGGAGCACACCGGGGCCCGCAGGTTGTTCGGGCTCAGCGCGGGCGCGGTGCCGGTCCTGGAGTGGGCGCGGCAGGCGGGTCCGGGGTGTGCGGTGGCGTTGTACGAACCTCCGTTGGGTGCGGCGTTGTCCTGGCTGCCCGACTTCGAGGAGCGGTGGGCGCGGGGTGAGCGTGCCGCGGCGTTGGCGGCGGTGGTGCGGGGTACCGAGGACGCGCCGTGGATGCGCCGGGTGCCCCGGTCGTGGTCGCAGCCGTTGATGGCGTTGGCGTTGCGTGTGCCCGCGCCCGAGGGGGTGGGTGCCCAGTTGGAGTCGATGGGCGCCGACGCGCACATGGTGCGTTCGGCCGCTCCGCTGTTGTCACGCGCGGACTCGGTGCGGGGTCGGGTGCTGTTGTTGGGCGGCGCGCGCAGCCCGGCCTATCTCGGGCGGGCTCTGGACACCCTGGAGGGGGTGGTCCCGGGTGTGGAGCGGGTGCGGTTGGCGGGGGTGGGGCACCTGGCGGCGACCAACGACGGTCGTCCCGCGTCGGTGGCGCGGCCGTTGGTGGAGTTCTTCACCCCCGACCCGTGATCGGCACGTGTGGGCGGGGCGGTCTGTGTGCCTGTGGGTCCCGCCGGCGCGGGGTGTGGTTCGTGGTCCGGGTCTCAGCGGTCGAGGAAGCCCGGTGACCGGCCCAGGGCGACACCGACCACGCCCGTTCCCGCATGGTCACCACGAACGCCACCAGGCCGCTCGTGAGGATGTTCCGGAGCCGGTCCTCGCCGATCACGTCGTTCCTCGCCTCGTGGGTGGGTCCCTCACCACCGTCACGGACCGGTGGCCTGTGGGCGTTCACCGGCGCGGCGACGTCGCCGCGCCGTGGTCATCGCTCACCGCCGGGGCCGAGCCGTGGGTACCCCGTTCGGGCGGCGAGCGGCCCCTCGTGCACAGGCGCCCGCTCATGGTGTGCCCCGCCCGGTGAGGCCGGTGAGCGAGAACGCGTGGCGCGTGGACCGGCCGCCAGGGCGGGCCGCCCCTCATCCCGTGCGCGGAACCGGGGGAGCGGCCCTCGCCGCTCTGCGCCCCCACGGCGTGGACGCGACCGGGGTCAGATCGCCATCAGGGCGTGGGCCCTCGCCCGGTCCAGTGCGGCGCGGGGGCCATGGTGGACGATCCGCCCGGCGTCGATGACGGTCACGGTGTCGGCCAACCGCAACGCCACGTCCAGGTACTGCTCCACCAACAGCACCGTGATGCCCGAGGCCGCGATGTCGGTGATCGCTGCCTCGATCTCGGCGACGATGTTGGGCTGGATGCCCTCGGTGGGCTCGTCCAACAGCAGCAGCGTCGGATCGGTGACCAGGGCGCGGGCGATGGCCAACTGTTGGGCCTGTCCACCCGAGAGCAGGCCCGCGCGGCGCCGCATCAGCGGTGTGAGGCGTGGGAAGCGCTCCAGCGCGGACTCGACCAGGTCGGGTCCGCCCCTGCCGCCGGCCTGGTGGGCCAGGGCCAGGTTCTCGGCCACGGTCAGCGGGGCGAAGGTCTCGTGTCCCTGGGGCGCGTAGCCGATGCCCTGCCGGGTGCGGCGGTGGGGCGGGGTGCGGGTGATGTCGGCCCCCGCCAGGGCCAGCGTGCCGGCGGTGGGGGTGATGAGTCCGGCGATCGTGTTGAGCAGGGTGGTCTTGCCGACCCCGTTGCGGCCCATGACACAGGCGATGGTGCCGGGGTGGACGGTCAGGTCGATGTCGAAGAGCACGCGGGCGCGCCCGTAGCCGGCGTCGAGTCCTTGGACGCGCAGGGTGGGGGTGGTGGTCATGTCGTGGCCTCGCTGGGGGTGCGGCCCAGGTAGACCTCCTGGACACGGGGGTCGCTCTGGACGGTGGCCAGGTCGCCGCGGGTGAGGACGGCGCCTTCGTGCAGGACCACCACCTGGTGGGCGTAGCGGCGCAGGAAGTCCATGTCGTGTTCGATGACGATGATGGTGTGGTCGGTGGCGATCTCGGTGAGGAGCTCACCGGTGCGAGTGCGTTCGTCGGTGTTCATTCCGGCGACGGGTTCGTCCAGCAGGAGCAGGCGGGGGCGTTGCGCCAACAGCATGGCGATCTCCAGCCACTGGCGTTGGCCGTGGGAGAGGGTGCCGGCGCGGTCGTGGAGCCGCTCGGTCAGGCCCACGCGTTCCAGGATGTGGGTGACCGCCTCGGGCAGGGCGCGGCGTCGACGCAGCAGCTGCCAGGGGCGCAGGTGGTGGGAGGCGGCCAGGTCGACGTTGTCGGCGACGGTGAGGTGTTCGAAGACGACACTGGTCTGGAAGGTGCGGCCGATGCCGGCGCGGACGATGTGGTGTTCGGCCATGCCGTGGAGGGGGCGGCCGTCGAAGGTCAGGGTGCCCGAGGTGGGTCGGGTGCGGCCGGTGATGGTGTCGATGAGTGTGGTCTTGCCGGCGCCGTTGGGGCCGATGAGGAAGAGCAGGTCGCCCTCGTCCAGGGACAGGGTGACGTGGTCCAGGGCGGTGAAGTCGCCGAAGGTGACGGTGAGGTCGTCGATGGTCAGCAGGCTCATCGGGGGCTCCCGTGGCTGGTGTGCGTGACGTGGGCGCGTCGGTGGTGCAGGGCCTGGCGCACCTGGCCGGCCAGTCCGGCCAGACCGGCGGGGGCCAGGGCGATGACCACGACGAACAGGGCGCCCTGCAGGTAGGTCCAGGTGCCGGCGAAGTGTTCGGAGAAGGTGGTCTGGGCGGCGTTCATCAGCACCGCGCCCAGGGCGGCTCCGGCCAGGGAGTAGCGGCCGCCGATGGCCACGGCCAGGACCATCATGATCGAGGGGATGACGCCGATGAGGGAGGGGGAGATGATGCCCATGATGGGTACAAACAGGGCCCCGCCGATGCCGGCGGCCATGGCGGACAGGGCGTAGGCCAGGGTCTTGGCCCAGGTGGGGTCGTAGCCCAGGTGGCGGACACGGTCCTCGCCGTCGCGGATGGCGATGAGGAGTGTGCCGAAACGGCTCCGGGTGATGTGGCGCAACAACAGGTAGAGGCCGGCCAGGACCAGGACGGTGAGCACGTACAGGGTGGTCTGGGCGGTGGGTGTGTAGAGGCTGTGGCCGGCGAACACGGGGAAGTCGGTGAGTCCGTTGGAGCCGCCGGTCAGGTGTTGTTGCCCTACGAGCAGCAGGACGAAGGCGGCGGCCAGCGCCTGGTTGAGGATGGCGAAGTAGGCGCCGCGCACGCGTTGGCGAAACACCGACCAGCCCAGGAGCGCGGCCACGGCGCCGGGGACCAGGACGGCGGCCACCACGGCCACGGCCGGGCTGGCGAAGGGGACCCAGAACCAGGGCAGTTCGCTCAGACCGGACCAGACCATGAACGAGGGCAGCCCGTCGGGGTCGAGCGGGTCCTGGGCCGCACGGGCCAGGGTCAGGTGCATGGCCATGGCGTAGGCGCCCAACCCGAAGTAGACGCCGTGGCCCAGGGTGAGCATGCCGCCCCGCCCCCAGGCCAGGGCGATGCCCAGGGCGACGATGGCGTAGCACAGGTACTGGGCCAGCAGGTTGAGCCGGAAGGGTTCCAGGACCACGGGCACCACGAGCAGGGCGGCGGCCAGGAGCGCCACGAACACGGCCGGTCCGCGCAGGCGACGCCCCAGGGACGCGGCCCGGGACACGGGCGGGGCGGGGACGGTGGAGGTGTGGGTCATGTCAGTGCCCTGCTCTTGACGGTGAACAGTCCCTGTGGGCGCGCCTGGAGGAACGCCACGATGGTGGCGAACACCAGGAGTTTGGCCAGGGAGGCGTCGGCCCAGGCCTCCACGGTGGCGTTGAGCAACCCCAGCGCGAAGGCGGCCACGACGGTGCCGCGCAACTGCCCCAGACCACCGATGACCACGACCAGGAACGCGTCGACGATGTAGTTGGTGCCCAGGGTGGGGCCGGTGGGGCCGATCAACGTCAACGCCACCCCGGCGATCCCCGCCAGCCCGGAACCGATGAAGAAGGTGGTGGCGTCGACCCGGCGGGTGTCGACACCGCTGACGGCGGCCAGGTCGCGGTTGTGGATGACCGCGCGCATCTGCCGCCCGGCCGTGGAACGGTGCAGGTAGAGGGCGATGGCGACGACGCTGACCAGGGCCAGGGCCAGGATGAACAGGCGCGAGTGGTGGATGCGCACACTGTCGAACAGGGTGATGCCGCCGGTGAGCCAGTCGGGGGCGGGCACGTCCACGTTGGGGGCGCCGAAGGTGTCCCGGGCGGCCTGCTGCAGGATCATGCCGATCCCGAAGGTGAGCAGCAGCGTGTCCAGGGGACGCCCGTAGAAGTGACGGATCAGCCCCGCCTCCAACAACCAGCCCAGGGTCCCGGTGACGGCGAAGGCCACCGGCAGGGCGACCAGCAGGGCGTGGGAGGAACCCAGGCCGGCCCAGGCGTGCAGCACGAAGGCGGTGTAGGCGCCGATCATGATGAACTCGCCGTGGGCCATGTTGATGACGCCCATCTGACCGAAGGTGAAGTTCAGTCCCAGGGCGGCCAGGAGGAGGACGGCGCCGATGGCCAGGCCGATGGGGAGTTGGTCGAGGACCTCCACCGCGGCTCCTTTCGCAGGCAAGAGGGT
>NZ_QOCZ01000229.1 GCF_018207095.1 Nocardiopsis sp. MG754419 | reverse complement strand
CTGTCAGAAGGGCGTCAAGGTCTTTGGTCACACACTGATCCTCGACGCCCTTCGTCTTGCCCGCAGGCGTTTCAGGGATTTCCCATCAACGATCTAGGGGCCGACACCGCAAACGCGGGCGGAATCTGAGAGAACGCCTGCGGTGGTGGCGTGGGTCGGTCATGGCCGTGGTCCTGTGCGGCCCCACCCGGCCACGCCGTCCGATCGCCGACTCCGAGGACCGAAAGCACCGGGAACCGTCGCGCTCCTCGCGTCCACGGACCCTGCCCGACCGCCCTCCCGGCGCACAGGAGACGTCGGCTCGCAGCCCGCTGGGCGCCGGTCACGAGCCCGTGCCCGCGCCCGGACCGGTGTGTGTTCCCCGCCCCCGACCGCCGCACCCCTCCGAAGAAGGCTGGTGTGTGGACGACGACGGGGTGCGTGGGGTGCGGCCCTACCTGTTCGGCGGCCCGGAGCGCCCCCGGGGTCGCGGTCCGTGCACCGTGGTCACCGAAGAACCGGGGGAGTTCGACGACCTCACCGTTCTGGTGCGCACCTGGTTGGGCACGGCCACCTGAGCCCCACTCGACCATCACCATCGGCGCGACCGGACCGATACCGGCGACGGTGGCAGGAGCTACCGGGATCGGCGTTCGGACACGCGGGATCGATGGCGGGCGCAGGGACCACGGTGGTCTTCTGGGTCCGCCTTCGAGTCGTGTCGTTCCGCGTTCACGTCGCCGGCGAGGTTTCACGACCGAACGCCCGGGCAGCCTGAGGCGCGCCAGAGAAGGTGCCGGGACGCATCACCCGGAGAACGTGAAAGCGAGGTGGGTTCCCTGAATTCGCGTGAGCCGAAGGAAGCCGTGATCGCTCGATGCGCCAAGAGCCGTGGTCTCCTCCCGTTGGGGTACGAGAGGTTCCCCGACCAGCCCACCACGTCCGACTGGTGGGCCTTCATCGCTGGGCTCTCGATCCCCTCCCTGGGACTGATGGGAATCGCCGCGTGGAGCGCCTCCCAGGGTGAGATCGGTGGCGCCGTGGGAGCCGCCGTCCTCGGCGGGGTGGCGTTCCTCGTCCTCGTGGCCCCGAAGATCGTCCTGCTGATCCGGATGAGGCGGCGGTCGCGTGGTGCCCCTCCTCCCTCCGTGTGAGGGCGAAGGTGCTCCGGCTCGTCCCCGTGTCACCCCGGAATCCCTCCCCTCGGCGCTCTGGGTTACATGTCCTTCTTCTGGAGGGACAGCGTCGGGGGACTCATCCTGAGTCTGGTTCTGGTGACCTTCTGTGTTCTCTTCATGGCCCTGCCGAAGTTCTCTCTTCTTTCCGTCATGAAGAAGGGCGATGTATGAGTGCGACCGCGCTTTGGGAGCCTCGGTCCACGACCATGGTCGCACCCTGAAAGGAAGTCACCCTTTGCCGAACGAGCGCAGCGGTGGAGAGGGTCGCCCTGATCTGATCGAGCGGTTGGCGCGATCCAGTTTTCTTTCTTACAGTCCTCGTCGAAAATTTCCGGAGCGTCCGACCCGGCGGCAGTGGATCGACATTATTATCGGTGTGTCCTTGTCCTTACTCGTGCTTCTGGGGCTGACCGTCTTTGCCTATGTTCGAGGGCAGTACCTCGGGGTCGCCGTATTCTCCGTGTTCTCGATGCTGTATTTCTCGATCTGGATCCTTCCCATGGTCATCCTCTCTTTCAGACTGAGAAAGCCTCGGGAATGAGGCGTGTCCGGGTGTGCTGGCCGCACGTGGTCGGGGCGTCATGGAAGCGGGTGCCGCTGGTCGTGCTCGTGAGGTGTGATCTCGGAGTCGCCGCGGGTGAGGGCGTGGGCGCCGGCCCGGGCCGGAGGGAGCGGCGCAGCCGCCGGTCACGTGAGGAGAGGGTACGATCGCAACATCGGCCGAAGGGTCGGATTTCATCGAAAGGCTCGCCAAGAGCCGGTTCTTTCTTCCCACGTCTCATCGCCAGCTTCCGGAATTCCCTTCGAGGGTGGAGCAGTTCGCTCTGAGCTGGGGATGGCCATCCCCGCTGTTCTGATACCGGCGTTCTCCGCTGTGGCTTATCACCAGGGCTACGAACGGGGATCCTATGCGCTGATCGTCTTCGCCGTCGGTCATGTGTTGAGGGCCGTCGTGCCCGAGGTGGTGTGTTTTCGTCGATCGGCACGGAAGGAATGATCCGCGCGGCAGATCGTGAAGGCGGGCGGCTTCCGAGACGGGCCCTCACCCGTCCACGGTGGCGAACGTCCAGGTCATGGTGATGCGCTGCGCCGGGGAACTGCTCACCGCGGCGAGGCCGCCCTCTCCGTCCACATACAGAACGCGCATCGACTGATCCGGCTGGTGGCCCAGCAGGTCATCCTCGACCCCTTCCCACGAGTCCTCACCCAGGGCCCAGAGCCTCGGTGTCAGGGGATCCGCGCCCAGGTCGACGCGTGCGGCACTCGGCCCGTGCCCGGCGAGGTACCAACGGCCGTCGACCTCGCTCACGGCCGACACGGTGCCGGTCTCAGGGAAGTCGAAGGGGCCCACTTCGTCTTCGAGGCCGGACGCGTCGGCCGTACGAACCCGGTAGGCACGGTCGGAGTCGTCACCGCTCCTGCTCAGCACCATGACGCCGTCCACGCCGTCGTGCAGCACCTCCACGACCTCGCCGGTGGGGATCTCGCCCAGGGGGCGCCACCGCAGATCGGCGTCGTCGGCGTACCAGACCGTGTGCCCGTCCGCGGAGGCGCCGGTCAGGGCGACGAGGCCCTCACCGGTCGAGGCGATCGAGAAGGGATCGCCGCCCGCCGGCACCGACACCTCCTCCCATTCGCATGCGGCCGGGTCACAGCGGTGCATGGTGAACTCGCCGAGCTGTGACGTGGTGACCAGAGCGGTGTCGGTGCCCTCGACGCGGGCAACGGCGGCGTCCGCCGTCATGATCGCGCTGGGTCCGTCCGCCGGGCTGATCTCGTTGCTGCGGAGTGTGGCCGGCAGGGTGACGGGTTCACCACCGCTGGTCCGGTCGCCGGTGGTGAGGTCGGTGCCCGTCCACGTGAGGGGGTTCTCGGTGGTGTCCTTGTCCTCCATCTCGGTCTGCCGGGACTCGAAGGCCACCGCCACCCAGGGGGCGCCCTCACCGCCGGGCAGAGCGGCGACCGCCGCGGGGTCCGCCGTCGCAGGAGCCTCCAGGGAGACGTCGACACGGGCGCGGCCCACCAGGTCGGAGGCGGTCCTGGGCTCATCGATCAGCAGGCCGTCGCCTTCCGACGTCAGACGCAGGGGTGTGGAGCCATCGCTCCACCAGGCGGGGAAGATGTACGCGTCGGTGTCCTCGTGCAGGATCGCGGTGAGGGTCGCGGCGAGCTCGTCCTCCGCGGCGCTGGGGCGTGCGGACCGCCACCACGCCAGTGAGGCCAGCAGAGCGACCACGACGACGCACGCGCTCACGATCAGCCATCGCCGCTTCATCGCAGACCTTCCGTCGAACATCCGCCCCGATTGTAGGGCGGCGACGATGCCGCTCGTGGACCGGAGTGGTCGCAGTGGGGCCGGTGATGGCCCCGGCTCGCCCGCACACCACGGATCAGTGGGTCGGGCCCCGATCGGCGCGCGCGATCTCCTGAACCGGGCTGCCGCTCCAGGCCGGCAGTGAGGATCATGAGTGGGAGGTGCGCTGCTGCGGCCGGGCAAGAGAATCGCGTCGCTGATCCTCATCAGCCCAAGGCTCGCGCTCCAGCGCATCGCCAGGAAGGGACGGAACGAGAAGGGTCCACTCGCCGGCGGAGCATGCATGGTCATCGGCCACATCGAGCGGAATGCCCGCGTCGACCCTCGTCCCACCGGCTGCCCGACCTCCCTGGGTACCGCGTCCCTCGGGATCGATGTCCGCCACGGCTTACCGACCACAGATGGGCCGCCCCGACACGGGCGTAGGTCGGGCACGACGTCACGGGGAAGCGAGGACGGCCGGTGTCGCCACCCGGCCGGTGGCCCACGCTCGGCGGAGGCGTACGGGGGAGGGGCGGGGTGCGGAGCCGCGCCGGAGCGCGGGCGGCGCGCGCCCGTTACGGCGTGGTCTGGATCTTCTCGCCGTCGAACTCCGCGACGGAGCTCAGCACTCGGGTCGCGGCGGTGTCCATGTGCGCGACCATGGCCTCGTTCGCCTTGACGGCGTCGTTGCCCTCCAGCGCGTCGAGGACACGTGCGTGTTCCTCGATGGCGATACGCGCGTCCTCCTCCTTGGCCACACCTCGATCGACCCAGACCCGGAGCAGGGCGCGCACGCTCTGCAGCACGTTGGCCAGGGCGATGTTCTGGGACGCGGCCGCGAGTTCCTGGTGGAAGCGGGCGTCGGCCTCCACGAACGCGTCGCGGTCGCCCAGGTCGGCGTTCTCGCGCATGGTGGCCAGATGCCCACGGAGCCTGCGGACGTCGTCGGGGCCGGCGTTGAGCGCCGCCAGCCGTGCGGCCAACACCTCCAGGGAGGTGCGGATCTCCGTGAGGTCGGCGGTGTTGCGGGTACCCAGCATCAGGCCCCAGCTCAGGGTGCGAGGCAGCAGTTCCGAGGAGCCCGAGCGCAGGTAGGTGCCGGATCCGGGACGGACCTCGACGACACCGAGGATCTCCAGGGCGGCGAGCGCCTCACGCACCGCAGAGCGCCCGGTTCCCAGCGTTTCGGCGAGCTTCCGTTCTGAGGGAAGTCTGGCGCCTGGGGCAAGATCCCCGGCGGTCAAGTAGCTGAGCAGTTCCGAAGCCACGGCCGCCGTGGGGGTGGTGGCGCGGATGGCCGAGAGACGACCACTGAACTCGGAGTCCGGGTCGGTCGGGTTGCTGGGCATGGTGGTCAGCCTAGCGCACCAAAATTGGTCAACCGGTTGACATGTTCGTTGAATCTTGATTTCTTGGGGCTCCACAACAGCTCTGACCGGCGCTGTTGAGGAACCTGACCACGGGAGATCGCCGGATGACCCGTCTGTTCAACGCCCCCGACGAGTTCGCCGACGAACTCGTCGAAGGTCTCGTCGCCGCCCATAGGGATCGACTTCGCGCCGTCCGTGGCGGGGTCGTCAGGGCCGACGAACCCACGCCGGGCACCGTGGCCGTCGTCATCGGTGGCGGGTCGGGCCACTACCCCGCCTTCGGGGGGCTGGTGGGGCCGGGACTCGCCGACGCCGCGGCCATGGGCAACCTCTTCTCCTCCCCGTCGGCCCGCCAGATCCACTCCGTGGCCCGGGCCGCGGAACGCGGCGGCGGTGTGCTCCTCACCTACGGCAACTACGCGGGCGACGTTCTCCAGTTCGGCCTGGCCCAGCAACGCCTGCGATCCGAGGGCATCGCCTGCGAGATGGTCCCGGTCACCGATGACATCTCCAGCGCACCGGCGTCCGAACGAGCCGAACGCCGCGGCATCGCGGGTGACCTCGTCGTCTTCAAGGCGGCCGGCGCCGCCGCCGCGCACGGGGCCTCGCTCGCCGAGGTGACACGCGTGGCGGCCAAGGCCAACGACCACACGCGCTCCTTCGGTGTCGCCTTCAGCGGATGCACGCTGCCCGGTGCCACCGAGGCCCTGTTCACGGTCCCGGCGGGCCGTATGGCCGTGGGCATGGGCATCCACGGGGAGCCCGGTCTCGGAGAGACCGAGGTGCCGAGCGCGGATGACCTGGCCGAACTCCTCGTCGACCGGCTCATCGCGGAACGGCCCTCCAGCGCCGGCGGATCCTCGCGGGTGGCCCTGATCCTCAACGGTCTGGGCTCGGTGAAGTACGAGGAACTCTTCGTGGTCTACCGCAAGGTCGACCGGCTGCTCGCCGGGCACGGGCTCGCAGTGGTCGAGCCCGACGTCGGCGAACTCGTCACCAGCTTCGACATGGCCGGCGTCTCCCTCACCCTGACCTGGCTCGACGAGGAGTTGGAGCGGCTGTGGCGCAGCCCCGCCTCCTCTCCCGCCTACCGCAAGGTCCCCGTCACCG
>NZ_QOCZ01000228.1 GCF_018207095.1 Nocardiopsis sp. MG754419 | reverse complement strand
CACCTGCCCCGATTCGGCGGTCGACCAGGGGCTCCACCCCTCCCCCCGCAGCCGCCTTCAGGTTTCGGTCAGGCCTGCCCTAGCACTTCGGGCACTCCGGATCGAGAAAAACGAGGCCTGAGAACGAAGTTTTGACCGAATACGCCACATGCCACTAAACGTGTCGCTAGAATCACTTAGCGTGACGCGATCACGGGCGGCTTTCAGCGGCCTCCCACGTGCAAAGTTGCTTGGAGTGGTCGCGCAATCACCTCGGGTGATGCCAATATGGACCCAGAGGAAGTATTGGACATCCGGGCCAAGCGCCAGGATAAAGGCTCAAGGATCGGCACACAGATCCAGGAGGAGAGGCCGTACACATGTCAACTCGCACGCCCGAGGCGGAGCCCCTGTTGACCCCCGCTGAGGTCGCCACCATGTTCCGCGTGGACCCCAAGACCGTGACACGCTGGGCCAAGGCGGGCAAGCTGACCTCGATCCGCACCCTGGGCGGCCACCGCCGCTACCGCGAAACCGAGGTCCGCGCTCTGTTGGCCGGGATCCCGAGCCAGCGTACGGAGTGATCTCCCCGGTCTGTGCCGATTCCGGGGGGAGCGGCCGGACGAACTCCGGCTACTGACGAGAGCAGTGCATGGGCGGGTCACCCGGACGGGGTGATCCGCCCACTCACATACGCTCACGGCCACGCACCCGGCGCCTTGAACCGGCGTCGACGACGTCCCCGCACCGCCGTGGGCGACCCCGACCGACCCGTCCGGAACCGCCGGCCCGGCCCCGACCGGAACAAGGGTTCTCTCCCGTGCCCCGACCCTCGGCACGGAAGACCGGCGTACGACCCGGCGGACCCGGGTCAGTCCTCGATCCGGTCGTCCATGGCGGTCGTGCGCTTGCGCGCCAGGAAGGTCGCGCTCGCGCCGCCGCCCACCGCGACCACGGCCGCGGTGATGAGCGCGGCGATCGAACTCCCGGTGGTCGCGAGGCGAGGACTCGGTGCAGCCGCCTCGTCCGCGCTCGTCTCACCGCGTTCCTCGTTCCCACCGCCCTCACGCGCGTCGACCGCGTGGGTGGAACCGATCGCCCAGACATCCGCGAAGTCGACGGCGAAGCCGTTCTCGTCCTCGGGATCACCGATCTGGACCCACACGGTGAGGGCGGACCGAACACCCTCGCCCTCCCAGTCCTCCTGGTCGTCCTCGAACGTGCTCTCGTGTTCGATGAAGCGGACACCGACGGGCACCTCGTCGACCGTCGCACCGTCGGTGTCGATGACCTCCAGGGTCTCCTGCGCCAGGTGGTCGTCCTCGAACTCCGGTAGGGCGGCGCCGAAGGCGGTGATCTCGCCGTACTCCAGGCTCGCCGCGGTCCGCCCCTCGAAGTCGGCCTCGGCGCTCGCGCGCACGTCCTCCAGGGTGAACTCGACCGCGTTGCCGTCGCTGGAGAGGTTCTCCGACTCCCCCTCCCCGAACATCACCACGTCCTCCTCGGACGGGGACGCGCTGGGGGACGTGGAGGGCTCTTCGAAGGGGATGTTCGGGGTGGGTTCGTCGGCCTGCTGACGCTCACGCTCCCCCGCGCCCTCGGTGCGGTCGGTCCCGGTCTCCTCGGAATCGTCCTCGGGCCCGCCGGTGGGACTCGGCGAGGGCCCGGACCCCTCGTCCGGCCGGTCGATCATGCCGAGTCGGATCAGGTCGTCGACGCCGAGGCTCACCCGCACCTCGTCGATCCGGGCCTCCGAACGCGCCCCGGTCTCGTCCTGCACCACGGCCCGGCTCTCACCCCGGACCTGGGCGTAGGCGGCCAACGGACCCAGGAGGGGCTCCGCGGCGGCCTCGTCACGCCGTTCACCACCGAAACTGATCGCGGTGGAGTAACCGGTGACCAGGTCGCCGTCGGCCAACCAGGCCTGGGCGCTGCCCCAGACGAGTGGCCCGGCGGCCGCGGGGGGCGCCGAGGCGACGCCGAGCGCGCCCAGCGCGACGAAGAGCGTTCCCCCGGCGAGGAGGCGACGGGTGGATGATTCGGCGGGAGTCACCACAACACTCCTGTTGTTCTCGGGGGATGCCCGACCCGAGGGTCGGCCCCGGACCGGCGCCGGTGCACAGGAGCGGGGGTACGGTCCGGTCCGATCGGCCGGACGCGCTGCCGCGCGGAGGTCGAGGAGGGACTCGATCCGTTCGGGGTAGTCGGTCGTGGGGAGCACCGTACGGATGACGGTCCACAAGGCGAGCCTAGTCCCTTGATCACAAATCGGAAACCGTTCCAACGACGACGCCGTCCCCCGGTGCCGGGCGCTTCCGGGTTCGATCCGCCGTGGGACGCGACACCGGGGACCGGAACCACGAGGTGCCCGAGGTGGACCCGGTCGCCGGGTGGCTCCGAGCGTGGGCGGGACGCCCGTCCGTCCTCGCGACGACGGACAGGGCGGTGCGTGCCCGAGCCGCCGCCCGGCCGGTTCGGCGGACGTGCCCCGGACGGGGGTCCGGGCACGAGCGCGCCCCACCCGGGACCGGGGGTGACCGGCCTCGACGAGGTGGATCCGTGGAGGCGTGCGACGAAAGCGGGCCCCGGCGCCCTCGGGCGTCCGGGGCCCTGACGGCCGTCCCGCGCTCAGGCGGCGGGACCGGCCGCTCAGACTCAGCTCTCGTCGGTCTCCTCGGCCGCCTCGTTGTTCTTCTTCCGGCGACGGGCCAGGTAGGCGGCGGCGCCACCACCGGCGGCGAGCGCCGCACCGGCGCCGATCAGGGCGGCGATGGGCGAACCGGTCCGGGCGAGGTCCTCGTCCTTGCCCTGGTCCTTGCCGTCCTTGCCCTCCTCGGCCTGGTCACCGTCGCCCTTGTCGTGTTCCTTGCCGTCCTCGCCCGGGTCACCGTCGCCCTCACCGGCGTCCTCGTCACCGCCGCCGTCGCCCTCACCGGCGTCGTCGTCACCGCCGTCCTCGCCGCCGTCGTCACCGCCACCGTCACCGTCGTCGCCACCCAGGTCCCCATCGGTGGTGGCCGCGACGGCCTCGGCCAGGTAGAAGTCGATCCCACCCAGCTCACCGGCGTCGAACTCGGTGTAGAGGAGGTTGAAGGCGCCGTCCCAGACGACGTCCTCACTGAACCGGTCCTCGAACTCGCCCTCGCCGACCTCGTGGAGGACGGAGATACCGAGGTCCAGCTCGTTGACGTTCTCCTGGACGGTGCCCTCGACGAAGTCGGTGGTGTGGGTGCCGTCCCAGGCCTTGGTGACCGAGACCGAGGCGCCGGTGAACTCGACGTCGATGAGCAGGTCACTCTCGTCGAGGGTCTCGACGGTCTCGTCCGCGGCGAAGGTGGTCACGTCACCCTCGGAGGAGAGCTGCTCGGTGTCGGTCGCGTCGATGATGCCCAGGACGTCCTCGAGCGTGAGCCGGGCGTGGGCGCTGTTGACCGTGACGGTCGAGTGCACACCGGCGGCGTCCACACGGACGTCGGTCTCGGCGTCGAGCGTCAGGAAGGTCTCCGCCTCGACGGCGAAGTGGTCCCCGGCCGCGCCCTCCTCGCCCTGCGGGGTGCCCTCCAGGTAGGTCTCCTGCCCGTACACACTGGCGGTGGCGGAGCCGTACAGGACGGTGTCGGCCTGCGCCGGCATGGCGGCGGCCAGGCTCAGGGCACCGAAACCGACGAAGGCGGCGCTTCCCTGAAGGACACGACGCGCGGTGATGCTGCGAGTTCTACGCAAGACAATCCTCATTCGGATACGTCCGGCCCGGGGACGGGCCGGCCTGGTCACGCGAACCACCGCCGGAGAACCGGACGGGGAGATCTCGGAACATGGAGTCACGAGCCAGGATCGGTCGGGGGATGGCGAGGGCGTTCAGAAACCCTCGTCCTGGGAACACCGGGCGGATCCGACCTGGGCGCAGAGGGGCAGGTGGCCGTCGAACCTTCTTGTCACTTCCCGGTCCCTCCGGGGACACTACTGTCCGACAAAGATCAAATCATCCGCGGACACATCACAAGCAGATCACGATGATTCCTTCATTGCCATGGGTGATCATTGATAAAGCGCTGGGTGATTGTTCGTCGCACGTGTCAACCGATGGTCCGTGAGCGCGTCGCGAGAAGAGAAAAGGCGCTCCGCGCGCGCCGCGAAACGTGAGATCGGACCGATACGGGTCACTTTTTCGGACCCGTGGAGCGAGAAGGCATTTCCGATATACGACGTTCGCTCCCGTCCGGGAGGTACGACCGGGTCACCGTCACCGGCTAGGTTGTGGGGCATGCTCGACTCCGCACCATCTGGATCAGGGCACCGGGGCCGTTCCGCCCGCACCCTGGCGTTGCTCTCTCTCGCGGTGCTGTGGACCGCGGCCTGCACCGCGCCCGCCGACGGCGCCCCCGACGGCGATCCCACGGCCGCCCCACCGTTGCCCGGACCCGAGGACGCGAACGGGGAGACCGGGGGCGACGGTGACGGTGACGGTGGTGAGGCGGGCGGGGACACCGACCCGTCGGGCGCGGGCCCCCTGGGCGGCAAGGTGGTGGTGATCGACCCCGGCCACAACGGCGGCAACGCGGACGCCCCCAGCGAGATCAACACCCAGGTCGACGCGGGCAACACCGAGAAGGCCTGCGACACCGTGGGCGCGGAGACCGCCGACGGCTACTCCGAACACGAGTTCAACTGGGACCTGTCCCTCCTGGTCAAGGAGCGCCTGGAGGCCGACGGGGTCACGGTGGTCCTCACCCGGGAGGACAACGAGGGTGTCGGCCCCTGCGTCAACGAACGCGCCGCGATCGGCAACGACAACGAGGCCGACGCGGCCCTGTCCATCCACGCCGACGGTGGTCCGGAGTCCGGACGGGGCTTCCACGTCATCACCCCGGGCGAGGTGACCGGGCTGACCGAGGAGATCGTGGAGCCGTCCGCCCTGCTCGGCGAGGACATCCGCCGCGAGTACCTGGAGGGCGGCGACATGCCCTACGCGGACTACCTCGCCGAGGAGGGGCTGGACGAACGCACCGACCTGGGCGGACTCAACCTGTCCACGGTGCCGAAGGTGTTCCTGGAGGCCGGCAACATGCGCAACCCGGAGGACGCCGCCCTGCTGACGGACACCGCCTGGCAGGAGAACGCCGCCGACGCCATCGCCCGGGGCCTGGCCTCCTACCTCATGCGCGAGTAGACACCGCGGACGCGACCGGCGATCACCGACCGGAACACGACACGGAAGGCCCCGGGGAGTCGATCTCCCCGGGGCCTTCCGTGTCGTTCTCACGCGAGGGTCGGCGCCTCGCGCGGACCGCTGGAGTCTCAGCTCTCGGCGGTCGCGTTCTCGTCGGCCTCAGCGGCGTTCTTCTTGCGTCGCGCCAGGTAGGCGGCGGCGCCACCACCGGCGGCGATCGCGGCGCCCGCGGCGATCAGACCGATGATCGGCGAACCCGTCTGGGCGAGCGGCTCGGCGTCCTTGACGTCCGTCGCGGGGAGCGTGTCCTTGTCGCGCTCACGCGGCGGGGTCTTGTCGTCGCCCGAGCCGTCGTCGCCTTCCCCGCCACCGTCGGCGACGGCGGTGGTGATGCCCGCGGCGCTCTCGGCGAGCGGGTAGCCGTTCACGACCTCACCGTCGACCGAGAAGGCCAGGTACAGGTTGGTGTAGGCGTCGTTCCAGAGGTAACCGGCGTCCTCGACCTGCACGACGCCCTGGTCGACGACCGGGACGACCTCGACCGTGATCTCCTCACCGTCGGAGAGGGTGCTGATGTCGCCGGGCAGGGTGAGCTCACCCTCGAACGCGTCGTGCGCGACGTTGCCGTCCCAGCTCTGCGACGTGCTCACGCTGGCACCGGAGATGGTGGCCTCGATGACGATGGTGTCGCCACCGTCGACGAGCTCGGTGCCCTCCTCGTCCAGGTCGATGGACTCGGCCGCGGCGGTGTCGGCGGACGTCTCGTCGTCGCCGGTCGCGTCGTCCTCGGGGGTGCTCGGGG
>NZ_QOCZ01000227.1 GCF_018207095.1 Nocardiopsis sp. MG754419 | reverse complement strand
CCGTTCGGCCTCGCGCGCACGGTCGCTCCCCGACCGTTCCGGCGGGACGACCGGCACGCTACGGTCGGGACCACCACGACCGAGGCCGATCCGGTGACCCTGGACGGACGCCGGAGCAGGGAGGACGAGACGACATGCGCGCCATCGTGATGGAGGAGTTCGGCGGACCCGAGGTCCTGCGGGTTCAGGAGACCGACGCACCCGAGCCGGGGGCGGGGCAGATCCTGGTGGACGTGGCCGCTCGCGGCGTCAACTTCATCGACGTCTACCAGCGCAGCGGTGTCTACCAGGTGGCGTTGCCGTTCGTGCCCGGGATGGAGGCCGCCGGCACGGTCGCCGCCGTGGGCGAGGGCGTCACCGACCTCACGGTGGGGCAACGCGTGGGCTGGGCCATGGCACCCGGCGGCTACGCCGAGCGCACCGCCGTCAGCGCCGCCCTGGCGGTGCCGGTGCCCGACGGCGTCACCGACGAGCAGGCCGCCGCCCTGCTGCTCCAGGGCATGACCGCCCACTACCTCACCCACTCGGTGCACGCGGTGGCCGAGGGCGAGACCATCCTGGTGCACGCCGCCGCCGGCGGTACCGGGCTGCTCCTCACCCAGCTCGCCAAGGCCCGGGGCGCCCGGGTGATCGGGACCGTCTCCACCGAAGAGAAGGAGACCGTCGCCCGCGCCGCCGGGGTCGACGAGATCATCCGCTACACCGAGACGCCGGTGGCCGAAGCGGTCCGCGACCTCACCGACGGCTCGGGCGTGGACGCGGTCTACGACGGGGTCGGCCGCGACACCTTCGACGCGAGCCTGGCGTCGCTGCGTCCGCGCGGGGTGCTGGCGCTGTTCGGTCAGGCCAGCGGCGCGGTGGAACCGGTGGACCCGCAACGGCTCAACGCCGCCGGTTCGGTGTTCCTCACCCGGCCCTCGCTGGCGCACTTCGTCGCCGACCGTGAGGAGCTGCTGGGCCGGGCGCGCGACCTGTTCGCACTGGTCGAGCAGGGGCGGCTGGACGTGCGGATCGGTGGACGCTACCCGCTGGAGGAGGCGGGTCGGGCCCAGGAGGCCCTCACCTCCCGCGCCACCACCGGCAAGCTGCTGCTGGTCTGAGCTCCCACGCACGGTGGCGGCCGTCCGCGGAGGGACGGCCGCCACCGGCGTCGGTCATCGATCCCGGGTGTTCCGGGCGACGATCGGACCCGGTCACTCGCTCTCACGCGGCGACGGCGGGGGCGGACTCATGCCGGCCCCGGCCCTGCGCACGTCGTCCCGGGCGGCGGCGACGGCCTTCTCCGCGGCCTCGGCGGCCTCCTCCGCGGCCTCCTGGGCGGCCGTGGACTGGGCGGGATCGGGGCCGGTGATCTGCGCCGGTCCGGAACCCCGTCCCTCCTCCTGGGCCTTCTCGGTGGAGGGCTTGGCCTCGGCGGCGTCGCCGGCGAAGGCGTGGGAGACGTTCTTGACGGCCTCGGTGAGCTCACCCGGGATCACCCAGAAGGTGTTGCCCTCGCCCTCGGCCAGGCTCGGCAGCGTCTCCAGGTACTTGTAGGCGAGCAGCTTGGCGTCGGCGTTGTTGGCGTGCACCGCCTGGAAGACCCGTTCGATCGCCTTGGCCTCACCGTCGGCGCGCAGGATCGCCGCCTGCTGGTCACCCTGGGCCTCCAGGATGGCCTGCTGTCGGGCGCCCTCCGCCTTGAGGATGCGGGACTGCCGCTCACCCTCGGCGTGCAGGATGGCCGCTCGCTTGTCACGATCGGCCCGCATCTGCTTCTCCATCGCCTCCTTGATGGTGGGCGGCGGGTCGATCGCCTTGATCTCGACCCGGTTGATGCGGATGCCCCACTTGCCGGTGGTCTCGTCCAGAACTCCGCGGAGCCGGGTGTTGATCTCCTCGCGGGAGGTCAGGGTGCGCTCCAGGTCCATGGAGCCGATGACGTTGCGCAACGTGGTGACGGTGAGTTGGTCTATGGCCTGTATGTAGTTGGCGACCTCGTAGGCGGCGGCCTTGGGCTGGGTCACCTGGTAGTAGAGGACGGTGTCGATGTTGACCACCAGGTTGTCCTCGGTGATCACGGGTTGGGGGCGCGAGCTGAAGACCTGTTCACGCAGGTCGAACTTGGTGTTGACCCGGTCCACGCCCGGGATGATGAAGTTGAGTCCCGGGTCGAGGGTACGGATGTAGCGGCCGAAGCGCTCGATGTTGTAGGCGCGGGCCTGCGGGACGATACGGATCGCCGACAACGCGATGGCGACCAGGAGAACGGCGATGATGATGAGCGGTATCGCAGGGTCCATCTTCTGCACCTGTGCCTTGGTCGGTGGGTGACTGTGCGGCTCGTGTTCGGGTGACTGTGTTCGGTGGCGGCCGGTCGGCGCCGGTGCCGCACCGACGTGGGAGTCCGTCCTCTCCGGGCCGTCCTCCGTGTCCCGGGGCCGGCCGCCTCGGTCGTGCCGGTCAGTCCGTGTCCGGACGATCCTGTCCGGGTCGGTTCTGGTCGGGCCCGTTCGGTTCGATGGCGTCGGGCAGCGCCTCACGCGGGTAGACCACGGCGGTGGCCCCGTCGATCTCCACGACGTCGACGTGCGCTCCCACCGGGATGACGAGGTCCTCGTGGAGGCAGCGCGCCGACCACTCCTCCCCGCTGAGCTTGATGAGTCCGTGGTCGCCGTCGACCGGTTCCAGGACCAGGGCGGAGCGGCCCACCAGGGCGGCGACGCCGGAACGGACGTCGGGGCCACGGGAGATCTGCCGGTCCATGATCGGCTTGACCAGCACGATCCCGGCGGCGGCCGCCGCCGCGAACCCGATGATCTGCACGACCACGGGTAGTCCCAGCGCTCCGAGGAGACCGGCGACCAGCGCGGCCGCGGCCAGCAGGCCGAGGACGAAGGTCAGCGTGAAGAACTCGGCGACCCCGAGGGCGGCCGCGAGAATGATCCAGATCAGCCACGCAGGCATGTTCCTGTCGGCCCTCCCGCTGTGGTTTCGGGTAACCCTTACGCTACCCACACATACATGACGAACCACAAGAATCCTGCGACGGATACAGGATCGCCACCCACGGCGACCTCCGTCACCGGAGCGTGGCGGCCCGCACCCCTCTCGCGTGCACCACGCGCCACAGGTGCCCCACCCGCGATCCACCGCCGGTGGGCGCCACCGCACACCCGCCGCCGGACCTGCGCGGGGGTGCGCGGTCGCACACCCTTCCCGAGCGGCCGGCGAGCGGGCGCTGTGGACCCCCGGCAGGGCCCTCGGGGCGCCTACCGCCCGCCGGAGAACTGGTAGACGAGCTGGAAGGTGGGCCGGTTCTGCCAGGCGATCGGCCACATCCCGATCCCGCCCACGGCCTGGTGGATCACCGTGTCGGCGCACAGTTGGTCACCGGCCGAGCAGTGCTCGTCCCCCGGGTACACCTCCGCGGTCGGCGTCGCCTCGGCGGCGGCCAGGCTCTCCAGCAGCGTCGTGCGACAGGCGTCGAGGTCGCCCTCCCCGCAGTAGACCCGGTCGCCGAGCGTGCCGTCGACCTCCCGGTCCAGCAGCGTGCGCAGGTCCTTGTCCACGTACGACCACCAGCCGTACTGGAACGCCGACCCCCGGTGCGACCGGGCCTGGTCCACACTGCCGGGCTCACCGCCGCCGATGGCGCCCGAGGGGGACTCGTCGATCTGGACGGCCCGGGTCAGGCTCTCGTACAGGTCCTCGCCCAAAGCCGGTTCGAAGTGGGCCCGCACCAGGAGCGGCCACCAGGCGTCCAGGACCCGGATGGCGTCGGCGTGCTCGTAGTGTCCGGCGTCGCGCCGGGGTTCGCGGCGCAGGGCACCGGAGTCCGCCCAGGTCCGGAGTGAGGCGACCGTCTCCGCGAGGGCGGGATCGTCGACCTCACCGGTCTCGATGACGTCCAGCACCAGCGGCAGGACCTGTTCGGCGCGCAGGTCCGCGACGCCCGCCTCCATCATCGTGGCGGTGAGGGAGGCGGTGGTGAACGCGTGGCCGTCGTCGATGAGCCGGGAGACACGGTCGTCCAACAGGTCGTTGCGATGGACCGATCCGGTCGACCACCCGGAGGTGTACCCGTGCGCGGGCTTGTTGTTCCAGTTGACGATGTGGTCCGGGTTGATCTGCTGCGGGTGGTCGGACTGCGGATGGAGGTCGGCCTCGTTGGTGGCCGGGTCCCAACCGGACCAGCCGGCGTCCGAGTAGGCGTCGATGGGCAGGTTGGGGTCGGTGCCCTCGATCCGGACGGGATTGTTCCCGGAGTTGATGAAGGCGATGTCCTGGTCGTCGACGTAGTGCCAGTTGAAGGCGTAGCCGATGTCGTGGGCGGCCTCGGTGAAGGTCTCCGCCGACGTGACCACGTCGGGATCGTTGAACTTCTGGAAGCCGAGGATGGAGTCGACCTCGCGCATGTACGTGGACCGCAGCTCGGTGAAGGCCACGGGGGCGCCGTCGACGGTGGCGAAGGACCGCACCAGACCGTGGTCGGAGCGCAGCGAGGTGAGCGTGTAGCCGCCCTCGGGGGTGCCGTCGGCGATGGTGGGCGTCCAGTCGTTCTCGACGCTCAGCACCTCGAAGTCCACGCAGTCACCGGCGGCGTTCACGTAGGAGCGCGAGTCGGTGGAGGGGGCGGACCCATCGGTCTCGCACAGGTCCACGGCGAAGGTGTCGGTGATGTCCTGGCCGGCGGAGGTGGCGCTCCAGGCGTAGTCGACGCCCCGGCCCATCTGGACGTAGAAGCTCACCCCGGCGAAGGAGGCGCCACGGGCGCTGATGCCCGGCCCCTGGAGTTCCTGGAGCATGAGCAGCTGCGGCGAGAAGTACCCGGTCTGCGGGCCCATCACCGCGACGGGGTGACCGCTCTCGGTGTGCTCGCCGGACACCAGCAGGGCGTTGGACATGCCCCGCGGGTCCAGGAAGCCCTCGGGGAGCACCCCGTCGTCGAAGAGACCCTCGGCGGCCGACAGGTCGCCCTCCTCGACGCGCTCCTCCAGTGCGGCCCGTTGTTGCTCGGTGAGTTCCTCGACGGTGGGGGCGTCGGCCCCCGGGACCTCCTCGTTCGCGGCACCCGCCCGGGCCGGGGAGGCGTCCGAGGCCGCCGAACCGTACTCGTCGTGGACGATGTCGTAGGGCTCGACCGAACCGGGGTCGGGAAGCACCCGACCGACAGGGTCGTCGGGGGTCTGGGAGTAGGGGAACTCGCCCTCGACGCTCACGGACGCCTCGGGGTCGTTCTCCATCCGCCAGGCGTTCCAGAGCTCCAGCCCCTCGTCGGCGCCGTAGCGATCCTGGAAACCGGCCAGGACGAGGGCGGCCTGGACCTCACCGCCACCACCCCCGCCGAAGATGCCGCCGACCATGGCCGCGATGCCCACGACGTCGGTGGCGGTGAAGGGCTCTATGTCGCCGGCGTTGGTGATGGCGTCCTTGTGCCCGGTCAGGACGTACTCGCCGGGGAAGTAGCGCCCCTTGTCGGACTCGTCGATGTAGGCGTTCACGCCCTCCAGGTAGGCGTCGACGTCGGCGAGGGCCCGGGCCCCGCGCTCCCCCTCACCGGCGACCCGGTCGATCTGGGCCTGCTTGTCCTCCTCGGTGTAGGGCGCCGTGGACCACAGGTCCTGTTCGAGCCCCCGGTTGCCCTCGGCCCCACCCGCGAAGGAGGTGAGTTCGCCCCGGCCGACCCTGCGCAGGACGTCCATGAGGAAGAGGCGGTCCTCCCCTGCGGCGTACCCGGCACCGAACATGGTGCCCTCGCGGGTGGTGCCCTGGATATGCGGGATGCCGTGCGCGGCGTCGCGAGTGATGGTGACGTCCTCGCGCGGTCGGTACTCGCGACCGACCTCGGCGTCGTCGACGCCGTAGGAGGCGTCGTGGAAGAAGGCGTCGAGCCCGTCCTCGGTGAGGCCGTCGTAGTGGTGGACGAGGTCGTCGTACATGTCGAGCTGGGTGGAGGAGTGCGCGGGTCGCGTGCCGAACAGTTGGTGACCGAGGATCTCGACCAGGGTGGCGTTCCCGCTCTGGCCCGGGGGCAGGATGTCGTGGCATCCGGCGGGCGCGCAGTAGTCCTCGTGGGCGACCGGTTCGGCCATGACCGGGGTGGCGGGCAGAGCGGCGGCGAGCGAGGCGGTCACCGCCAGGGCGACCCCCATGGCGCCCGCGCGAAAGCGGGTCCGGCGCGACGGAGGGCGGAGC
>NZ_QOCZ01000226.1 GCF_018207095.1 Nocardiopsis sp. MG754419 | reverse complement strand
ACCTCGGTCCCGGGGACGCGGCGTGGGCGCGGGGGCGACCCCGGGACCGAGGTAGCGACCGCCTCGGTGGCCCCGCACCCGATCGGGTCCGGGCCGATCCGTTCCGGTCGTCGCCGGGGCACGTGTGCGGGCCTCCGGGCGCGTTGTGCGCCGATCCCACCCCGAGCACGGTCCGCGGTACTCCGTCCAGGTCCGACCGACCGGACGGCCGGGACCGGGCACGACATCCGAGCCGCCCTCGCGGGACCCGCCAGGACGAGGGCCGGTCTCAGCCGCCGCTGCGGGCGACGAGCCGTTCCTTGAGGGCGGCGGCCGCGGCACGGGGATCCTCGGCCTCGGTGATGGCGCGCACGACGACCACCCTGCGCGCACCGGCGTCGAGCACCCGGTCGATGGTGGAGAGGTCGATACCGCCGATGGCGAACCAGGGGCGCTCGGTACCGAACGCCGCGGCCCGCTCCACCAGGGCCAGTCCGGCGGCCGGACGTCCCGGTTTGGTGGGTGTCGCCCAGGTCGGCCCGACACAGAAGTAGTCGCTGCCGCTCTCCTCGGCGGAGGCCATGGCGGTCTCGGCGTCGTTGTTGGAGCGGCCGATGATCGGGTCGGCACCGATGACGTCCCGCGCCATGGGCACGGGCAGGTCGCGCCGGCCCAGGTGGAGCACGTCGGCGCGCACCGCACGGGCGATGTCCGCGCGGTCGTTGACGGCGAGCAGGGCACCGTGGCGCTCGCACGCCTGACGCAGGACCTCCAAAGCGGCGAGTTCCTCGCGGGCCTCCAAGCCCTTGTCCCGCAGTTGGAGGATGTCCACCCCGCCGGCCAGGGCGGCCTCGGCGAACTCGGCGAGGTCACCGCGCTCGGTCCGGGCGTCGGTGCACAGGTACAGAAGGGATGCGTCCAGGCGCTTGCGCAGGCTGGTTCCGTGGCTGGTCCTCACACCGCCAGCCTAGGGCCTGGGGGTCGAGGGCCCAAGGGGCGCACCCTCGCGGCGCGCCCCGGTGAGCAGTCCTCGGGTCAAAAGGCCAGGCTCTGGGCCCGGCGGCGCACCTCGGTGCCCCGGTTCTCCCGCATGGCCTGGATCGGTGTGCCGGGCAGGCTGTCGTCCGGGGTGAACAGCCAGCGCAGGGCCTCCTCGGTGGAGAAACCCGCGTCGTCGAGCAGGACGATGGTGCCGGGCAGCCCCTTGACGAGGTCCTCACCGTCGAGGAAGGCCGCGGGGATGGAGAGCTCACCCTGGCGGACCACGCCCATGAGGCGCTTCTCGCGGATGAGGGTCTTGATCCGGTTGGGGCTCACGCCCAGCGGCCGCGCCGCCTCCCGCAGGGTCAGCCAGTCGCCGACCAGTGCTTCGGTGTCAGGGTCGATGTGTGTCACCCTCCCAATCTGCCACACCCCACCTGGTCCGGGGACCGTCCGCGCCCTCGGAGCACCACCTGTCCTAGGATGGGAGACCGAACAGACACGTCCCGCGGGAGCCGGGTGGAGCCGGCTGAGAGGGAGACCGCACGTCTCCGACCGCACGAACCTGATCCGGATCATGCCGGCGAAGGGAGGGGAAGAGCGCGACGTGCGCACCATCGCAGACCCCCAGCACACGAAGAATCGTCCTACCAATGGTGTGATCGTGGTGGGCGGCGGCGTCATCGGGCGGGTCACCGCGTGGCGGGCGGCCCAGCGCGGCCGGGACGTCACCCTCATCGAACCCGATCCGGTCACGGCGCCCGCGGACGCACGTGCCTCCACCGCCGTCGCCGCGGGCATGTTGACCCCCGCCACCGAGGCGGTGTTCGGCGAGGAGGAGCTCATGGGGTTGGGCGTGCGCTCCGCGCGGATGTACGACTCCTTCGTCACCGAGTTGGAGGCGGCATCCGACCTGTCGGTGGGACACCACCGGACCGGAACCCTGTTGGTCGCCTTCGACCGTGACGACCTGGCCGTCCTCCACGAACTGCACGCCCTGCAGGAGCGCCTGGGCATCGCCACCGAACGGCTGAGCGGGCGCGAGTGCCGCCGGCTGGAGCCGCTGCTCGCCCCCACCGTCCGGGGCGGGGTGCTCGCCCCGGACGACCATTCGGTCGATCCCCGCCGTCTCCTCGCGGCGCTGGCCGTCGCCGGAGAGCGCGCGGGGGTGCGCGAGGTCGCCGGGTCGGCCGCCGAGGTCGTCCACCCGGGGCCCGAGGGGGCCCGTCTGGGCGTGCGCCTGACCGACGACACCGTGGTGCCGGCGGACCAGGTCGTCCTGGCCACGGGGTGTTGGGGCGACCGGATCACGCTGCCCGCACCCGTGCTGCCGCCGATCCGCCCGATCAAGGGGCAACTGCTGCGGGCCCGGGTCCGCGCGGGCGAGCCCCCTCTCGTGGGTCGGACGGTGCGCGGTCTGGTCCGCGGATTCCCGATCTACGTGGTCCCGCGCGCCGACGGCGAGGTCATCGTGGGGGCCACCCAGGAGGAACTGGGCCACGACACCTCCCTGACCGCGGGCGGGCTGTGGCAGGTGCTGCGGGACGCGCGCGCACTCGTGCCCGGCGTCACCGAACTGGAGATCACGGAGACCTGCGTGGGCCTGCGCCCCGGGTCTCCCGACAACGAACCGCTCCTGGGACCCACCCGGGTCCCGGGGCTGCACCTGGCCGTCGGCCACTTCCGCCACGGGGTGCTGCTGGCCCCCGTGACCGGCGAGGCCATGGCCGAGGCGCTCACCACCGGGGCTCTGCCGGAGTACGCGCGCCGCTTCGCCGCCGACCGGCCGCTGCCCGGGGGTGACACGTGGGAGAAGCCGACGACGTGGGAGACGCAGTGGAACTGATCATCAACGGAGAGACCCGCCGGAGCACCGCGACCACGGTCGAGGCGGTCGTGCGCGACCTCACCTCGGCCGGGGCCGGGGAGATCCCGGGAGGGATCGCGGTGGCGGTCAACGACGAGGTCGTGCGACGCACCGCCTGGTCCGCCACCGACCTGTCCCCCGGCGACCGGGTGGACGTCCTGACCGCCGTGCAGGGAGGCTGAACCATGACCGACACGCTCGACACGCACACGAGCCCGGACATCGACGAGGATCGTCTGGTCATCGCCGGGGTCCCCTTCGGCTCCCGGCTCATCACCGGTACCGGCGGCGCCCCCTCGTTGGAGGTGCTGGAGGAGGCGTTGTTGGCCTCGGGGACCGAACTGACCACCGTCGCCATGCGTCGGGTGGCCCCCGGGACGCAGGGATCGGTGTGGGACGTGCTGGCCCGCAACGGGATCCGGCCGCTGCCCAACACCGCCGGGTGCTTCACCGCCGCCGAGGCCGTGCGCACCGCCCGGCTCGGGCGGGAGGCCGTGGAGACCGACTGGGTGAAGCTGGAGGTCATCGCCGACGAGCACACCCTGCTCCCGGACCCGGTGGAGCTGCTGGAGGCGGCCGAGACGCTCGTGGACGACGGCTTCACCGTCCTGCCGTACACCAACGACGACCCGGTGCTGGCCCGTCGCCTGGAACAGACGGGCTGCGCCGCGGTCATGCCGCTGGCCGCCCCGATCGGCTCCGGTCTGGGGATCCGCAACCCGCACAACCTGGAGCTCATCGTGGAACAGGCCGGGGTGCCGGTGATCGTCGACGCGGGCATCGGCACCGCCAGTGACGCCGCCCTGGCCATGGAGTTGGGATGCGACGCGGTGTTGTTGGCCACTGCCGTGACCCGCGCCCAGGACCCCGTCCTGATGGCCCGGGCGATGCGCGACGCCGTCCGGGCCGGTCGGGGGGCCCGCCGGGCCGGACGCATCCCGATCCGGCGCCATGCCCTGGCCTCCAGCCCCGACGTGGTCTGAGGATCGCCCCGCCCGGACCCGTCGGAGGTCCGGGCGGGGCGGCGGGCACCGCCGGTCAAGGGCCGGTCGGTGCGCCGCCAAGCCGAGGTTTGGTGGCGTCCCCTACCGTGGGTGGGGTGCGTGTGTCGTGTCAGTGGACACCGCACCTCTCTGAAACCGCCCAGGCGCGAGCACCCCCGACGCACACGGACCGGCCGTGTGCGGCACGGAGCAGGGCAGCCGCGACCGTGAACCGCGGGGGCAGAACCGACGCCGGATTCCGCTATCGTGTCGGTTCGACACCTGGTGTCGGGTACGCGCCACCGGCCGCGATCTCCCGCGCTCCCCGCAGCAAGGACACTACTCCGCCGTGGACATGACGACTTCCGACCCGCTTGTAGGCGCGACGCTGGACCGTCGCTACTTCGTCGAGTCCAGGATCGCCGGTGGCGGCATGGCGACGGTCTACGTCGCCCACGACCTGAGGCTGGACCGCAGACTGGCCCTCAAGGTCATGCACCCCTCCCTGGCGCAGGACCCCTCCTTCGTCCAGCGTTTCATCAACGAGGCGCACTCGGTCGCCAAGCTCTCGCATCCGAACGTGGTGCAGGTCTTCGACCAGGGCGAGGACCAGGGGCACGTGTTCCTGGCCATGGAGTACGTCCCCGGTCGGACCCTGCGCGACCTGCTCAAGGAGCGCGGTCGGTTGGGCCCCCGTCAGGCCCTGAACTTCATGGCGCCGGTGCTGGCCGCGCTGGGCGCCGCGCACCAGGCCGGCATGGTGCACCGTGACGTCAAACCCGAGAACGTCCTCATCACCGAGGACCGTCGGGTCAAGGTCGCCGACTTCGGTCTGGCGCGCGCCGTGGAACAGTCCAACCAGGGACTGACCCGTACCGGCACCCTGATGGGCACCGCCGCCTACCTGGCCCCCGAGCAGATCGAGAAGGGCGTGGCCGACGCCCGCAGCGACGTCTACGCCGCGGGGATCATGTTCTACGAGCTGCTCACCGGCGGCCAGCCGCACACCGGTGAGACGCCCATCGCCATCGCCTACCAGCACGTGAACGAGGACGTACCGCGGCCCTCGCACTTCCTGCCCGGGCTCCCGCCCGCGGTGGACGCCCTGGTCACCAAGGCCACCGAGCGCGACCCCCGGTACCGGCCGAGCAACGCGGGTCAGTACCTGGCCAAGGTCCTGGAGGTCCTGCGGGCCCTGCCGGAGTCGCCCTCGGGCGCGCAGGAGCACATGGCCCCGGTCGCTCCGAGCGGCGCCTCGGGCGTCACCATGACCGCACCCCAGCTCATCGCCGGCGGCGCGGGTCCGGGGACCGAGAACGCCACCATGATCGTCGACATGAACGCCGCCGACGGCTATGACGACGGCGGGGACGACGACTTCTATCCGGACGAGCGCCGGGGCGGTTCCCGGTTCTCGCGCAAACGACTGATGGTGGTGGGCGCCGTCGCCATGGCGCTCGTCGTGGGTCTGGTCGGCTGGTGGTTCCTGCTGGGACGCTTCGAGCCCGTCCCCGACGTGGTGGGCGCGACCCCGGAGACGGCGCGTGACGAGATCCGTTCGGCAGGGTTGATCTACGACCTCTCCGAGGAGACCGTCTACAGCGACGTGGCCGCCATGGGCGAGGTGGGCGCCACCGACCCGGAGAACGGCGAACGGCTCACCCCCGGCGACCCGGTGACGGTGTTCGTCTCCAAGGGTCCGCAGGAGGTGGAGATGCCCGAGGTGGTCGGCAAGGACGTCGCCGACGCCCTCAAGGACCTGGAGGACCTGGGCTTCGAGGCGGACCGGGTCGAGCAGGAGGAGGTCGACTCCCCCGACAACGCACCGGGTGAGGTCGTCTCGACCACCCCGGAGCCGGGGTCGGTCGCCGACCGCGAGGAGACGGTGACGCTCTCCGTCAGCCGGGGCATCCCGGTGCCCAGCCTGGCCGGGGAGAGCATCGAGGACGCCGAGTCCACCCTGGAGGACCTGGGCCTGTCGGTCGAGGTCGTCGAGGAGGAGAGCGAGAGCATCGACGAGGGCCGGGTCATCGACCAGAGCCCCGACACCGGCACCAACGTGGGCGCCGGGGCGACCGTCACCCTGACCGTGTCCAGCGGACCGCCCGAGGTACAGATCCCGGACGTCATCGGCGAACGGGTCAACGACGCCCGCAAGGCCCTGGAGGAGGCCGGCTTCGAGGTCGAGGTGGAGCGCATCCTGGGCGGCCGGGTCGTCGGCCACCAGTCGCACACCGGCGAGGCTCCGGAGGGCACCACGATCACGATCACCGGAACGCCCGGGGGCATCGTCATCGACCCGGACGACTTCGACGAGGATGACGACGACGACTGACCGCCGAGGACCTCCACGGTGTTCGGGAGGGGGCGGGGAGCGGATGCTCCCCGCC
>NZ_QOCZ01000225.1 GCF_018207095.1 Nocardiopsis sp. MG754419 | reverse complement strand
CCTCGGCCGCCGGGGCGGCACCGGTGTCCGCGGTGGCGGAGGCACCCGTACCGCCGGTGCCGTCGTCCACCGTGATGATGACCGAGCCGACCTCCACGGTCGCCCCCTCGGCGGCCAAGAGCTCCTTGACCGTTCCGGAGAACGGGCAGGGCAGCTCCACGACGGCCTTGGCGGTCTCGATCTCGCAGATCATCTGACCGTCGGTGACCTCGTCGCCCGGCTTGACGTACCAGGTGAGGAGTTCGGCCTCGACGAGGCCCTCACCGACGTCGGGCAGCTTGAACGCGTGCACGCCGTCGACCGCGGGCGTGCTCTTGTGAATCGCCATGTCTTGCGGTTCCCCGATCTAGTACGCGAACGCCCGGTCGACCCCGTCCAGGACGCGGTCCAGGTCCGGCAGGTAGTGCTCCTCCAGCCTGGACTGCGGGTAGGGGGTGTCGAACGCGGCCACGCGGATGACCGGCGACTCCAGGTGGTAGAAACACTCCTCGGTGACGCGCGCGGCGATCTCCGCGCCGGGGCCGCCGGTGAGGGTGGCCTCGTGCGCGACCACCAGGCGACCGGTGCGCCGCACGGACTCGGTGATGGTGGCGTAGTCGACCGGGGCGAGCGAGCGCACGTCGATGACCTCGATGGAGTGGTCGACGTCGGCCTCGGCGGCCTGCAGGGCCGTCTTGACCATGGGGCCGTAGGCGAGCAGCGTGCAGTCGGTGCCCGCACGCGCGATACGCGCCGCACCCATCGGGGTGACCTCGTTGATCGAGGCGTCCGTGTCGACCTCGGCCTTCTCGTAGTAGCGCCGCTTGGGCTCCAGGAAGATGACCGGGTCGTCGGAGCGGATGGCCTGCTGGATCATCCAGTAGGCGTCCTCCGGGTTGGCCACACTGACCACCCGCAGGCCGGCGGTGTGCTGGAAGTAGGCCTCGGGGGACTCGCTGTGGTGCTCCACGGCCCCGATGCCGCCGCCGTAGGGGATGCGCATGACGACGGGCATGCTGAGCTTGCCCGCCGAGCGACGGCGCATCTTGGCGAGCTGGGTGAAGGTCTGGTTGGCGGCGGGGAAGAAGAACCCGTCGAACTGGATCTCCACCACGGGGCGGTAGCCGCGCATGGCCATGCCGATGGCGGTGCCGACGATGCCGGACTCGGCCAGCGGGGTGTCGATGACCCGGTCCGCGCCGAAGTCCTTGTACAGACCGTCGGTGACACGGAAGACGCCGCCGAGTCGGCCGACGTCCTCGCCCATGACCAGGACCTTGGGGTCGTGTTCCATGGCGGCGCGCAGGCCCGCGTTGATGCCCTTACCGATCGTGAGGTTGGTTCCCATGGCCTAGCGGCCCCCTTCCGCGCCGGCGCCTTCGAACGAGGCGAGGTAGTCGGCGAACTCGGACCGCTGCCGGTCGATGTGGACGTTGGGCTCGGCGTAGACCTCGTGGAAGATGTCCAGCGGTTCCGGGTCGGCCATGGAGCGGCACTGGGTGCGCACCGTCTCGCCGACCCGGTCCGCCTCCTCGTCGATCGCGGCGAAGAACGCCTCGTCGGCCAGACCGCTCGCCTCCAGGTACCGGCGCACCCGCAGGATCGGGTCCTTGGCCTTCCACGCGTCGAGTTCGGCCGCGTCCCGGTAGCGGGTGGGGTCGTCGTTCGTGGTGTGGGCGCCCATCCGGTAGGTGAACGCCTCGACCAGGGTCGGGCCCTGGCCGGTCCGCGCGTTGTCCAGGGCGGCGCGGGTGACCGCGAGGCAGGCGAGGACGTCGTTGCCGTCCACGCGCACGCCCGGGAAGCCGAAGCCGGCGGCGCGCTTGTAGATCGGCACGCGGGCCTGACGCTCCAGCGGCTCGGAGATGGCCCACTGGTTGTTCTGGCAGAAGAAGACCACGGGGGCGTTGTTCACCGAGGCGAAGTTGAACGACTCGTTGGTGTCGCCCTGGCTGGTGGCCCCGTCGCCGAAGTAGGAGATGACGGCGGTGCCGTCCTCGCCGACCGCGCCGTCGCGCTGGACGCCCATGGCGTAGCCGGTGGCGTGCAGCGCCTGGCTGCCGATGACGATCGTGTACAGGTGGAAGCCGTGCTCGTGGGGGTCCCAGCCGCCGTTGGTGACCCCGCGGAACATGCTGAGCAGTTCCTTGGGTTCGATCCCACGGCACCACGCCACACCGTGCTCACGGTAGGACGGGAAGGCCATGTCGTGGGGACGCAGGGCACGACCGGAGCCGATCTGCGCGGCCTCCTGGCCCAAGAGCGAGACCCACAGGCCCAGCTCGCCCTGTCGTTGCAGGGTGATGGCCTCGGTGTCGACCCGGCGCACCAGGACGAGGTCTCGGTAGAGGTCGCGGATCTCCTCCGCGCTGATCTCCAGGGGGTACTCGGGGTGCGGGGTGAGCTCCCCTTCGGGTGTCAGGAGCTGGATGAGCTCCGGTTCCTCGTGCGCGGCGATGTCCGACACGTCGCTCCTCGGGTTCTCGGGGCCGGCTTCGCGTGGGTGAACGCTGGTCGACCGTTCAACGGTCCAGGCGCGCCCCCAGGGTGTCGGGAGGGCATGGACAGTCCTAGCCACATCGTGACAGAACTCACCATAGGAAGCGCAAGCCCCCGACGACACCTTTTACGCTGTGCCACCCATGTTCCCCGACGGGTGACCAGGCCCGATACCAGGGCTTCCTAGCATGTACAAGGACTTCCCACTACTTTTCGCACACGTGGTCGGAGACGCTTCCGGGCACGCGGCCCGGACCCGCGGCATCGGCCCGGTCCACCGCACCGCGCCGTGGACCCTCCTGGCCTCGACGTCGGCCAGGCGCTCGGCGGCGACGCGGGCGTCACGCTCGCCCAAGGGCTGTTCGTCGTGGTCGACCACGTCGGCCGGGCCGAGCGCGGCGGCCCGCTGGTGGCCGCGACCACGGGTCACGAACGTGACTTCCCCACCGTGGACGGCCCTGTCCGCACGGTCGGAGAAGTGATCGCGGGCTTCGGTGACCAACAGCGCCACCTGTTCGGTACTCATGCTCTGCATCGTCCACCAGAAGCGCCAAGGTGGCGTTGTCGGCGTGATCTTTGGCCTTGGCCCGGACACCTGGGAAAGATCCGCACCAGTTCGCCGGCGCGGCGAGGTAGGCACAGGGCCGAGGCTGGAGGACGTCATCCTCGACCCGGTACGCCCGATCGGCCGCACCGGGTCCGGCGTCCCGGTGCGGCCGTTCGGGCGGGTTTCCCCGAGTGGGGCGCACCCGGTCAGGACGTGGCCGACCCAACAGCGGGGCTTGCGGTGGGCCGCCGGACGGCGCGGACGGCCCTGCCTACCCGACTCCTGGCTCGCGGGGACCGGGCGATCCCAACTCAGAGCCCACAGCGACCACACCAGACGCTGTTGCGTTTGCTTCACTTATTGCGAATACTTCGGCTATAGATGGGGTATCTGCCTCTTGAACGATCGAGGAGGGACCATGAACGTGTTGTCTGCGCATCCGGACGCCGAGCAGATCGAGGCGGCCGGAAGCGCACTACCCCGTATCCGCCGCTACCTGGACGAGAACCAGGAGGCGCTGACCCCGGTCCCGGTGACCGTCGAGGAGAGCCGGGAGGAGCTACTGCTCCCGCGAGCCGCGGTCGAACTCCTGGTCAGCGTCCTCACCCATATGGCGGCCGGTCGGGGGGTCTCCATCGTGCCGGAGCACGCCGAACTGACGACCCAGCAGGCAGCGGACATGCTCAACGTCTCGCGACCTCATCTGATCGGCCTGCTACAGGCGGAGGAGATCGAGTACCGCAAGGTCGGCACCCATCGACGGGTGAGGGCCGCGTCCCTCATGGAGTACATGCGCAGAGACGACCAGCGCCGCCGCGAGGCAGCCGACGAACTGTCCGCGATGAACCGGGAACTGGGCCTGGACTGAGATGCCCTTCGTCGTCATTTACGATGCGAACGTCCTGTACCCCCATACCCTCCGGGATCTCCTCATCAGAGTGGCGCAGGCGGGTCTCGTCCAAGCGAGATGGACTCATCAGATCTTGGACGAGACCTTCCGCAACCTCGAAAAGAACCGTCCGGACCTATCGACCAACGCGCTTCGGCGCACCAGAGAGCTCATGATCTGCGCGGTACGGGACTGCCTCGTCACGGGATACGAACCACTGATCGGAACTCTCGACCTGCCCGATCCCGATGACAGACACGTGCTCGCCGCCGCCATCCGCGCACGCGCCCAGGTGATCGTCACGGAGAATCTCTCCGATTTCCCTGACTCGGTCCTGTCGAAGTGGGACATCGAAGCGAAGAGGCCGGACGACTTCATCCTCGACCAGATCCACCTGAACAGAAAGGTCGTCTGGTCCTGCGCGCAGCAGATCGCCGACTCATGGCGCAGGCCACCCGGAACGGTGACGGACGTGTTCACCCGTCTACAGCGCAACGGGCTGCACCAGTCGGTCGCCGAGTTGCAGTCGGAGTGACCTGATCGGGAGGGCCGCACCGGGTCCGGCGTCCCGGTGCGGCCGTTCGAGCTCCTTCGGGTGGGGCGTGGGCGGTCAGCCCAGGAAGGCGACCAGGTACTGGCCCACCGCCCCGGACACGGCGGCCAGGGCCAAGCGCCGCACCGAGGACCTGGACGCCGAGATCGTCCGCATGCGCGCCGAGGTCAAGGAGGCCGAGAACAGCCAGGAGGCCAAACGGTTCGACCTGTTGGCGCTGCGTCTGCAACTGGGCGTGCTGGAGCCCGAACCCGGCTTCGTCAAGCTCCGCCGACAGGTGCAGGACATCGCCGAGGCCCTGCTCGACCCCACCACGCTCAACAACCCCGTGGTGGCCAAGCACCGCGAGCTCCTCGCCGACCTGGCCACCGACGCCTGATGGGAGGGCGTTACCCTGCCGATGCTGGAGGTCGTGCGCCGCCGCGTGCGCGGCCTGATACGACTCATCCCGAAGACACGTCGGGGCATCGTGTACTCCGACTTCGAGGACGAGCTCGGCGAACTCACCGAGACCGAGCTCAAGGGCCTGGACATCGGCGGCGGCTGGACCCGGTTCGAGCTCAAGGTCCGCACCTACGTGCACAGCCACGGCGAGGACCTGTCCGTGCAGAAGCTGCTCCGCAACAGGCAGCTCACCAGCGCCGACATCGACCACTTCACCCGAGTGTTCCTGGACGGCGGTTTCGGGACCGAGGGCGACATCGAGCGGGCCGAGGAGGAGCACGGCGGCCTCGGCCTGTTCCTGCGCTCGGTCACCGGACTGGAGCGGGATGCTGTGGCGGCCGCCTTCGACGAGTTCCAGGCCGGGCACAACCTCTCCTCGACCGAACTGCACTTCCTGAAGCTCATCATCGACTACGTGGCCAAGAACGGCTTCCTGGGCGTCGGTGGCCTCTACGAGCCGCCGTTCACCGGTGTGGCGCCGAGCGGCCCCGAAGCGGTCTTCGGCGACGCCGGGGTGGACTCGATCGAGGTGATCCTCGACCGGATCAAGGCCACGGCGGTCCCATCGGAGTCCGCCACCGGCTGACCCTCGCGCGGGTGAGGATGGCCGTGCCCACGATCGCCCCACCCGCGCGGCCCACCGGCGTGCGCGGGGCGCACGCCGACACCCACGTTCGTCACCGCCTCCGCGTCGGAAACGCACCCGATCTTGACCAAGAACATACAGTTCACGACTTGATGAGCAAGTTTTCACTTGCCTATAGTGGGCCTATGGCCGATGACGTCTTCAAAGCCTTGGCCGACCCCACCCGCCGGATGATCCTCGACGGACTCGCCGAACGGTCCGGTCAGACCCTGTTCGAGATCTGCGGACGCCTGGCCATGCGGCACGGACGGACCCTGTCGCGACAGGCGGTCTCCCAGCACCTGGCCGTGCTGGAGAGCGCCGGACTCGTGGAGTGCCGGCGCGAGGGGCGCTACAAGTTCCACGACCTGAACCCGGAACCGCTGCGGCACGTCACCGAGCGGTGGACCCGGCCCGAGACGGGAGAGAGCACCCCATGAGGATCCACCTGACCAGCGTGTTCGTCGACGATCAGAGCACGGCCCTGGACTTCTACACGAACGTGCTGGGCTTCACGAAGAAGCACGACGTCCCCCTGGGCGGGGAGGCGAGGTGGCTGACGGTCGTCTCGCCGCAGGACCCGGAGGGGACCGAACTCCTCCTGGAGCCCTCCGGACATCCCGCCGTGGGGCCCTACCGGGCCGCTCTGGTGGACGACGGCATCCCGGCCACCGCCTTCGCCGTGGACGACGTCCAAGCCGAACACGACCGGTTGAGCGGACTCGGGGTGCGCTTCACCCAGGGGCCGTTGGACATGGGTACGGTCGTCACCGCGGTGCTGGACGACACCTGCGGCAACCTCATCCAGCTCCAGCAGCTGCGCTAGGTACTGTTTTTTGAACGGGTCAGGTCACGGAGCCAGATCCGGATCGAGGCCACCTGCACGGTCCCGTCGAAGATCGCGGCCCGCTTGTCATA
>NZ_QOCZ01000224.1 GCF_018207095.1 Nocardiopsis sp. MG754419 | reverse complement strand
CCCCGTACGCCCGCCCCGGAAGCCGGTATAGTATGGCCGGTATAGTTATTGGATTCACGAGAAGGACGCGGCATGATCGAGATCCTGACCCCCACCGAACTGACCCGGGCCAGGGACACGGGCGCGCTCGTCGCCCACATCCTCCAGACCCTGAAGAGCCGCTGTGCGGTCGGCACGAACCTGCTCGACATCGACCGGTGGGCCGGGGAGATGATCGCCGAGGCGGACGCCCTGTCCTGCTACGTGGACTACGCGCCGTCCTTCGGACGCGGGCCGTTCGGCCACTACATCTGCACGGGGGTCAACGACGCCGTGCTCCACGGCCTGCCGTACGACCGCGCGCTCGCCGACGGCGACCTGCTGACACTCGACCTCGCGGTCTCCCGGGGCGGGGTCGCCGCGGACGCCGCCATCAGCTTCATCGTGGGTGAGGCGAGGCCCCGGGAGAGCGTCGCGATGATCGACGCGACCGAACGGGCGCTGGCGGCCGGGATCGCCGCGGCCCGCCCCGGAGCCCGCGTCGGTGACATCTCGCACGCCATCGGCACCGTCCTCGGTGCGGCGGGCTACCCGATCAACACCGAGTTCGGGGGGCACGGCATCGGGTCGACGATGCACCAGGACCCGCACGTCGCGAACACGGGACGGCCCGGTCGAGGTCACACCCTGCGCCCCGGACTACTGCTGGCCCTGGAGCCGTGGGTCATGGCGGACACCGCGGAGCTCGTCACCGACCCCGACGGGTGGACGCTCCGGAGCGCGACGGGCTGCCGGACCGCGCACAGCGAACACACGGTCGCCATCACCGAGGACGGCGCCGAGATCCTCACACTGCCGGAGCGGGCTCGCGTGTGAGTCGGGCCCGCCCCGGTGACCGACGTCCCCGCTCAGTCCGCCTGGTCGGTCGTGGCCACCCCGATCGGACAGCTCGCGCCGGTTCCACCGATCCCGCAGTAACCGTTGGGGTTCTTGGCCTCGGACAGGTACTGCTGGTGGTAGTCCTCGGCGAAGTAGAACGCCCGGAGCGGGGCGATCTCGGTGGTGATGGCGCCGAACCCGGACCGGGTCAGGGCCGGCTGGAAGGCGTCCCGGGTGGCCTCGGCGGTCTCCCGCTGGGCCTCGGAGTGGTGGTAGATCGCCGACCGGTACTGCGTGCCGACGTCGTTGCCCTGGCGCATCCCCTGCGTGGGGTCGTGCCCCTCCCAGAAGATCTTGAGGATCTCCGCGTAGGAGATCTTCTCCGGGTCGAAGACCACCCGCACGGCCTCGGTGTGGCCGGTCGCGCCGGAGCACACCTCCTCGTAGGTGGGGTTGGGCGTGTATCCGCCCGCGTAGCCGACCGCGGTGGTGATGACGCCGCGTTCGGCGCCGAGCCGCCAGAACACGCGCTCGGCGCCCCAGAAGCAGCCCATGCCGAGGTCGGCGATCTCGCTTCCCTCGGGATAGGGCGGGGTCAGGGAGGTCCCCAGGACGGTGTGCCCGAAGGGCGGTTCGATCGGAGTGTCCCGTCCCGGCAGGGCACGGGTGGGTTCGACCATGGTCGTCTTTCTACCGAACATGCCCCCAGGCTATCCCCAGGTGGCCGACCCGGGGAGGACAGGACGGACGATTCGTCCTACCATTGCCGTTGTGCCGGACTCCAACCGCGGCGTCGCCCTCGGGGCGGGCGCCTTCCTCCTGTGGGGCTTCGCCGCCCTGTACTGGCCTTTCCTCTCCTCCTCCGAACCCACCGAGATCCTCGCCCACCGCATGGTGTGGGCCCTGGTGGCGATGTGCGTCCTGCTCCTGCTCGCGCGGCGCGGCCTGGCGTGGCTGCTCCCCGTCCTCCGGGACCCTCGGCGCCTGCTGCCGGTGGCCGCCGCGGCCGTGCTCATCTCGGTCAACTGGTGGGGGTTCATCTACTCGGTCTCCATCACCCAGACCCTCCAGGCCTCCCTGGCCTACTTCATCAACCCCCTGATGACCGTCTGCCTGGCCGTGCTGCTCTTCGCCGAACGCCTGCGCGCCGCCCAGTGGGTCGCGGTCGGGCTGGGCGGTGCCGCGGTGGTCGTGATGACCGTCGCCTACGGCTCCACGCCCTGGCTCTCCCTGTTGATGGCCGCCTCGTTCGCCGCCTACGGGGCGGTGAAGAAGTACGTGAGCCTGGACGGGATGCAGAGCCTGACCGTTGAGACGCTGGTGATGTTCCTGCCGGCACTGGGCTACGTCATCCACCTGGAGGCCACGGGGGCCGGAACCACCTTCTCCGTCTCCCCGGGCCACACCGCCCTGCTGATCGGCGGCGGCTTCGTGACCGCGATCCCGCTCCTGCTGTTCGGGATGGCCGCCCGTCGGGTGCCGCTGAGCGTGATCGGGATGCTCCAGTTCATCGCGCCGACCATGATGTTCCTCATCGGCTGGCTGCTGCAGGGCGAGGACATGCCCCCGAGCCGCTGGGTGGGCTTCGGGCTCGTGTGGCTGGCCGTGTGCGTGTTCGCCTTCGACCAGGTGCGGTCGTCCCGACGGCGGTCGGCCGCGCTGTCCGAGACGGGGGGCCTGCCGGACGTGCCCTCGACCTCGACCCCACCGACGACCAGAGAGTGACCTCTTCGGTTTCGGGGAACCGAAACTACCCTCAGTGACACTGTGCTAACGTCTGGTCGTGGGCGTCGGGCTCCGTCCCGCCCCGACCTGGCCGCCTGTCCCGGAGGGTCTCCGTGAAGCCTCGCACCAACCCGACCGGCACGCTCCGTGCCGCCTCGGGCCTGCGCGTGGCCGCACCCGCTCTCCTGTTCCTGTTCGGCACCCTGCTCGCCGCCCTGTGGCTCCTGGCCGCGCCGGCGCAGGCCGAGACCCTGTCCGACCCGTTGGGGAACCTGGGTCTGGAGCGCGTCGAGGAGGTCACCACCCCGGTGGTGGACACCCTCGGCACCGTCCACCAACGCGTGGAGAAGGGCACCGGCGAGGCCGCGGCGTCCGCCGTCGCCCTGCCCGAACCGGCCGTCACCGAGGTACGCGGTGAGGTGCGCGGGGTCGTCACCGAGATCGACCGGACCCGCGAGGAGGCCGGCGACCACGGTCTGGTGCCGCCCCTCGTCGAACCGGACGCGCCGACCTCCGGCACCGCCACCGAACGGTCCGAGAACGGATCGTCCGACTCCTCCGACCCGGCCACCACGGCCGAGGCCGCCGACGGGACCACCGAGGACCCGACCGCCCCGGACACGCTCCCGACGGAGGCGGAGCCGGTCCGCGACCATGAGGACGCGGCTCCGGAACAGGACACCGCGCACGCCGAGGCCGCCACGGTCGATCCCGGCGACGCGCCGCGGACCCAGGCCACCACCGGTTCCACGGTCTCCTCCGCCAACGCACCGACCGCGGCCCCGGCCGCCGTCGCCGGTTACCTCGCGGTCGCGGCTCTGCCCGACCTCGACTCCGGCAGCGTGCTCGTCCGCGCCCGTGCCCCGCACGCCACGCCCGCGGACCCGGCCGCCGACCCTACGGTCTCGCCCGACTAGCGAACGGCCCGACCACGCGTTCCCACGCGTCCCTCGGACCGTTCCCAGTGCACTCTCGCGCTCTCTGGGAGCTGACCTGAGTCCCGTGCCGTCGTTCACGTGATTCACGTCAGCCGGTGGTCCGCCCCGGCTCAGCCAGGCCGCGCCCCGCGGCCGACCCAGCAACAGCTTGAGGAAGGAAACCCATGACCCACTCCACACGCCTGACCGCCCGCACGTTGATCCTCGCCGCGAGCGCCGCCGGCTTCGTGGCACTCGGCGCCGGTATCGCCGGAGCCGAGGGCCTGCAGTCCTCCCTGTCCGACGTCGCCTCCCCCGCCGTCGAGCGGGCTCTCGTCGAGGGCGTGGCGCCCACCATGAACAAGGTCGCGCCCGAGGGTGTGGGGCCGATCGCCGGCACCGCCCTGGAGGAGCTGCAGGCCAGCGCGAACGACCCGGAGCGGGGCGCCCCCGACCTGGGTGCGGCGCTCCCCGACTCCCCGCTGGCCGACACGGTCACCGAGGTCCAGGACGCCACCGGCCTCGACGGGGACCCGCACGACACCATCGGCCACTCCGCCGGGGCCGCGGTGGAGACCACCGCCCAGGACGCCGGAGTGGCGCTGGAGGACACCGCCCGTGGGGCCGGTGACTCCGTGGAGGGCAAGGCCCGCGAGGTGCTGCCGCACACCGCCGTGGCCGTCACCGAGCTGCGCGACGAACTCGTCACCCTGCCTGACCTGGAGGGTCAGCGTCTGCCCGAGCTGTCCGAGGCGCCCTCGCTCTCGCAGGTCGGCAACCTGGACGGGCTCGGCGAGCTGACCGGTATGTCCGACCTCGGTGGTTTCGGCGACCTGACCGGTGACAACAGCCTCGTGCTGAACGACCTCGACCCGCTGCGCGGCCAGGGCGCCACGCTGCCCATGAGCCACTCCGAGGCCGAGCTGCCCACCGCGCCCAACGTGTGGGACCTGGCCGCCGGCTTCGGCGTCGAGACCCCCGGTCAGATCCAGGACGTGGTCGAGTCCACCGAGCTGACCGCGGACAACTACGTGAACCTGGGCGAGGACGAGGTCCTGGGCATGGTGGGCAACCGCGCCTGGGACGACGAGGCGACCACCGTGCCGCAGAGCGCGCCCCAGACCCCGGGACTGACCGACCTCACCGACGGCCTGATCGAGGGCGCGTCCATGATCGGCGAGGCCGAGCCCGTGGACCTGAACGGCCCCCTGGCCGACGCCGAGCTCCCCCGTCTCGCCGAGGGCATGGACACCACCACCGCCGAGGACCTGGTCGCCGGCCTGAGCCGCGGCACGGACCTGCTGAACGACCTGGACACCAGCGACCTCGTGTCCATCGAGGGCGGCACCGCCGAGCAGGAGACCCCCGAGGGCATGGTCGAGCACCCCACCTTCATGGACCTGCCCGGTTCCGAGGCGCTCCCCGTGATCAGCTAGGAGTCCGCCTGGTCCGGTCCTGCCGCTCCGCGGCGGACCGTGTGCGGGCGCCCCGACGTCGGGGATCTCCGGTGGGAGGGCACGTTCTCGCCCTCCCACCGACGCCGCCTCCCGGGGTTGCGGGAGGCGCGCTCCGACGGCGCCCGCACGATCACCCCCACCGGTTCGAGAACCGGTCCCCGGGACCTCCCGTGACACCACCCGCGACGACGGCGCCGCCCCACGCACCCGGGGCGGCGCCGTTCTCCGTGTCGAGAGGGTGGCCCGTCCCGCCTCCCGGGTCAGACCAGGACGTGGTCGGACAGCGGGAACGTGTAGGCCCGTCTCGCCCCCGGCAGCGACCCCACCAGCGAGGCGAACCGGATCAGCGCCCCGTACAACAGGAACCGCACGCGCAACCCCCACTCACCGGTGTCCGGGGCGGCGAAGGCGG
Source organism: Nocardiopsis sp. MG754419 (assembly GCF_018207095.1). Lineage (GTDB taxonomy): Bacteria > Actinomycetota > Actinomycetes > Streptosporangiales > Streptosporangiaceae > Nocardiopsis. The sequence goes on along the minus strand of NZ_QOCZ01000224.1, from coordinate 1,143 downwards.
TGTTGGTACCGCCCAGGGCGAGGTTGGCGTCGACGAACCCGCGGATCGCCCGCTCGTAGGCGGGCAGGGCGACACGATGGTCCCCCCGAGCCCGGGCGAGCTCACCCGCCAGGACGCACGCGCCCACGAGCGCGAGGGTGCTCCCCTGACCGGTCATCGGGTCGGGGCAGTACCCGGCGTCGCCCACCAGGGCCACCCTGCCCCGGGTCCAGGAGTCCATGTGGATCTGGACGGAGGGCGACACGTGGGCCGTGGTGGCGCCGTCCATACCCGCCAGCACACTCCGCATCGGTTCCCCGTCCTCGGCGAAGCGTTCCCGTAACCGGCGCTTGTGCTCCGCGACGTCGACCAGCGGTTCGGCGTCCCGGGTGAGGATGGTGCACTCCAGCCGGCCGGTCTCCGGGTACGGCGCGAGCAGCACGCCCCGACCGGGCCGGACCCGCCCGATCACGTGGTCGGTGAGCCCGAGGTGGTCCTCGATGTCGAAGAGGGCGATGTTGGTTCCCAGGTACCGGCGGAAGCGTTCCTTGGGACCGAAGACCAGCGCACGGGTGTGGGAGTGGATGCCGTCCGCTCCGACGACGAGGTCGAACTCACGCGGCTCCCGGTGATGAAAGGACACCGTGACGCCGTGGTCGGTCTCCCGGAGTGCGGTGATCGCGTCGTCGAACAGGTACTCGACGTCCTCGCGGGTGTGGCGGTACAGGAGTGCGCAGAGATCGCCCCGGCGGATCACCAGGCCGGTCTCCTCGGTGACCAGCGACGCGCCGTCGATCACCACCTCCCGCCGCCCTCCGTAGCCGAAGCGGATCTCCTCCGGTGGCGCGCCGGCGGCCCGCCGCGCCTCCTCCAGGAGGCCGGTACGGCGCAGGGCGTCGACGCCGACCCCCTCGATCTGGACCCGGTGGCCTCCGGTGCGCACGGCCGGTGCCCGCTCGACGATGGTGGGTCGGAAACCGTAGCGGTGCAGCCAGTGCGCCAGGGCGGGGCCGGCGACACCGCCGCCGGAGATGAGCACGCGTTCGCCTGTCATGTCGTCCTCCCGAGACGGGAACGTGGATTCCTTTTCGATTGTACGTACGTTCAAATCGGCGTCAACGGGTCCCCCGTGACCGTCGACCGGGCGGGCGTGCGGGAGAGGAC
>NZ_QOCZ01000223.1 GCF_018207095.1 Nocardiopsis sp. MG754419 | reverse complement strand
CGCCCTGCCCCTGACCACCGCCGCCCTGGGCACCGCGATGGTGACGGCCACCGCACTCGCCCACGAGCACCCCTGGCCGGTCACCGTCCTGCTCGCGGTGGTGGCCTTCGACTTCTCCGGCGGGGCCGCCGCCACCGCCACGCCGTCCGTGCGCGCCCAGCACCACGGAACCGGGGGCACACGCCTGCGCAGACTCGGCTTCGTCGCCCTGCACCTGCACCCGTTCGTTCTGGCGGTGTGCGTGACGGGGTTCGGCTGGCCGGCCGCGACGGTGCTCTACGGGTGCGCACTCGCCGGTGCGGTGGCCGTGGACACCGCGCCGCCGCCCCTGCGGCGCAGCACCGCCCTGGCCGCGACGGTCCTGGGCACCGTCGTCACGCTCCCGTTGCTCGGTGCCGCGCCCGAGCTGACCTGGGTCGCCCCGGTCATGCTCGTCAAACTCCTGCTGGGCCATATGCTCCCTGAGACGGCGCGCCCCGCACCCGCCGCGACCCCGCACGGGGCCGGGGCGCCCACCCACGACGAGGAGGACGGCGACCATGGCACCCAGGCGCGTCGACCAGGCGGCCCGGCGTGAGGAGGTCCTCTCCTCGGCGATCCGGGTGTTCGCCCGCCAGGGCTTCGCCGCCACCCGGATCGAGGACGTGGCCGCCGAGGCGGGGGTGGCCAAGGGCAGCGTCTACCTGTCCTTCGACAGCCGCGACGCACTGCTCACCGCCGCGGCCGCACGCTTGGCCGAGCACATGGCCCACCTGCTGGAGGAGGCCCGCGCGCCCCACGGCCGCGCGGTGGACCGGCTCGCCGCGCTGCTGCGGTCGACCGTGGCCTCGCTCGCCGGCCACCCCGAACTGGCCCGGGTGCTGGTGGACCTCTGGGCCGCCGAACGGACCCCCGCGCTCGGCGAGACCCTGGACATGGCCGCCGTGTACCGCGACCACCGCGCCGTGATCACCGAACTACTGCTGCGCGGTGCCCGCGAGGGCGACCTGCGCGCCGGAGTGGGCGCGGCCGAGGCCGCCGTGGTCGTCGGTGCCGTGGAAGGGTGCCTCATCCAGTGGCTCGTCGACCCGTCTGTGCCCTTCGCCGAGCTCGCCGACCCGATCATCGAGGTGTGCCTGTCCGGCCTGCGGACGTGAGCCGCCGCGACCTCCCGATGCGACCCGCGCCCGGTGTCGCACAACGGGGGACGCTCTGCGGACACACCGCCCCAGCCATGGGCGTCCCGTGGGCGCACGCTTCCCCGAACACGGGCCGAGGCCTAGCACAGGCACCCGGAGCACACAACGGAGGCTTCGAGGAACACCGCATAGGCTGGAGATCATGCTCGACTCCCTCGTCGCAGACGTCCTCGCCCTCGTCCCCCCGACCGACGGACACCCCCCACTCCGACCGGTGCTCGGCCTGACCGGCGCGCCCGCCGCGGGCAAGTCCACCCTGGCCCGCTACCTGGTGCACAAGGTCAACGAGCACCTGGGGGCCGGCACCGTCGGTTACCTGCCGATGGACGGCTACCACCTGTCCAACGCACAGCTCGATCGGTTGGAGCGCCGCGACCGCAAGGGTGCCCCCGACACCTTCGACGCCCACGGCTACCTGGCGATGTTGCGACGCCTGCCGGTGGAGACCGACCACGCCGTCTACGTGCCCGACTACGACCGGCGGCTCCACGAACCCATCGCCGGCCGACACGTGATCGAACCGCACACCCGCCTGGTGGTGACCGAGGGCAACTACCTGGCCTCCGACCAGGAGCCGTGGAACCGGGTACGGGACCTGCTCACCGAGCTCTGGTACGTGGAGGCCTCCGACCGGGTGCGGGAGCGCCGCCTGCACCGACGCCAGCGCGCGGGCGGCGCCAGCGCGGCGGCGGCACGGGAGTGGGTGGAGCGCAGTGACCGGGCCAACGGCGAACTGGTCAAGGGGTTCCGGGACAACTGCACCCGGGTGGTCCGGGTGAGCAGGGTACCGCGGATCCGCTTCGACGAGCAGGACCACGGCCCCGCCCGCCGAAGCTGACCCCCGCCCCCTCAGACGGCGGAGGCCGGAGCGGCCTGACGGCGACGCGGGAACCGACGGCCGGACCAGCGCACCAGCCTCAGGTACAGATCGGGTCGTGCCTGTCCACCGATCAGGCCACCGTAGGCGCTCACGACGATGAACTCCTTGCACCAGGCGGCCACCCGCCCGGTGAGCACCCAGCGGGTCGGGGTGTCGTCGGGGCGCACGAACTGGACGAGCCCGTCGCGGCGACCCAGGCTCACGCACTGGAGCACGTAGCCGAACGCGGAACCGTGGGAGGCGCGACGGGGGTCCGGTCCGGCGAGGCCGCCGGCGACCGTGTCGGCCGCGGTCCACCCCATGGGCAGTCCCATCGCGCAGGACATCCGCAGTTCCCGGCCGTCCACCGCCTTCGCGTGGGCGGCGTCGCCCACCACCAGCACGTCCGGGTGGGAGAGCGAACGCTGGTCCCCGTCCACCAGGGCACGACCGGTGGCGTCGACCGTGAGCCCGGCACGGGCCAGGACCCCGGAGACACCGAAGCCCGAATTCCACACCACGACCTCGGCCCGCACGTGGGTGCCGTCGTCCAGGTGCGCCCCCTCGGAGTCCACCGCGACCACGCCGGTGTGCTCGCGCAGGTTCACGCCCAGCCGGCGCAGCGTCCGCCGCAGGTGGGTGCGGCCCCGATCCCCGACCCCGGCTCCCAGCGAACCCCGCGTGACGAGTTCGACCCGAAGGCCCGGGTGACTCTCGGCGAGCTCCGTGGCCACCTCCACTCCGGTGGCCCCACCACCGACCACGACCAGGCCACGCGGAGGTTCGCGGCGGATCCGGTCGGCCAGGCGTCGGGCCGCGGCGAGCGAGGCGGTGTCGTGGGCGTGTTCGGTCACGCCGGGGACGGGCGAGACCCCGGCGTCGCTGCCCAGAGCGTGGACGAGGGTGTCGTAACGCAGTTCGCGTCGGCCCCGATCGGTGTGGACGGCGACGGTACGGGTGTCGGTGTCCAGGGTGTCGACACGGCCCACGACCAGGTCGATCCCCGTGTCCTCGGTCGCCTGGACGAGCGGGTGGACCCCCACGTCCTGCCCGGCCGCGACCTGGTGGAGCCGGACCCGTTCGACGAAGTCGGGGGCGGCGTTGACCAGGGTCACGTGGAGATCGAGGGAGTGTGCGCGTGCGTGGCGGGCGGCGCGGCCGGCCGCGGCGAGGCCGGCGTAGCCGGCACCGAGCACCAGGAGTTCGTGGGCCATGGGGTTCTCCTCCGGATCGGGAACGGGTGACGATCCACATGACGAGACGGGGACACGAGGATGTGACATCGGCTCGGGTGATCCGGATCACGGACACCGCGCAAGCCCCGAGGTGGGACGGTCTCTCGCGGATGCACCGATAAGGGAAGAGGGGAACAAGGAGCCCCGAATGTCCACATATTGAGACTAATGTTTCATATAGTGTCCACGACGGCTAACATCCAGCCATCGACCCGCACTGACCTGGAAAGAAGTCCCATGACGGACGTCTCCTCTGAGAACCCGTCGTCGCAGCGGCCACAAGCCGAGACGACAGCACCCCCGACCAACCCGAAGCGGAAGGTCCTCACGGCGAGCCTCGTGGGCACGTCCATCGAGTTCTACGACTTCTACATCTACGCGACCGCCGCGGTGCTGGTCTTCCCGTACCTGTTCTTCCCCGAGGGCGACATGATGGCGGCCCGCCTACAGTCGCTGGCGACCTTCGCCATCGCCTTCGTGGCCCGCCCCATCGGCTCGTGGCTGTTCGGGCACTTCGGCGACCGCATCGGCCGCAAGGCCACACTCGTGGCCTCTCTCCTGACCATGGGCGTGGCCACCGTCGCGATCGGCCTCCTGCCCACCTACGCCCAGATCGGCGTGGCCGCCCCCCTGCTGCTGGCGGTGTGCCGGTTCGGCCAGGGGCTCGGCCTGGGCGGTGAGTGGGGTGGCGCGGCCCTGCTGGCCACGGAGAACGCCCCCGCGGGCAAGCGCGGTTTCTACGGTACGTTCCCGCAGATGGGCGCACCGATCGGCTTCTTCCTGGCCAACGGCGTCTTCCTGACCCTGAGCCAGACCATGAGCGACGAGGCCTTCCTGGCCTACGGCTGGCGGATCCCCTTCCTCATCTCCACCGTGCTCATCGTCGTCGGTCTGTGGGTGCGTCTGACCCTGCACGAGACCCCCGCCTTCGCCAAGGTCATCGCCTCCGGTGAGCGCGTCAAGACGCCCATCGTCGAGGTGTTCCGCCACAACTGGTCCGCGGTCGTGATCGGCACGCTGATCATGCTGGCCACCTACGTCCTCTTCTACCTGATGACGGTGTTCTCGCTGGGCTTCGGCACCGACCCGGAGACCGGCCTGGGATACGAGCGCTCCCAGTTCCTGGTGTTCCTGCTCATCGGTGTGGTGTTCTTCGGGATCTTCACCCCGATCTCGGGGATCCTGGCCGACCGTTTCGGCCGCAAGCCCACGCTGGTCACGGTCACCGTCGCCATCATCGTGTTCGGTTTCGCCATGGGCCCGTTGCTGGGCAGCGGCAGCACCGTCGGGGTCCTGGTCTTCCTCATCATCGGTCTGTCCCTGATGGGGATGACCTTCGGCCCGATGGCCGCGGTCCTGCCGGAACTGTTCCCGACCAAGGTGCGCTACACCGGCGCCTCGGCCGCCTACAACCTGGCGAGCCTGCTGGGCGCCTCGTTCGCGCCCTACATCGCGACCTGGCTGGCCGGCACCTTCGGTCTGCAGTGGGTCGGCGGCTACCTGGTGCTGGTCGGAAGCATCACCCTGATCGCACTGCTGGTCAGCCGTGAGACGAGCAAGGACGACCTGGACAGTATCTCGGCCAAGGTCACACGGTAGGTCCTCGGAGGGATCCTCACCCCACGAAGCGGGCCGGACGGCGTCGCCGTCCGGCCCGCTTCGTCGTGGAAACGGACACGGGGCTCCACCGTCACGCGCGCGGCACCCGGTTACGAAGAAAACCTGCGTCCACCGACACTTTTGCGTCAACGGTTTTCCCGGGGGCGGCGTCCAACCCGTGACATCATCCGCCCCGTCGAAAGACCTCACATGAAGTACCGGACCACCCTGCCTCCGCTCCTCGCCGTCGCCCTCGTCGCGGCGGTCGGATGCGGCACCGCGACCACCGACCTCTCCGACGCCGCCCCCGTCCGAGGCGAGAACGACCCCGTCATCGACGACACCAACGGTGACGGTCACCCCGATCTGCCCATCGACGGACGCCTGGGCGGTGCACCCGACGGAGAACCCTACGTCGGTGCCCTGCTCGGCGGGGAGAACGGACTCGACCCGGACCGCGCGGTGGTCCTCACCCGCACCGACCTCGGACTCCCCGAGGCGGAGGACCCCCTGGAGGTACTGGACACCGGCGACCTGGACGGGGACGGGTACACCGACCTCGTCATCGCCGCGCCCGGCGGCGGTCACGTGGTGTGGGGCGGCCCCGAGGGCCTCACCGGCCCCGCCGTCCCACTCCCCTGGCTGTCCGTCGACGACCCCACCGACATGTACGCGATCTCCCTCGTCGTGGGGGACATGGACGGTGACGGCCACACGGACGTGGCCGTGCTGGACCACCTCCAAGGCACCCCGGTCGACACGTGGGAGAGCACCTACCATCGCGGCCCCTTCGACCGTGACGGCGCCGCGGCCGAGACCCGTGACCTGACTCTGCCCGACGACGTCCAGGACGCCACGATCGAGGCGTTCGACGCCGACGGCGACGCCTACCAGGACCTGCTGGTGGTCCGCGGTGCGGACGAGTCGCCCGTGCGTCACCTGGTGCTCCGCTCCGGCCCCGAGGGCCCCGCGCAGGAGACGGTGGGCGACACCGCGCCCGGCCACGTGCACACCTCCGCCGACGTCGACGGGGACGGAGTCGCCGACCTGCTCGTGGGGGTGAGCGGCATCCCCAACAACGAGCCCGGCCACGACGACGAACTGCACCCGGGCCGCGTCGACGTCCACCTCGGTGCGGAGGGGTACCTCGACGCCGACCCGATCCGGATCGACCGCGACACCGAAGGGGTCGCCGGTGCGGCCGAGGACGGCGACGGGTTCGGTAACGGGCTGCTCGTGGGCGACGTCGACGGCGACGGTGTCGACGACGTCGTCGCCATGACCGGACCGTCCTACGCCTTCGAGGAGGCCACCCTCCTCCTGGGCGGTGCCGAGGGCCTGACCGGAACCGGCTCGGTCACCGTGGAGGTGCCCTCCTCCGACCTGGGGAACCTGAGCCACCACGCCCTGACCGACATCGACGGCGACGGACACGCCGACCTCGTACTGAGCAGCGCGCATCCGGCCGTGCCCTCCGAGGCCGACACGTTCGCGGTCTTCCTCGGCGGTCCCGAGGGGTTCGCCGACGAGCCGGACACGGTGTTCACCACCGAAGGGCTGTAGGACGCCGGGGGGCCGCGCCCCCGATGCCGGGGCCGGTTCGCGCGGGGAACGACCCGCCGGATCGGCCCCTCCCCTGGGGTGGACGCG
>NZ_QOCZ01000222.1 GCF_018207095.1 Nocardiopsis sp. MG754419 | reverse complement strand
GGTCGCGGTGGTGCCACGAGCGGGGTAAGCCTGGTGACATGGCAGAACTCGACGATCACATCCGTGTCCGCGGTGCGCGTATCCACAACCTCCAGAGCGTGGACGTGGCCATGCCCCGCGACGCGATGGTGGCGTTCACCGGGGTGTCCGGCTCCGGCAAGTCATCGCTGGCGTTCGGCACCGTCTACGCCGAGGCCCAACACCGGTACATGGAGTCCGTCGCGCCCTACGCCCGACGCTTGCTGAGCCAACTCCCCGACCCACAGGTGGACGCCATCACCGGGTTGCCCCCGGCGGTCGCCCTCGCCCAGGCGCGCAGCGCGCCGTCGAGCCGCTCCACGGTCGGCACGCTCACGATGATCTCCAACTCGCTGCGCATGCTCCTGTCCCGCGCCGGTGATCACCCGCCGGGCGCCGCGCGCCTGGACTCGGACTCCTTCTCCCCCAACACCGCCGTCGGCGCCTGCCCGGTCTGCCAGGGCGAGGGCGTCGAGCACCGGGTCACGGAGGACTCCCTGGTCCCCGACCCGTCGTTGAGCATCGCCGAGGGCGCCATCGCCTCCTGGCCCGGCGCTTGGCAGGGCAAGAACCTGCGCGACATCCTCGACACCCTCGGCCACGACATCCACCGTCCCTGGCGGGAGCTGCCCCCGAAGGAACGGGAGTGGATCCTGTTCACCGACGAACAGCCCGTGGTGACGGTCCACCCGGTACGGGAGGCGGGGCGGACCCACCGGCCCTATCAGGGCGAGTACAGCAGCGCGCGCCGGTTGGTGCTCAAGGCCTATGGCACCTCCGCCAGCGAGGCACGGCGGCGGAAGGCGGCCGCGTTCATGGAGAACCGCACCTGCGGCGCGTGCGGTGGGCTCCGGCTGCGACGGGAGGCGTTGCAGGTGACCTTCGCCGGGCACGACATCGCCGAACTCACCCGGATGCCCCTGGTCGAGCTCGCGGCGCTGTTGCGGCCTCACCGTGGTGAGGAGGGCGCCGCGGGCGTGCTCGCCGGCGATATCGTCGGCCGCGTCGACGTGCTGGTGGAACTGGGTTTGGGCTACCTCGACGTGGCCCGGCCGGCGCCCACGCTCTCGCACGGTGAGCTGCAACGCCTGCGGCTGGCCACCCAACTGCGCACCGCCCTGTTCGGGGTGGTGTACGTCCTGGACGAACCCTCGGCGGGGCTGCATCCGGCCGACCGCGAGGCGCTCAACGGGATCCTGCGCAGACTGAGGGACGGCGGCAACACCGTCTTCCTCGTCGAGCACAACCTCGACGTCGTGCGCGCCTGCGACTGGGTCGTGGACGTGGGTCCGGCCGCCGGGGAGAACGGTGGTCGTGTGCTGTTCAGCGGCCCGGTCGAGGGGCTGCGCGGTGAGGACCGGTCGGTCACGCGCCGCTACCTGTTCGAGGAGGTGGTGCCGGTCCGGTCCGCACACGAGCCGCGTGGTGTCCTGGAACTGCGCGGGGTGGACCGCCACAACCTGCGGGGCCTGGACCTCGACCTCCCCCTCGGGGTGTTCACCGCCGTCACCGGGGTCTCCGGGGCGGGCAAGTCCAGCCTCCTGGCCGCGGTGGAGGAACGCGCCTCCGCGCGGGGCCGCGTGGTGTGGGTGGACCAGCAGCCCATCGGACGGACCCCGCGCTCCAACCTGGCCACGTACACCGGGCTGTTCGACACGGTGCGTCGGCTGTTCGCCGGTACCGACACGGCGCGGGACCTCGGCTTCGGGGCGGGCCGGTTCTCCTTCAACGTGGCGGGGGGTCGCTGCCCGACCTGTGAGGGTGAGGGGTTCGTGTCGGTGGAACTGCTGTTCCTGCCCACCACCTACGCCTCCTGCCCCACGTGCGGCGGGTCCCGGTACAACCCCGAGACGCTGCGGGTCACCTATCGGGGCAGGACCATCGCCGACGTGTTGGCGATGTCGGTGGAGGAGGCCGAGACGTTCTTCGCGGAGGTGGCGCCGGTGCGCCGGGCGTTGGAGACGCTGCGCGCGGTCGGCCTGGGCTACCTGAGGCTGGGTCAGCCCGCGACGGAGCTGTCGGGTGGTGAGGCGCAGCGCATCAAGCTCTCCGGCGAACTCCAGCGCCGGCGCGTGGCCGACACGGTCTACCTGTTGGACGAGCCGACCACCGGGTTGCACCCGCACGACACCGACGTGCTCATGGACCGTCTGTGGGACCTGGTGGGCGCGGGGGCCACGGTGGTCGCCGCCGAGCACGACATGCGGGTGGTGGCGTGCGCGGACCACGTCATCGATCTCGGACCGGGCGGCGGCGCCGAGGGCGGCCGGATCATCGCGCGGGGCACCCCGGAGCGGGTCGCGGGCACCCCGGACAGCCGGACCGGACGCTACCTCAAGGACGTGCTCGCGGGGCGCTGACGAGTCGACGTCTCGGCATGTGGACCTGTCGCCGTGCGGATTTGTCGACCCTGCAAAGTGACCATGCGGTCGCGAGGGGTTCGAAGTGCCTGAACAACCGGGGTTCCCCACCGACCGTTCGGTCAGGTCGCATGCCCTCAACTGGGAAAAGTTCCACCCGGGTGTAGAAAGTGGCACTGCTCACATGGCATGGTGTCCTAGGGCTCTGGCGCATGTCGTCCCTATCCCGCTCCGTCGTCACCCGTGTTTCGCCGGAGTGGAGTGTGCGTTGTGAGCCCGCCAGCGAACCCGGCCACGGCCGGCAGAGAAATACGGAGCAGTGATGGCGACTTCCGACGCCGCGACCCCCGGTCCCAAACCGCTCGACCAGAAGGAGCGGCGCAAAGTACTCGCGGGGACGATGGTCGGCACCACGATCGAGTGGTACGACTTCTTCATCTACGCCCAGGCGGCCGGTCTGGTGCTGGCACCGCTGTTCCTGGCGCCGCTGTCCGACAGCAACCCGGTCGTGGCCCAGGTGCTCTCCTTCGCCACTATCGGCATCTCGTTCCTCTTCCGTCCCCTGGGCGCGATCGTCGCGGGCCACCTCGGCGACCGCTACGGACGGAAGAGGATCCTGGTGGCGACGCTCGTCATGATGGGTGTGGCGACCTTCATCATCGGCCTTCTGCCCACCTACGCGCAGATCGGTGTGGCCGCCCCCATCCTGCTGATCTTCATGCGCATCCTCCAGGGTTTCTCCGCCGGTGGCGAGTGGGGCGGCGCCGCCCTGATGTCGGTGGAACACGCTCCGGTGGGCAAGCGCGGCTACTTCGGCGCCTACCCGCAGATCGGTGTGCCCTGCGGCATGATCCTGGCGACCTTCGTCGTCTGGCTCATCACCGCGATCATCGGCACCGAGGCCTTCCTCGAGTGGGGTTGGCGCATCCCGTTCCTGCTGTCCTTCGCGCTGATCATCATCGGTCACCTCATCCGCAAGACGGTCGAGGAGTCCCCGGTCTTCCAGCTCATGCAGGAGCGTCGGGCCAAGTCCTCCGCGCCGCTGGGCCGTCTGTTCCGTGAGAACTCCCGCGAGGTCATCCTCTCGGCCCTGATCTTCGTGGCCAACAACGCCGCCGGTTACCTCGTCATCGCGTTCCTGGCCACCTACGCCTCACGCCCGGTCGAGGAGTTCGGTCTGGGCATGGAGCGCGGCCCGGTCCTGTTGGCGACCACCCTGGCCTCCTTCGGCTGGCTGGTCTCCACGCTCTACGGCGGCTGGATCTGTGACCGGATCGGCCGGGTGCGGACCTTCCAGATCGGGTACGTCCTGCTCGCCGTCTGGGCCGTGCCGATGTGGTTCATGGTCGACACCGCGAACATCTACATGTACTTCCTGGGCGTCTTCGTCTTCACGTTGACCTTCGGGCTGAGCTACGGGCCCCAGTCCGCGCTCTACGCGGAGATGTTCCCGGCCGAGATCCGCTACTCGGGCGTCTCGATCGGCTACGCGCTCGGCGCGATCCTGGGCGGTGCCTTCGCCGCGATGATCGCCGAGCTGCTGCTCACCAACTTCGGTGCCTCGTGGACGATCGGCGTCTACATCGTCGGTCTCTCCGTGGTCTCCTTCATCGCCGTCTCCCTGGTGAAGGTCAAGGAGGGGGTCGACCTGCACGCGGACGAGGTCGAGGTCATCAAGTAGGCACACCCGCCTGAGGAACGGGGCGACGGATCGTGCGAACGATCGGTCGCCCCGTCGTCTTGTCCACGGGCCGACCCATGCCGGATGCTGGTCCCGTTCACGGACCTGAAGAAGGGTGGCGCGGTGCTCGACGGGATGCGTTGGTGGAACGAACCACCGGAGTGGCGGTCGGAGGAGGGCGTCCTCACGGTCACCACCGGGGACCGGGCCGACTTCTGGCGGGAGACCTACTACGGGTTCGTCCGGGACGACGGGCACTTCTACGCCGCCGAGGTCGAGGGCGACTTCACCGTCCAGGTGACCTTCTCCGGCGACTACGAGGAGCTCTACGACCAGCTCGGTCTGATGGTCCGGGTGGACGAGGCGAACTGGGTCAAGGCCGGGGTCGAGTACACCGACGGTGTGCCGCACCTGAGCGCGGTCGTGACCCGGGAGGTCTCGGACTGGTCGGTGGTGGTCCCGGAGGATCGAGGACCGGAGTTCACGCTGCGGTTGACCCGGCGTCGGGACTCCGTCCAGGTCCAGTACCTGGACGGCGCCGCATGGCGGATGCTGCGGCTCGGGCCGCTGGCCCCGGCGGAGCGGTGTCGGGTGGGCGTCATGTGCTGCTCCCCGCAGCGGGCCGGGTTCCGGGCCCGTTTCCGGGACCTGACGCTCACGCGCCGGGTGCCCGCGGAGATCCACTAGAGGAAAGGTCGACCTGTCGACACGTCCGTCGGTGGACGTGTCGACAGGTCGACCGGTGGGCCCGTCGGCCGTGAACGGGGTACGGCCGAGGGCCGGGTCAGCCGACGATGTCGATGACGTGGTCGATGACCTGGCTGTTCCACATCAGGGAGATGTGCTCGACGCATCCGACCTGGATGTTGTCGGCTCCGGGCAGGGAGGTGCTGTCGGTGGGCGAGATGACGATGTCGCAGGACGAACGCAGGGTCGTGTAGCCGACGGGACCGGGGGTCGGGTCACCGCTGTTGAGGTCGCTGAGGAAGGCGGACCCGTGCCGCATCTCGTCGCACGGGGTGATCGGCGACGGGCACAGGTTGGCGATGTCGGTCCCGTTGTTGGGGCCGCCGAGCGAGATCCACTGGTCGACCGTCTCGGTGCCGCCGAGGTTCTTGATGTAGTAGCGCGAGGAGAGGCCGCCCATGGAGTGGGTCACCAGGTGCACGCGGTCGGCGCCGTGCTGGTCGCGCACGCCCTCGACGTGGTCGTCGAGGTAGCCGGCGATGGTCGTGTTGGAGCGTGCCCAGTCGTAGGAGAAGTCGTGCAGCCGGTCCTCGGGGTAGCCGGAGTCGACGAGGGCGGCGCGCATGTCGTCCCACTGGTTGCCCTTGCCCATGAACCCGTGGATGAAGACGATCGGGGTGTGGGAGTCGGCGGTGGCGGGGGCGGCCTGCAGCGCCGCGGTGAGGGCGAGGACGAGTCCGCACAGGAGGGAGGTCAGGCGTCTCATGGGAGCTCCGTGAATGGGGGAAGCGGGGACCTTGATTGTGTGCGCCGGGTCACGCTGTGCGCATCGGCTGAATCGCCGGTCTCTTTACTCGGACTTAACTCACGGGTAACTTCGTGATGTGATCAGCGTGACCCCGCTCACGCGCCGTGCTCCCCTGTACGGACGTGACCGCGCACTCTCCCCCGTCCGCCGCCTCGTCGACGCCGCCCGATCCGGTTCCGGCGGCGCCCTGATCGTGACGGGCGCGCCCGGCATGGGCAGGACCGCGCTGCTCGACCGGGCCCGCGCCGAGGCCCACGACCTCACCGTTCTGCACGCTCGGGCCACCCCGAGCGAACAGGACGTCCCCCTGGCCGGACTGCACCAGCTCCTCACCCCGGTCCTGGAGCACCTGTGGCGCCTCGCCCCCGCACGCCGCGCGGTGCTCGCCCAGGCCCTGGAGACCGGGGTCTCAACGGGACCCCTCCCCCTCGCCAACGCCGTCCTCGGCCTGCTGACGGTGGTCGCCGAACAGGGGCCCCTGATGGTGTGCGTGGACGATCTCCACCTCCTGGACCCGCCGTCCCTGGAGGCCACGGCCTTCGTGGCCCGCCGGCTCCCCCGCCGGGGTGTGGCCGCACTCTTCAGTGCCCCCCGGGGACAGGCCGACCGTCTCGCGGGGGTCCCCTCGCTCTCCCTGGGGCCGTTGGACCGCGCCGACCTCGTCCACCTCCTCACCGCGAGCGCCGACCTCGCCCCCTCGGTGGCCACGGAGCTCGCGGACCGGGCCGAGGGCAACCCCGGTGCCGCTCTGGAGGCCCTGGCCGCCGCCGTCCCCGCCCAACGCACCGGGGCCATCGCGCTCGACCGACCACCACGCACCCGGGGCGACCTCACCGACCGGTACGCCCGCGCGGTCGCCACGCTCCCCGACCCCGTACGTCTGGCGCTCCTACGGGTCTGCGCCGAACCTCGGTACCGGCCGACCGGAGACCTCGAACCCGCCCGCCGAGCCGGTCTGGTCACCGAGGTCGGCGGAGCGATCGTGCCGGCCCACCCGCTCGTGCGCTCCGCCTGCTACCACGGCGCCTCACCCGCCGAACGGAGCGCCGCCCACCTGGACCTGGCCCCGGAACACGACGCCGACCGGGCCGCCTGGCACCGGGCCCTGGCCGTGCACGCCCCCGACGAGCGCGCCGCCGCCGACCTCCAGGCGGCCGCCCTGCGCGCGGTGGACCGGCACGGACACCGTCTCGCCGCGCTCCTGCACGAACACGCCGCCCGCCTC
>NZ_QOCZ01000221.1 GCF_018207095.1 Nocardiopsis sp. MG754419 | reverse complement strand
CACCCAGGCGGAGGGCTCCATGAGCAAGCTCTACGCCTCCGAAGCCGCCACGTTCGTCACCCAGAACGCGCTACGCATCCTCGGCGGCAACGGCTACACGCGGGACTACCCGGTGGAGCGTTGGCACCGCGACGCCACCATCTTCACGATCTTCGAGGGTGCCAGCGAGATCCAGAGGCTCATCATCGGTCGCACCATCACCGGCCTCCCGATTCGCTGACGCCGAAGTCCCTGGCCGGAGTGCCGCTCCCGCGCGATCGACGCCGTGCCTGGGCGCGGTGAGGGTGTGATCGGTGGGCGACACGGTAAAGGCCCGGCCGAAGCCGGGCCGCTCGCCGCCGACGAGTACCTCACGCTACCCCGCGGGGACCGCCGGTACCGCGACCCACAACATCACCGGCGCGCCCAACAGGGACACCCACCGGATCACCACCTCCACCGGGCTCCTGCCGGTATGGAACGGCAGTGGGCTGTGGAACATCCACCACCGCTTCCCTCGGTGCTTCACCGGCCACGCCAACGGAACCCCGGACCGGGTCAGCCAGTCTCCGAGGATGTGGGTCAGGCTCCCCACCGCCACCGTCACACCGATCAACCACGCGGCGCCGCCCGGAGCGAACGCCGCCGTCGTCGCGCAGATCACCGCGAGGATCGCCGCCGCGGTGTCGCGGGTCCTGCGGCGACCCCACCCCCGGAACGACTTGGCCACCGTGCCCGCGCCCAAGGCCGCCATCGCGAACACCACGACGACGGTGCCCAGGGGCGCGACCGCGGCCATGAGGAACGCCGACACCCCGAACACCAGCACGGCGGGGAGGGTGTGGGTCAGGTGGCGATGTCCCGCGTCCCTGCTCCCGTCCCGCGGGGTGGCCGTCGCCGCGTACACCCGGCGCGACAGCGCTCTCAGCCCGACCGCCGCCTTCTGCGACACCACCCCCAGAGACCGGCCCACCGTCGAGCCCGGCTCGTCCAGATCGGGCAGGAGCGCGGCGCCGGCACCGACGGTCGCGCACACCACCACATCCGTGACCTCCGTACCGGCGAGAGCACCCACCGCGGCACCGGCCAACAGGCCGGTGGCGGCATGGCTCGTGCCCATCATGACAACCTCCAAAGGGGGAGAACGGGGAGAAAACCCACTCACTATGGCCGTGCCGGCCTACGGCGGGGGTATGGGTCGGCCCGTAACGTGCGACCGGGGAACCGGGCCGCCCACGGCGGGGGAGCGGTCGGGCCGCAAGGTGCCACGGGGCGCCCCGGTAGGGCGGGTGCCGTCGGTCCGTCCGACCCCTGCGACTGCGGGCTGGCTCATGGGCACCTTCGGTGTGAGGGAGAGGCTTCGGGCGGGCCACGGGGGCGGCTTCGGCCGGACGGGCGGTGGGCCCCCGATGTCGTGCACGATCCCCCGTGACAGGTCCTGCCCCGTACGGTGCCGAACACCCTGAATATCTCGAATATCGACAAAGTGGGGCATGGCGGCGCCCGGCGGTTCATCGCGTCGGCCCTCGGTGGCCGCCCCCATCGAGTCCGGGCCCGGCGAGAGTCCCTCTGCGGGACGTGCCCGCGTCGCCCCCCGCGGCGTTCGCTTCCGGGTTCGCCACCCGACCGGCGATCGGACCGCATCAGGGGCGCCCGCGACCGTGCACGGCACCCCCCATTACCCTGTGACCCATGACACCAGGCAACGGCGCCACCACCATCACCATCCCCGCCGCCTTCAACGGACCCGACGGCTCCGGCAACGGCGGCTACAGCGCCGGCCTGCTCGCCGAACACCTCACGCGGGTGGGCGGCACGGCCGTGCAGGTGACCCTGCGCGTCCCGCCCCCGCTGGACCACCCGCTCACGGTCGAACCCGAGGGGGAGGACATCCTGCGCCTGGTCGACCCCTCCGCGCAGGAGGGGACAGGCCCGGTCGCCGAAGCGGTCCGCGTCGCCCCCTTCGACCGAGGAGTCATCCCCGGCGGCGCCGTCTCCGTCGCCGAGGCCGAGAACGCGAGCGAGCTCTACCCCGGGTTCGTCGACCACCCCTTCCCGCGCTGCTACAGTTGCGGCCCCGAACGCGCCGAGGGCGAAGGTCTGCGCCTGTTCGCCGGATCGGTCCTTCCCGGGGACGGGCCGGACAACGTCGGCAACACCGTCGCCTGCACCTGGCAGGTGCACCCCGCTGTGGACGACGGCAGCGGCTCGGCCGCGTTCGCCCAGGTCTGGGCCGCACTGGACTGCCCCGGGGGCTGGTCCCACGACATCATCGGCAGGCCCATCGTCCTGGGCCGCTTCACCGCCCAGGTACTGAGCCCGCCGAAGATCGGCGACACCACCGTGGTGATGGGCCGGCTCACCGGGGTGGACGGTCGAAAGATCCACACCGGCAGCGCCCTGTACGACGCCGACGGTGGACTGCTCGCCCAGGCGCGCGCGACCTGGATCGCACTGAGGACCTGACCGGCAGGCGGTCGCGCACCGCCCGGAACCGCTACGGTGAACCCTTGTGGCCATCGACGACACCCGACAGACCGAGCCCGGCGACAACGGCGCCCTCGACCCCGCCGGCCTGAGCGTCCCCCCGACCACTCGGCAAGGGACCGGTTCCCCCGCGCCCCGCCGAGGACGCAGCGTCCGCGGGCGCGACCCCGAACGGCGCAAGGCCATCCTGGACGCCGCCGACCGGGTCATCCAACGCGACGGCCCCGACGCCTCCATGCTCGCCATCGCCACCGAGGCCGGGATCAGCAAGCCCATCCTGTACCGGCACTTCGGCGACAAGGGGGGCCTGTACCGGGCGCTCGCCCAACGCCACGTGGACCCGCTCATCGAACGCATCCGCGCCGAGCTGTACCAGCACGCCGACTTCGAGGTGCGCGCCCGCGCCACCGTCGGTGCCTACCTGTCGATGATCTCCCAGAACCTGAACCTGTACCGGTTCCTCATGGACCGGGCCACCTCCGAGGACGTGCGCACCCGCAGCGACCTCGGCC
Organism: Nocardiopsis sp. MG754419; assembly: GCF_018207095.1. Classification (GTDB taxonomy): domain Bacteria; phylum Actinomycetota; class Actinomycetes; order Streptosporangiales; family Streptosporangiaceae; genus Nocardiopsis. The sequence goes on along the minus strand of NZ_QOCZ01000221.1, from coordinate 3,868 downwards.
TCATGGTCCGCCGTCTGGGCGAGGAGCTCGCCGACCTGCTCATCATCGAGCGTCGGATCCGCGACCGCCTGCGCGCCCAGATCGCCGCGCACGCCGTGGTCGGCATGGTTCAGGCCGCGGGGGAGTGGTGGCTCGAACACCCCGAGGTCGGTGAGGAGGAGATCATCCAGGACCTCACCGCGGCGGTCGTGGGGGCCATCAGCGGCAGCAACGACTGACCACGACCGATCGTGGTCCCCACTGTGCCGGGTTCGAGAGCCGCCCTGGACCGGGGCCGGTCGCGTCCCCGCGCCCGTCCCACCATGTCCCGGGTCGGGTCGGTCGTGTCCCTGAACCGGAACGACCGCGGTCCTTCCCGGACTGCCACTCACCGGTGAAAGCCCTGGTCCAGGGCGCCCCGACACTGCTTGCACGCACTTCCGTGCCGGCGTTCCTCGGCCGATTTCCACCGAGGTCTTGACCTGGAGCGCACTCCAGGTCCCATGCTCTGTCCCATGAAGGACTACTTCACCCCCGGTGAGATCGCCCAACGGTTCGACCTCACCCTGGACACACTCCGCTACTACGAGAAGGCCGGCCTGCTGCGCCGGGTCGACCGTGCGCCCGGCGGACACCGCCGATACCGCGCCGACGACGTGGAACTCCTCCACCTGGTGCGGTGCCTGCGCGACACCGACATGCCCATCGCCCGGCTGCGCGAGTTCGCCGAACTGGTCCGCGAGGGAGACCACACCATTCCCGCGCGGGTGGAGGTGCTCCAGAGCCACCAACACCGGCTCAGCGCCCACATCGACCGGTTACGGGAGCGCCAGGAGGCCATCCGGCACAAGATCGACTACTACCTCGGGGTGCTGGCCGACCACCCCGAACTCCTCCCGGAACCCGCATCCGAGGGGGACCCTCGCTCCTCGATCCCGAGCCCCTCGACGGTGGCCGCGGGCGAGGCGGCCCCCATCGACACCACCATGACCCCGACCGACGGCACCGTGAAGGAGATCGGCTGATGCGCCACACCACCCTCGGCGACCGCCGTGTCAGCGCCCTGTGCCTGGGCGCGATGCAGTTCGGCAGCACCACCGACCCCGACACCTCCCTGGCGCTGCTCGACCGCTTCGTCGACGCCGGAGGCACGTTCATCGACACCGCCGACTGCTACCAGTTCTGGGTGGACGGAGGACAGGGCCACGAGAGCGAGACCCTGCTGGGGCGGTGGCGTCGCGAGCGCGGCGTCACCGACGAGGTCGTCATCGCCACCAAACTCGGAGCCCAGCCCACCGTCTCCGAGACGGGGGAGAAGGCCCCGGAGGGCCTGTCCGCACGGGCCGTGGCCACCGCGGCGGAACGCAGCCGCCGGCGCCTGGGCATGGACACCCTCGACGTCCTCTACGCCCACTGTGAGGATCCCCGTACCCCGATCGAGGAGACCATGGGCGCCTTCGCGGAGCTCGTCTCCCAGGGGGCCGTGGGCGAACTCGGCATGAGCAACCACCACACCTGGCGGTTGGAGCGGGCCCGCGCCGCGACCGCGACGCACGGGTGGCCGCGCCCGCGCGTACTGCAGTACCGCTACAGCTACCTGCAACCGCGTGCCGGGGTGCCTCTGCTGGCCGGCGGGCACATGCACGTCACGCCCGACCTGCTCGACTTCGTCCGGGCCGAGGCGAAGGACGGTCGTGAGCACACACTGGTCGTCTACACCTCCCTGCTGTCCGGCGCCTACACGCGGCCCGACCGCCCCCTGGAGTACGCCTACGACCACCCGGGGACCTCCGCGCGACTCGCGGTGCTCGACGAGGTCGCCGGGGAGACCGGGGCGACCCGCAACCAGGTCGTCCTCGCCTGGCTGATGGACCACGACCCCGCCATCGTGCCGCTGGTCGGGGTCAGCTCCCTCGCCCAACTCGACGAGGCCCTGGAGGCCACCGACCTGCGCCTGTCCACCGAGCAGCACGCGCGGCTCACCGCCGTCCACTGAACGTGCGCGTCGCCCCCTCCCGCCGGAGGTTCCGCCCGGACCCGCGGAACCCCGGATCTTCGCAATCGGTGCAAACGTCGCGAAAGCGTTCATAACGCCGCTTCTGCGGTTTCCTGTCGCTTGCGGCGGATACCTTCCGTAGGGAAGCGTGAGGCCGGACGGGCCACACACCGGACGGTCCGCGAACCCGTGGGAGGGGCCCCTTGCCCGAGAGCACAGAGTCGACCGACAGGCGTTCGGGCGCCGACACCGGGCCCTACCAGCAGATCCACTTCGCCTGGGCCGAACCCACGCTCCTCGGCCGGGTCGGTCCCGGACCCGCCGCCACCTCCCTGCCCGAAGGCGACCGGCCGGCCCTGCGATCCTGGCGCGACCACCTGCTCCCGGCCCTCACCGCCGACTACCGGTCCGCCCTGCCCGGCGTCGACCCCGGCGACTACCCCGAGACCCTGTGGGCGCACCACTACCCCGACGGGCAGAGCGCCCTGGTCTACCGGTGGCCCGGCGACGTCCGCGACGCCCACGCCTGGGCGATCGTGGGTCCCACCCGCGGACTGACCCTGTCGCGCATCCTCTCCCTGCACGAGAACCCCAACACCCGGCCCGGGCAGAGCAGACCACCCACCCCCGGCTGGGCCACCATGCGCACCCTGCCGGCCCCCGAACCCTGGGAGCACACCGCGGCGCCCGGAGCCGTCCGCACCCGTGACCGCCGCGCCGCCGACACGCGGATCGGCGACCGGCCGCTGCTCGCCGGAGCCATCGCCCGTGTCCTGGCCCACCCCGAGCGGCCCGTGCACGTCACCCTGGACCCCGAACGGGCCGACCTGTGGCAGGCCACCCAGCTCCGCTTCCTGTGGGGCGTGCACCGGATCCTGCACGACATCCTCACCCCGGACGCGGCCATTCCCGCCGCCGGCTGGAGCTGGTCCTTCTCCACCTACGACCCGGTTCTGGGCGTCCCGGACGGGCCACACCTGGTCTTCGGGCCCCCGGGCGACGAACCCGGCCGGCACGCTCCCTTCACGACTCCGGACCCGGACGACCACCACACCCTCGCCGATCGCCTGGTCACCGTCCTGCGGGAGGAGGGCGGCGACGCGCTGGCCGACCGCCTACGTGAACGAGGGATCCCCGAGGCCATCACCTTCGCCGACCGCCTCGCCCTGCTCCAGGACTGGCTCGACCCGCGGCCCCGCGCGATGGACACACCCGCGGGTGGGGTCGACGTGGATCCGGCCCCGGACGAGGACGGTGCGGGGCAGACCGGACCGGCCCGGGTGGGTACCGAGGACCCGAGCCCGGCGACCGGGGCGGGCGGGCCGAGCGCCGCGGTGGCGAACGCCGCCACGACGCCCGTGATCGAGCCCGAACCCGAGCCCGAACCCGAGCCCGAGCCCGAACCGGCTCCGGCCGTGAGCCGGGAGGCGGCGTCGGAGCGGTGGCCGGGGCCCGTGCCGGGCGGCATCGACCTCCGTCACGCCGACGCCCAGCAGCCCTGGGAACAGGGGACGCATGCCCCCCTGACCCCGCGGAAGACGGAGTCGCGTCCGGAGGGACCCGAAGAGGGGCTACCCGAGGCCCCGGACCCGTTCTCCGATGACGAGGAGCGCCCCGAGGAGCGGGAGTTCCCCGATGTCGCCCGCCTCGCCGCGGAGCCGCTCCCCGCCGCCGACACGGCGGAACCCGTCGACCCCGGCCCGTCCGGGGCCGAGGACCACCGTCACGCGACCGCCACCGCCCTCGGCGCCCAAGGCGAGCCCGCGCCGGTCCAGCCCACCCCCGAGCGCGCCGAGAACCCTCAAGGTCGGATCTTCGTCGCCGCTCCGGTGCCCGATGAACGCCCCGCGCCCGAAAGCCGCACCGCCCAGGTGCCCCCTCACGGACGCGAGA
>NZ_QOCZ01000023.1 GCF_018207095.1 Nocardiopsis sp. MG754419 | reverse complement strand
ACGGGGTGTCCCCCGGGGCCCGGTGGCCGTGGCCCGACGTACGGTCCCTGGGGGGTGTGGGGTCTCCACGGAGGAGGTGGCACGGGTCTCCGGGGCGGGGCCGAGGGCGCCCCCGCCGTCGAGGGGGCGATGCCGGGTCCCTCCGGCACGGCCGGGCCGTGGTGCGGGGGCCGTCCCGCGCCCGGGCGCGGAGCGGCGTTCGTGGGCGGGTGTCCCCGCGGTGCGGCGGACCCGGGCGCGGGCGGCGGTGCGTCCGCGGGCGAGGCGTGGGGCGGCGCGTTCGTCTGCGGGGCCGGACCGCCGCCGGGGCCGCCGCCGGGGCCGGACGGCGCGGTACGCGGATCCTGCGATCCGGTGGGCTCCGCGGTGTGCGCGGGACGTGCGCCGTGCCGGTCCGGCGAGGGGAAGGCGTCCCCGGAAGCCTCGTCGCCGCTTCGGTTCTCCACGGGGCCATCCTCGTCATCGCGCCGACACGGAAAGGGCATGTCCGATTCGTACCCACGTATCGGACAGTGGCCCCAAGACTCCAGTATGGGTCAACCGGCCGGGTCGGTGACGGGGTCCCCTTTCCCTTCACCCGGGAGGTAACGCACACCGAGGCCGGTCATGAGGTTCTGAAGCTCGGCCTCGAAGAAAGGTTCCATGTCGTTGACGACGAATCCCAGGTGCTGGAACACCTCCATGCACACCACGCCGTAGATCCGGATCCAGCAACGCGTGAGCACCAGCGCCGCGCCCACCGGCACGTCGTGCGCGGACAGCCCCACCGTGTCGGCGAAGGAGCGCAGTTCGGCGGTGAGTTCGGGGTCGATGTCCTCGTCCCGGGGGAGGGGGATGTCCTTCTCCTGTAGCAGGCGGTCGCACAGGGCGAAGAACGTGGAGCCGAAACGGTTGCCCGCCTCCAGGGCGGGGGTGATGTCCGCGTCCGGGTCGAGTCGGGTCCGGGGGCCGAACATCACCGAGAACTCGGCCGGATGGGTGATGGCCCAGATCCGGAAGGCGCGCAGCGCGGAGTGCAGGCGCAGTTCGGTGTCCTCGGGTGGCGCCGAGGCGTCGGCGGCGGCCACCGCCTCGGCCAACTCGTCGAACATGTCCGCCGTGATGATCACCAGCAGCGCGTCGATGCCCGGGACGTAGCGGTACAGACCCGGCGCGGTCATGCCCATCTCGCGGGCGATGGCGCGCAGGGAGACCCCGGCCACGCCCTGCTCCACGAGGTGCCGGCGGGCGATCGACTTGATCTCGGTCAGTGTGGCCTCGCGCACACGATCACGGCGGCTGAGCGTGCCCCCGGCCGTCGGGTCGCTTGTGACCGGCGATTTCGTCATCTTCAGCGGTACACCCCGTCCCGGCGCCGTATCCGTGGCGCCGCTCTGTTCATGTCGACGACATTGACATCGTAATGGGCGCACGCTTAAGTGAACACCGTTAGCAAACGGTGTTAACGAACATGATCCATGTTCGCTCGGAGGAACGGTTATGTCGACGGATACGGGGTTCTTCGGCCGACTGGGGCTCGGAGCCCACCGCGGCAGAGGGTGGGTGCTGGCCCTGACCGGGCTCTTCGCGGTCGTCTCGGTCGTCTGGGGGCTCGGCGTCTTCCAGGACGTCAGCGAGAGCGGGTTCGAGGACCCGGGGTCGGAGTCCTCCCAGGCCATGGACGTGCTCCAGGACGAACTGGGCCACGCCGACATCGACATCATCGCGGTCTTCCGCAGTGCCGAGATCCAGGTCGACAACCCCACCTTCGCCCAGGCCGTGCAGCGCATCGCCGACGACCTGCCCGAGGACGTCGTCGCCGACCACGACATCTACCTCGACGAGGAACTCGACGACGTCGAACGCGGCATGCTCGTGTCCGAGGACATGCACGCCACGTACATGCCGATCACCCTCACCGGCCAGACCCACGAGGAACGGCTGCACCAGTACGAGGAGGCGGCCGCCGCCCTGGAGGCCGGTCCCCTCCAGACCCACCTGGGCGGCCCCATCGCGGTCGAACACGAGCTGTCCGCGACGGCCGAGACCGACATCGTCCGGGCCGAGCTGGTCACCCTGCCCCTCCTTCTGCTCCTCCTCGTCCTGATCTTCGGCGGACTCATCGCGGGCCTGGTGCCCCTGGCCGTCGGCGGTCTCGCCATCCTCGGCTCCCTCACCGTCCTGCGCGCCCTCACCCACGTCACCGAGGTCTCCGTCTTCGCCATCAACGTGGCCACGCTGCTGGGGCTGGGACTGGCGATCGACTACGGGCTGTTCATGGTCAGCCGCTTCCGTGAGGAGCTGAACCGGGGACGGGACGTCCGCGACGCGGTGCGCCGCACGGTGGACACCGCCGGACGCACCGTCGCCTTCTCCGGCGTCACCGTCGGCATCGCCTTCGCCGGCCTGCTGTTCTTCCCCCAGCCCATCCTGCAGTCCATCGGTTGGGGCGGCATCGCCGTCGTCGTCTTCGACCTCATCGCCGCCCTCGTGTTCCTGCCGGCACTGCTGTCGGTGGTGGGCCATCGGATCGACCGGATGAGGCTGCCGCTGCCGCGCCGCACGGTCACCGGGACACTCGACGAGAACGCGGGCGCCTGGGCCCGGCTGGCGCGCACCGTCATGCGCGGCCCGGCCGTCTCGCTCGTGGCCGTGCTCTGCGTGCTGGTGGCCTTCACCTCCGGGCTCGCCGCCACCCAGTTCGGCTCCACCGACCAGCGCTACCTGCCCACCGACGCGCCGTCCCGGATCGGCACGGAGGCCATGGAGCAGGACTTCCCCGCCGGACAGGTCGGACGGCTGCACCTGGCCGTCGTGGGCGCGCCCGCCGAGGAGGCCCTGGAGGAGTACGTCGAGCGTCTGGAGGATCTGCCCGGAGCCGTGCGCGCCTCCGTGGAACGCACCGGTGCGGACGTCACCCACGTCGAGGTCGCCTACCAGGGCGCCACCGACGACCCCGAGACCCAACGGCTCGTGCGGGACGTGCGGGCCGAACCGGCCCCGGACGGCGCCGAGGAGACCCTCGTGGGCGGTGTGGCCGCCATGCAGATGGACAACCTCGACGCCATCGTCGACAACGCGCCCACCACCATCGCGTTCGTCATCGGCTCCACCCTGTTCCTGCTCTTCCTCGCCTTCGGATCGATCGTGCTGCCGGTCAAGGCCGTGCTCATGGGCGCCCTGTCTCTGGGCGCCTCCCTGGGCGTGGTGATCTGGGGCTTCCAGGAGGGGTACTTCGCCGCCCTGCTCGGTTTCGAGGCGGTCGGCACCATCGACCCGACCTACCTGGTGCTCATCACCATCGTGTCGTTCGGCCTGGCGATGGACTACGAACTGTTCCTGCTCAGCCGGGTACGCGAGGAGTACCTGCGCAGCGGCGACAACACCGCCTCGGTGGCGCTCGGCCTGCAACGCACGGGACGGATCATCACCAGCGCCGCCCTGCTGCTGGGCGTGGTCCTGTTGGCGATGGGCACCTCCGGTCTGCTGTTCCTGAAGATCATCGGGGTCGGACTGGCGATCGCCGTGCTGGTGGACGCCACCCTGGTGCGCGCGATCATGGTGCCGGCCACCATGCGCCTGCTCGGCGACCGGAACTGGTGGCTGCCACGACCGCTGCGCCGACTCCACGACCGGATCGGCATCTCCGAGGGCGGCGAGGAGGAGGAAGCGCCCCCGGCCACCGTGGAGAAGGATCGCGAGCGCCTCCCCGCGGGCACCTGACCGCACCCGCGCCGCCCCTCCGCCCCACGGCACGTCGAGACGGTCGTGGGGCGGTTCCGTGGTGTCGTGCGTGCGGTGGCGGGCACGATGTGCCGCCTGCCGCCTGCCGCCTGCCGCCTGCCGCCTGCCGCCTGCCGCCTGCCGCCTGTCGCCCGTCGGTGACGTGGCCCTCGGCGTCGTGATCGAGAACGCACGGGCCGAGAGAGCGCCAGGCGGCCCACAGCCGGTCCGCACCCGTTCCGGGCCACCCGACCCTCGGTACGTGCGCACGGAACGCCCGAGGGGCCCGTACACGCGCGGGGCCCGGCCTCCCTCACGGAAAAGACCGGGCCCCGGCGTGCGGATCGAACCTAGAGGGCCTGCGGCGCGCCCTCGTGGAACGGCTTGCCGTTCACCTCGGTGGACACACCGACCTTGTCCAGGTACGGAGTGATGCCGCCGGTGTGGAAGGGCCAACCGGCGCCGGTGATCAGGCACAGGTCGATGTCGGCGGCCTCGGCCACGACACCCTCGTCCAGCATCAGGCGGATCTCCTTGGCCAGGGCGCGCAGGGCCCGGTCCAGGATCTCCTTCTCCTCGGAGGGGGAGTCGCCGCCCTTGAGGAGTTCCTTGACCTCGGGGTCGATGGTGAGGTCGGGGGCGAAGATCTCCGTCCGCCCGGCCTCGACCACGGCCTTCAACTGCGGCGAGACCGCGAAGCGCTCGGGGAACGCCTCGTGCAGGGTCTCGGCGACGTGCAGACCCACGGCCGGACCGACCAGCTGGAGCAGCATGAGCGGCGACATCGGCAGGCCCAGAGGCGCGACCGCGCGGTCGGCGACCTCGGGCTCGGTGCCCTCGCCCACGGCGCTCAGCACCTCGCCCATGAACAGGGTGAGCAGACGGTTGACCACGAACGCCGGGGCGTCCTTGCAGAGCACCGACGTCTTCTTCAGTGTCTTGGCGACCGCGAAGGCCGTGGCCAGGGAGGCGTCGTCGGTCTTCTCACCGCGGACGATCTCCAGCAGCGGCAGGACCGCGACAGGGTTGAAGAAGTGGAAGCCCACGACCCGCTCGGGGTGCCGGAGGCCGGACGCCATCTCGGTGATCGAGAGCGAGGAGGTGTTCGTGGCCAGGATCGCCTCGGGGGAGACCACGGCCTCCACCTCGGCGAACACCTGCCGCTTGATGTCCATCCTCTCGAAGACCGCCTCGATGACGAAGTCGGCGTCCGCGAAGGCGTCCTTGGTCAGCGAGCCGGTGACCAGGGCCTTGAGGTGGTTGGCCTTGTCCTGGTTGACGCGCCCCTTCGCGAGGAGCTTGTCGACCTCGCCGTGGACGTAGGCAACACCCTGGTCCAGACGGTCCTGGTCCAGGTCGGTCATGACGACCGGCACGTCCAGGCGGCGCGCGAACAGCAGCGCCAGCTGACCCGCCATCAGCCCGGCGCCCACGACACCGACCTTGGTGACCTTGCGGGCCAGCGACTTGTCGGGGGCACCGGCCGGACGCTTGGCACGCTTTTGCACGAGGTCGAACGCGTACAGGCCGGCCTTGAGCTCGGGGCTCATGATGAGGTCGGCCAGCGCCTGGTCCTCGGCGTCGAAGGCCTCGTCCCGGGTGGCGGTCTTGGCCGCGCCCACAAGCTCGACGGCGCGGGCCGGTGCCGGCGCGGCGCCGTGCAGCCTGCCCTCGACGACGAAGCGGGCCATGTTGACCGCGTTGTCCCAGGCCTCACCCTTGTCGACCTCGGCACGCTCGACCTCGATGTCGCCCTTGAGGACCTTGGCGGTCCACCGCAGGGACTCCTCGACGAAGTCGGCGGGCGCGAAGATCGCGTCCGCGATCCCCATCTCGAAGACCTTCTCGCCCTTGATCATCTTGTTCTGGGCGAGAGGGTTGTCGACGATGAGTTTGAGCGCCTTCTCGGCGCCGATGAGGTTCGGCAGCAGGTAGGTGCCGCCCCAGCCGGGGACCAGACCGAGGAAGGCCTCGGGGAGCGCGAAGGCCGGCACACCGGAGGAGACCGTGCGGTAGGTGCAGTGCAGCGCCACCTCGACGCCACCGCCCATGGCGGCCCCGTTGACCAACGCGAAGGTCGGCACGTCCAGCTCGCCGAGCTTGCGGAACACGTCGTGTCCCAGCTTGCCGATGGCCTCGGCCTGTTCCCGATTCTGGATCGCGGGGACGCCGGTGAGGTCGGCGCCGACCGCGAAGATGAAGGGCTTGCCGGTGACGGCCACGGCCACGATGTCGGTGCGCGCCTTGGCGGCCTCGATCGCGGCGTCCAGGCTGAGCAGGCCACCGGGGCCGAAGGTGTTCGGCTTGGTGTGGTCGTGCCCGTTGTCCAGGGTGATGAGGACCGCGGTGCCCGCACCGTAGGGGAGCTCCACGTCACGGGCGATCGCCTTGGTGACGACCTCGTCCGCGAACAGCTCCGTGATGGAACCGTGGCGCGAGGCGTCTCCGCCGAGGACGCCGGAGGGCGAAAGGCGGGATTCTTCGGTGGCCATGCTTACTTGCCCCCCTCGTAGTTCGTGTTCTCCCACAGGATGGTCCCGCCCATGCCCAGACCCACGCACATGGTGGTGATGCCGTAACGGACGTCGGGACGCTCGGCGAACTGTCGCGCGAGCTGCATCATCAGGCGCCCGCCCGAGGAGGCGAGCGGGTGTCCCACGGCGATCGCACCGCCCCACGGGTTGACCCGGGCGTCGTCGTCGGCGATGCCGAAGTGCTCCAGGAAGGCGAGCACCTGGACGGCGAAGGCCTCGTTGATCTCGATCAGACCGACGTCGTCGATCGAGATGCCCTGGCGGGCGAAGAGCTTCTCGGTGGCCGGAACCGGTCCCACGCCCATGACCTCGGGCTCGACGCCGGTGAAGGAGAAGTCGACCAGACGCATCTTGGCGTCCAGCCCCAGCTCCTCGGCGACCTCCTCGGCCATGAGCAGCGTGCCGGTGGCACCGTCGTTGAGGCCGGCGGCGTTACCGGGCGTCACGTTGCCGTGGGCGCGGAACGGCGTCTTGAGGGCGGCGAGCGACTCCATGGTGGTGCCGGGGCGCGGCGGCTCGTCCTGCGTGGCCAGACCGAAGCCCTTCTCCGCCGAGCGCACCAAGGTCTCGACCAGGTCGGGCTGGATCCTGCCGTCGGCGTAGGCCTTGGCGACCTTCTCCTGGCTGCGCACCGCGTAGGCGTCGGCGCGCTCCTTGGTGATGCTCGGGAACCGGTCGTGCAGGTTCTCGGCGGTGTTGCCCATGACCAGGGCGGAGGGGTCGACCAGCTTCTCGGAGATGATCCGGGGGTTGGGGTCGACACCCTCGCCCATGGGGTGCCGGCCCATGTGCTCGACGCCGCCGGCGATCACGACGTCGTAGGCGCCGAAGGAGATGCCCGCGCCGGCGGTGGTCGCGGCGGTGAGCGCGCCGGCGCACATGCGGTCGATGGAGTAACCGGGGACGCTGCGCGGCAGCCCGGCGAGGATCGCGGCGGTGCGCCCGAGGGTCAGGCCTTGGTCGCCGATCTGGGTGGTGGCGGCGATGGCGACCTCGTCGACACGCTCCGGGGGCAGGCCCGGGTTGCGACGCATCAGTTCGCGGATGACGCGGACGACGAGGTCGTCGGCGCGCGTCTCGGCGTAGAGGCCCTTGCCTGACTTGCCGAACGGGGTGCGGACCCCGTCGACGAACACGACTTCGCGGGCGGTGCGCGACACGATGGCCCCTCCTTCTTCACGCGTGGGTGGACTGTATGGGGTCATGCTACTCGCCGGTAACAAATAGTGCGAGTGGCGGGGCCGGTGACTTCGGCGGAAGTGAGGCGCCTTTCTCCCGGCGGTGTCGGAGACCACGGACACCGCCGCGGCGGGAGCGACGCCGTTCTCCTGTGACACGGGGACACCGCCGCACCGGGACCGCGGTGCGCACGGCCGCCGGTGCTCGAAAGCGTCGCCCCGCACGCGACGGATGCCCCGGGTCCCCTCCGGACGGTGGGCCTACCCCGCCCGCACCGGAGCATGCCGGTCCTCGGCGGGTCCTCGGGTGCCCTCGGAGGCCCGGCGGAACCCGCCGCTCTCCGGGGGACACGTACGTGATCGACGCCCGGGCGGTGGAACCGGCCCGCGCTCAGTCCGCGCTGCGCAGGAACCTCGTGGCGAAGCGGTCGACGTTGACGCGCAGCCGCTGGACACGCTCCTCCCGGGTGATGGTCTCCGCGGGCTGGATCAGCGCCGACTCCCGCTTGCCCCGCACATAGAGCGGACAGGCGAGGTCGGCGCACACGTACAGGCCGACCGTGTCCCCCTGCCGCCCGGCCTTCCCGGGCTTGGGCGCGCTGAACAGGCGCACGCCCCCGGCGGGGTGCACGGTCACGCAGAACGAGCACGTCATCGACGTGAAGTAGTCGGTGGTGCGGTTCCCGTTGGGGAGTCGCAGGGCGACCCCGATCGGGTGTTCCCCCGCGTCGACGACCAGGTAGGCGCGGTTCGGCGCCTTGGGGTCGACCCACCCCAGGAAGTCGGTGTCCTCCCAGTCCAGGAGCGGCATCGTGGTGGGCAGGTGCATCCGTCGGGTCTCGCCCTTGGGGCAGTTGACGAACGAGGAGCGGATCTCCTCGGGGCTGAGTTCGAGCATGGTCCACTCCGGTCGTGCGGTGCGGTCGGTGCGAGGGCCGCCGTCGACGGACGCCGACGGGCGGATCCGGAGGAATCCTTTCATCGGGGCCGTGCTCCGAGCACGGGGTCGTCGTGGGTGGTGGCGGAGCCCGGCCGGCGGGCCGTCTCGGGTGGGGCCCGTGAACGCCGAGGGCCGGGGACCCCCACGGGATCCCCGGCCCTCGCGCGACGCTTCTCAGAGCAGGGCGTCGGCCTCACGGTGGCGACCGGCGGCGTTGTAGGCACCGGCCAGGTCCCGCCGAAGGCGCAGCGTCAGCCGGCGCACCTCCGGGTCCCCGGAGGAGTTCAGCGCGACCCGGTAGGCCTCCCGCAGCACCTCCACGGCCTCGTCGGCGCGGCCGGCCTGAGTGTGGGCCCGGCCCAGCCGGTGGTGCACCGCCAGGGTGTCCAGGTGTCCCTTGCCGAGTCGGCGACGGCGGGCGGACAGCACCATGCGGAGCTGGGAGATGGCCTCCTCGTAGCGACCGGCCATGCTCTGCGCGGCGCTCAGACCCAGACGCAGCTCCTCGCGGCGCTGGGTGGAGGCCACGTCCTCGATCGCCCGCTCGTAGTGGGCCACGGAGGCGTCCACGCGGCCACTGCGGCGGTAGCAGACGGCCAGACGCATACGCGCCTCCACGGTGTCCTCGTCGGCCGCACCGAACTGGCTCTCGCGCTGACCGAGCAGGATCTCCCACTGGCCCGCCGCGTCGGCGGGACGGCCCGCGTCCTCGAAGGCCCAGGCCAGGTTCTCCCGGATGATCTCGGTGCGCGGGTGCTCCTCGCCGTAGACCGCGACCGCCTCGTCGAGCGCCAGCTCGAATTGCTGCACCGCCGCCTGGCGCCGCCCCATCTGCGCGTACTTGGTCGCGAGGTTGTTGCGGGCGGTGATGGTGTCGGGGTGCTCGGTGCCCAGACGCTCCACCAGGGACTGCAGTGTGCGCTCCAGGGCGGCGGCGCGCATGCCGGGAGAGGGCGTGCGCGAATCCGAGCCCTGTTCCGAGGCCGCACCGGCGGACCGGGTGGTCCGCTTGGGCAGGGCGGGGATCCCGCCCGCGGGCACACCGGCGGCCGACGCCGGGACCTGCTCGGGTACGGCGGCCCGGTGGAACCCGGAGTCCGCCTCGCGTTCCTCGAGACGTTCCGTGCGATCGGAGGAATCCTGCGAGGTGACGTCGGCCGGCTCGACCTCGGCGGAACGCGTCAACCCGGCCCCGCGCAGCAACGCACGCCAGAACGACAAGCAGACTCACCACTTTTCCCTGATCACGTACCGGGGCCTTCCGGGCCCACGGTTCGGTACACACCCGTCGGAAAGATCACGCGCCCCTGACGATCCGGAGCACGTTTCTATAACTTAATCGGACACCGGGCTACGGAACAGGCGTGAACCGCCTCTGAAGGGTGGTGACTTCGGTCACGTCGGGATTCAAAGTGACAGAAGGGGGTAAATGTTACGCCTGATCCGCTTCGCGCAGAGCCTCTGTCAAGGCCTCCGAAGTGAGCCCCACCTGCCAGTTCCGGGCGCCGCGTGAGCGTAGGAACGCGCCCACCGAGTCCGGATCCACGGTCTGTGGCGGTGCCCACGCCAACCTTCTGACGCTGTCCGGCAACAGGAGGTTCTCCGTCGGCATGACCACCTCCTCCGCGATCCTCGTCACAGTCGACCGCGCCGCCTCCAGACGGCGTGCGGCCTCGGGGGCGCGATCCGCCCACCGGTTCACCGGGGGAGGGCCGTCACCGGGGGCGTTGGGGCGCGGCAGGTCGGCCTGGGCCATCTCCCGCGCCCGGTCGATCGCCTTGATCCAGGTGGCGACGTAGCGCCGGGCCAACTTGATGCCGAACTGGCGGATCCGGGTGAGCTCGGTGGAGCCGCGCGGCATCGCCGTCGCCGCCTCCACGATGGCCGCGTCCGGCAGGACCCGGCCCGGCGAGGTGTCGCGCTCCTGGGCGATGCGGTCGCGCTCGTACCAGAGCTCGCGCACGGCGGCCAGGGAACGCTGGTTGCGGACCTTGTGGATGCCCGAGGTGCGCCGCCAGGGATCGGTCCTGGGCTCCTTGGGCGGGGCGGCCAGCACCGAGGCGAACTCCTCGTGCGCCCACTCCAGCTTCCCGCTCTCCTCCAGCTCCGCCTCCAGGGCGTCCCGCAGCTCGATGAGGATCTCCACGTCGAGGGCCGCGTAACGCAGCCAGTCCTCGGGCAGGGGCCGCTGCGACCAGTCCACGGCGGAGTGCTCTTTGGCCAGACGGACGTCCAGCAGCCGCTCCACCATGAACCCCAGGCCGACCCGCTGGTAGCCCAGCAGCCGTCCGGCCAGTTCGGTGTCGAACAGGCGTGAGGGGCGCAGGTTGACCTCGGACAGGCACGGCAGGTCCTGGTGCGCCGCGTGCAGGACCACCTCGGCGCCGCCCATGGCGGCGTCGACCTCACCCAGATCAGGGCAGGCGATCGGGTCGATGAGCGCCGATCCGGAGCCTTCACGGCGCAGCTGGACCAGATAGGCGCGCTGCCCGTACCGGTAGCCGGAGGCGCGCTCCGCATCGACCGCGACGGGTCCGGAACCGGCGCCGAGCGCCGCGACGACACCCGCGAGGGTGTCGGGATCCGCCGTGACCTCGGGCAGGCCCTCGCGTGGTTCCCGCAGGAGAGGTGCCCTCTCCGAGTCGTCGTTATCGGGTTCGCGGGGGTCTGTCTTGGAGTTCAACGCGTTCGCCACACCACTACGGTATGCGCTGTGGCCACCGAACGCGGATACGGACCGTTCCGTGGCGCCGCGCGGCGTTCCTCGTTCGGCGTGCGCGCGGTGCCTGAAGACGGGTGCGCGGACGGCGATGTCATGCGGGGCCCGCGGGGCCGGAGGCGCGCGGACGGCGCCGACCGCCCGGCCCGCGGACCGTTCAGGGACGCGAACGTTGGCGGGCGATGTCCGTGACGTCCAGGGGCGGCAGTCCCGAGGCCGAGGCGAGCAGGGCCAGCCACGCGTTCACGTGCGGGGTCAGGTCGTCCGACTCCGGGGTCCACGAGGCGCGCATCTCCACCTCGGTGGTCGCGCCCTCGTGGGCCTTGGTGCCGAACCCCTCGGTGGTGGCCCGGGTGACCGTCCCGCTCAACGTGTGATGGGTGGCACCCCCGGACTCCAGGGCGTCGGTGAGCCAGCTCCAGGCGACCGGTCCCAGAAGGGGGTCGGTCGCGATCTCCGACTCCAGTTCGGAGTTGGCCTGGCACACCACCCGGAAGGGACCGGGCCAGTCCCGGGTGTTCTCGGGGTCGTACAGGACGATCAACCGTCCCCAGGCGATCTCCTCGCCGTGGACGGTCACCTCGGCCGAGACGGCGGCGGAGTGCGGGGCCAGTCGCTGGGGCGGGGGGATCTCCCGGACGGCCAACTCGGGTCGCAGAAGAGGGGAGCGCAGGGCCTCGACCGCTCGCCGGAACGTCTCATGCGCGTTCTCGGCGCTACCGACATCGGGCATGGTGGAAACGTCAGCCTTCATATTGTGGTGATCACGTCCTGGCGGGGGTCGTCGGGACACGTCCCGCCGAATGATGTGATGGTGGGCACGGGTCGACGGTGGCACGAGTCACCGGTGCGCGGTCGCAGTTCCACCGGCGTGTCGGTGTTTTGTGATGATCTTGGGACCGCGCGCCCGACGACCCGGCCGGATCTCGCCCGAATCCGCCCCCGGGTTCCTCCGGGGCCGTCCTCGGTCGTTCACGGCCGCCGCCGGACTTCCTCGGTGATCCGAGTGAGAGCACCGGCACGGGCATGGCACGATTCTAGGTGTGACGCTTCAAGACTCTCCATTCCTTCGTGCCTGCCGGCGCCTTCCGGTGTCCCACACCCCGGTGTGGTTCATGCGCCAGGCCGGGCGTTCCCTGCCCGAGTACCGACGGGTCCGCGCCGACGTGCCGATGCTGGAGTCGTGTGCGCGCCCCGACCTGATCACCGAGATCACGCTGCAGCCGGTGCGCCGGTACGACGTCGACGCCGCGATCTTCTTCAGCGACATCGTCGTCCCGCTCAAGGCCATCGGCATCGACCTCGACATCAAGCCCGGGGTCGGCCCCGTGGTCGAGGACCCGATCCGCGGCGCCGGTGACATCAAGCGACTGCGCGACCTCGAACCCGATGACGTCCCCTACGTCACCGAGGCGGTCGGACAGCTCGTCGGCGAACTCGGCGACAAGCCGCTCATCGGTTTCGCCGGTGCGCCGTTCACCCTGGCCTCCTACCTCATCGAGGGCGGACCCTCCAAGAACCATGAGCACACCAAGGCGCTCATGTACGGCGAGCCGGAGCTGTGGGACGAGCTCATGCGCCGTCTGGCCTCCATCACGCTCGGTTTCCTGCGCACCCAGATCGAGGCCGGCGCCAGCGCGGTGCAGCTGTTCGACTCCTGGGTCGGCGCACTGAGCGCGGAGGACTACCGCGCCTCGGTCCTGCCCTACACGTCGTGGATCCTCGGCCAGCTCGGCGAGTACGAGGTGCCGCGCATCCACTTCGGTGTGGGCACCGGCGAGTTGCTGAGTCTGCTCAGCGAGGCCGGAGCCGACGTCGTCGGCGTCGACTGGCGGGTGCCGCTGGACAAGGCCGCCCAGCGGGTCCAGCCGGGCACCGCGTTGCAGGGCAACCTGGACCCCGCCACCCTGTTCGCCCCCTGGGAGGTGGTCGCCGACCGTACGCGCGACATCCTCTCGCGCGGGCGCGCCGCCGACGGCCACATCTTCAACCTGGGCCACGGTGTGCTGCCCAGCACCGACCCGACCGTGCTGGAGCGCCTCACGGCCTTCGTGCACGAGGAGACCGCGCACTAGCGGTCCCGCCGTCTCCACGCCGACGCCCGGCCCCGGAAAGGGGAGCCGGGCGTCGGCGTGTCCGTGGTCAGGGGGAGGGCCGATCCTCGGGGCCCGCTCCGCCTTCGTCGTCCACGGCGTCGTCGGTACCCGATGGACCGTCCCCCGCGTCGGCGGCGTCGTGCTCCTGGCCCCGCGCCGACGGCGCGTCGTCCGTCGCGGTCGTCCCGGTGGGCATGGTCGCCCGGTTCCGCCGGGGACGCATCCACGAGCGCCGACCCTCGGCCCGTGCGTCCGCCCCGGGGGTCCGCCGACGGTGACGGCGCCACCACCAGAACGGCCCGGCCCCGAGCACCGTCGCCACGAGTGCGAACGGCAGCAGCCAGCCCACGAGCACGGCCACCCCCTCGCCCAACGACACGAGGGCGCGCAGGCCCCGTTCCCAACCGCCCAGGAACCCGATCGACTCGTCGTCGGGGCGTTCCTCCAGGTAGGTGGCGGGCGGTCGCAGCGACAGGTGCACCGTGGAGTACGACGTCCGGTCGCGCAACGCCTCCAGCCGCGCCTGGAAGGACTCCAGGGACGCCTGACGGTCCTGGATCTCCCGCTCCACCCGGAGCAGGTCGTCGACGTCCTCCGCCTCCTCCAGGTAACCGCGCAGCGACTCCAGCGCGGTCTCGGAGGACTCGATGCGGCTCTCGACGTCGGCGATCTCCTCGGTGACGTCCTCCACCGAGCGTTCCAGGTCGGAGCGGTCACCGAGGTCGGCCAGGGAGACGAGCGCCTCCTCGTAGGCCTCGCCGGGCACGCGCAGCGTCAGGTCGCCTTCGGGTCCGCCGGTGCCGCCGGTGCCGCCGGTGGTCAGCCGTTCGGCCTCGACGTAGCCGTCGGCCTCCCGCACCAGGTCCTTGGCGGTCTCGGCCGCCTCCGCGACGTCCTCCACCCGGACCGTCATGTGCGCGGTGTGGACGAGTTCCCGGTCCTCGATCGCCACGTCCGTGCCGACCGCGTCGCCCTCCTCGCGCTCCGCCGTCTCCGGTCCCACCTCGCCCTCGACGGCCCGGTCCTGGGGCGCGGCGACGTCGGGGGACCCCGGGGCGGAACCGGCGGCGTCCTCCACGCCCGCCCTCTGCTCGGAGGCCGCGCACGCGGTCAGTAAGAGCGCCGTCAGGGCGGTCGAGGTCATCACCGTGACGACGCGCCCCGCCCGGGCGCGGTTCGAAGTGTCCATGTGGGTTCGACGTGGCGGGCGCGGGTCGCGTTCTGCCGGTCCCGTAACGGCGGGGCAACGGGTCGGACGCCCCGGGGTCACGGGACCACGGGGCACGCCCACCGGTCCGACGTCCCCTACGGGGGCGGCGGCGCACAGTGACGCACGGCATCTGGAAGGCTGGAGACATGCCTGAAGCACCGCATGTCGTCGTGGTCGGAGGCGGGGTCTCCGGACTCACCGCCGCGTACCGTCTCAACGCCCGGGGGATCACCACCACCGTGCTGGAGGCCGCGGACGTCCCGGGGGGCAAACTGCGCGCCTCACCGGTGGCCGGTGTGTCCGTCGACGCCGGAGCCGAGGCGGTGCTCGCCCGCAGACCCGAGGCCCTGGCGTTGTTCTCCGAGCTCGACCTGGACGACCGCGTCGTCCACCCCGGCCCCGGAGCGGCCGCCGTCTACACCCGCGGTCGTGTGCGGCCCCTGCCCCGAGGGCAGCTCATGGGAGTGCCCGGCGACCTGCGGGCCCTGGCCCGCAGCGGGGTGCTCTCCCCGGCCGGGACCGCGCGCGCCGCGCTCGATCTGGTCTGGCCGCGCACCCCCGTGCGTTCGGACGTGCCCGTGGCGACCTACGTGGGCGCCCGCATGGGCCGCCAGGTGGTGGAGCGCCTGGTCGAACCCCTGCTCGGCGGTGTCTACGCCGGGCGGGCCGACGAGCTCTCCCTCGACTCCACCGTGCCCCAGATCGCGCCGATGGCCCGCTCCGACCGCTCCCTCATGCGGGCGGTGCACGGGAGCCTCAAGGGGCGGGGCCCGGCGCCCACCCAGGCGGGCCCGGTGTTCGCCTCCCTGCGCGGTGGTGTCGCCTCGGTCGTCGAGGCCCTCTCCGCCCACCAGAAGGACCTGCGTACGGGGGTCCGGGCCAAGGCCCTGGTCCGCACCTCCCGGGGCTGGAGCGTGCGCCTGGAGGGCGCACAGGGGGTCGAGGAGATCCACGGCGACGCCGTGCTGCTCGCCTGCCCCGCCGCCGAGGCCGCGCGCCTCCTCGCCGACACCGCGCCCACCGCCGCCCGCGAACTGCGCGACGTCGAGTACGCGAGCATGGCCCTGGTGACCTTCGCCCTGCCGGCCTCCGCCTTCCCCACCCCCCTGAGCGGGACCGGTTTCCTGGCCCCGGCCGGGGAGGGGCTGACCATCAAGGCCGCGACCTTCTCCAGCAACAAGTGGCCGTGGCTGGCACAGGAGCTGGATAGGGTCGATCCGGGCGCGGACCTGGTCGTTCTGCGCTGCTCGATCGGGCGCTTTCGCGAGGAGTCCGTCCTGGACCGTTCCGACGAGGAACTGGCCGCCGTCGCCCTGGCCGACCTGGCGAGGGTCACCGGCGTGACCGGAGCCCCCGTCGAGACGCGTGTGACCCGCTGGACCGACGGGCTGCCCCAGTACGCGGTCGGCCACGCGGGCCGGGTCGAGCGCGTCCGGGCGGACGTGGAACACCACCCCGGACTCGGTGTGTGCGGGGCCGTCTACGGGGGAGTCGGCATCCCCGCCTGCATCGCCGACGCCGGCCGCGCGGCCGCGCGCCTGGCCGGCACGCTCACCGACCACGACCACACCGATCGCGGTGCCCCGGGCACCGAGGGAACGAATCAGCAAGGAGTCAACCCGTGACAGGCCGGCAGAACGAGGCGGTCGCCGAGGACGGCACCGACCTCAACCAACTCATCCGCTACACCATGTGGTCGGTCTTCAAGGTCGAGGGCCTCGGGGACGTGGACCGCGGCGCCGCCGCCGAGGAGCTCCAGACGTTCCTCGACAAGGCGGCCGAGCAGGGCGTGACCACGCGCGGGGCCTACGACGTGCAGGGCTTCCGTGCCGACGCCGACATCATGTTCTGGTGGATCGCCGACACCCCCGAGCAGGTGCAGGACGTCTACTCCGACTTCCGTCGCACCCGCGTGGGCCGCGCCTCCACCCCGGTGTGGTCGGTCGTGGGTCTGCACCGCCCCGCCGAGTTCAACCGCGGCCACGTGCCCGCCTTCCTGGCGGGGGAGGAGCCGCGCGACAACATCTGCGTGTACCCGTTCGTGCGCTCCTACGAGTGGTACCTGCTGCCCGACGACGAGCGTCGCGCCATGCTCGCCGAGCACGGCCGGATGGCCGCTCCGTACCCCGACGTGCGCGCCAACACGGTGTCCTCGTTCGGCCTCAACGACTACGAGTGGCTGCTCGCCTTCGAGGCCGACGAACTGCACCGCATCGTGGACCTGATGCGCCACCTGCGCGGAGCCAAGGCCCGACTGCACACGCGCGAGGAGCTGCCCTTCTACACCGGGCGCCGCAAGAGCGTGTCGGCGCTGGTGGCGGCCCTGCCCTAGCGGTGTTCGCCGGGGGCGTGCGCGCCGGGCCTCGGCCCGTGCCCGGACGCCCCCGGCGGTGCGACACCCGGGCCCCGGTCGGCCCCACCGAGACGACGGACCCCGCGCTCCTCGGGAGCGCGGGGTCCGTTCGCGTTCGTGCGACTACTCGGAGCGGAGCGCCTCCCGGCGGGTGGCGATCACGTAGAACGGGATGGTGAGGATGAAGATCAGCACGGCGGCGCTCATCAGGTAGATGAGCGCGTCACCGGCGGGCAGGCCCAGGCCCCAGGCGACCATCAGGACGACGCCCACGGCCAGCATCCCCAGTACGACGTAGGCCTTGCGGCCCTTGGGCTTGGGGTACTCCATGCGGCTCACCATCAGCCAGGACACCAGCAGTACCGCGGCCACGCCGACCAGGACCGGGGGGTCCAGCAGCACGATCGTCACGACCGCCATCGCCCCGAACGGGCACGGGAGACCGGTGAAGTAGTCGGCCCCCGGCGCCTGGCAGGAGAACCGCGCCAGCCGGACGATCACCGCGAGCAGCACGGCACCCGCGGCCGCCACGGGCCAGATCGCGCCGTCGCCGGCGATGGTGCCCCACACCAGGAAGAAGAACGCCGGCGCCACACCGAAGCTGATCACGTCGGCGAGGTTGTCCAGTTCCGCGCCCATGCCACTGCCGCCCCACTTGCGGGCGACCCGCCCGTCGAGGACGTCCAGGGCGGCCGCGACCAACATCAGGCCCACGGCCGTGGCCAACGCGGCCTTGGGCAGGGGGCCGACCGTTCCGGCGGCCACGTGGGCGCTCTGTGCCGTGGCCAGTGCCCAGACGGCCAGGAAGCCGCACAGGGCGTTGCCGAGGGTCAGGTAGTCGGCCACGCCCAGTCGGAGCCTGGGCGTCTCCTCAGGGGCCTCCCCGGCCCTCGGCGCCGGGGCGGTGTCAGTAGGCGTCAAGACGGGTTTCCCCGGCCCGGACCTTCTGGCCGACCTCCACCGCCGGGGCGACCCCGTGCGGAAGGTAGACGTCGACGCGTGACCCGAACCGGATGAGGCCGATCCTCTCGCCTTGTTCGACCTTCTGCCCCGCAGCGAGATACGGGACGATACGCCTGACCATCGCGCCGGCGATTTGAACGACCGTGATCTCACCGATCTCGGTTTCAAGGGTCCAGATGACGCGCTCATTACGCTCGCTGTCCTTGTCGAAGGCGGGCCGGAATCCCCCGGGGCGGTGCTCGACGCCGGTCACGACACCGGCGAGGGGGGCACGGTTGACGTGCACGTTGAGAGGGTTCATGAAGACCGCGATCCGCGTGCGCCCGTCGGCTCGGGGATCGATGCTCTGGACGACGCCGTCGGCGGCGGACAGCACCCGACCCGTGGCCGGGCCTCGGTCGGGGTCACGGAAGAACCAGGTCATGCCCGCGGCGAGGGCGATCACGGGGGCGGCCGCCAGGGCGCGCGTCCGGGATCCCCGCGCGGCCAGGGCCGCGGCCGCGGCGGCGCCCAACGCCGGTACCAGCCACGGGGCCGAACCCTGGGCCATACCGAAACGCGGCCGGGCCGGCGAGCGGGGGGAGACGGAGGAGGAAGGTGAGTCGTCGGTCATCGGGCGCTTTCGTCGCGGGTCGGTCGGGTCGCCCGCACATCGGTGGCCGCTGTGAGGGGCGGGCCCCGGGCGTGTGCCGGGGTGGTGCGCGGTCACCGGGTGAGGCACCCTCGCCGCGCGCGCAACTTCCGGTCGACGAGGGCATCGATGGTCGGTGCGCTGGTGCGATTATCCCCGATCCCACGGGGACGGGGATCGGGCCGGTGCCGGTCACCCCGTCCGGGTCGTGGCCACGGGGATACCCGGCGAACCAGGATGGTAAGCCTACTCCGTGGGTTCGAGGGACAGCGCTACGGAGTTGATGCAGTACCGCGCGTCGGTGGGGGTCTGGTAGCCCTCGCCATAGAAGACGTGACCCAGGTGGGAGCGGCAGGTGGCGCATCGCACCTCGGTGCGTACCGTGCCGAGGGAGGTGTCCTCGTGCAGGGTCACGGCTTCGGAGTCGGCCGGATCGAAGAAGCTGGGCCACCCACAGTGGGAGTCGAACTTCTCGTCCGAGCGGAACAGTTCGGTCCCGCATCCCCGGCAACGGTAGACGCCCGTGGTCTTGGTGTCGACATACGCGCCGGTCCAGGCGCGTTCGGTGCCCGATTCGCGGAGCACCGCGTACTCCATGGGGTCGAGGCGCTCACGCCACTCCCGTTCGGTCCTGGGCAGTTCCTCTGGGGCCCCGTCGTTCGGTCGCGGGGCCTGGTCCGATGCGTCAGCCATGGTGTCGACGCTACCCGGAATCGGACCCGGATGCCGACCGGCCGCCGCGTGGGTTCAAAACCGTCTGATAGCCGCAAAGGTAGGTAAATCATCCTTAGCGGCCAGATGCACCTAACTTCACCCTTGACGACGTTCGGTAGTCGGCTGTGCGGGTACGGGCTCGAAACAGGGGTCAGAGGTCGACGTGCACTGAGGCAGGTGGCATGGCTGTTACAGCTCAACAGGCACTCGGAGTGAGTCGGCGACCACTGCGCGTGGGACGCGTTCGATACGGGCTGTGGTGGCTCGACCAGGCGACGGCGGGGGTCCGTGACCGGACCCGCGTCGTCGTCGATGGTACGGCCACCGTGGGTCGGGAACTGCGCTGGGCCACCGAGCTCAGCGTCCGCGCCACACTGGCGGGGATCGACCACGCGCGCCCCGAACCCTGGAGTGACCGAGGGCTGACCTGGCTCTTCGGTGTGATCGCCGTCGTCGCCGTGGCGGTGGCGGTCCTCCTGGGAACGGGAATGGCGCACTGGGCGATGACCTCGTCCGACGCCATGTTGTTCGCCGCTGCGGGGGCCTTGGCGGTGGGACTCGTGTTCCTGCCGCTCGCGTATCTGGTCTTCGCCTCCGGGCGACGGAGTCGCCGACACTAGAGGGTCGCAGGCCAACCGGAAAACCACGGGTGGAGACGACGATGGAGGGGCCTCACGGTGAGGCCCCTCCAGTGTGTCCGGGGCGGGGATGCGTGGTCGGGGGTGGGGCTCAGGCG
The DNA here is from genome assembly GCF_018207095.1 of Nocardiopsis sp. MG754419. Taxonomy (GTDB): domain Bacteria; phylum Actinomycetota; class Actinomycetes; order Streptosporangiales; family Streptosporangiaceae; genus Nocardiopsis. Next base: position 30,731 of record NZ_QOCZ01000023.1, on the reverse strand, counting down.
TCGAAGTCGTACTGGAGCACGTACGCGGATCCGTCCATGGTGATCCGGTTGAACTCCACCGGACGATGGTCGACCGTGAGCGCGGTGCGCGCGACCTCCAGTACGGGGGTGCCGGGGAACAGTTCCAGTTCCACGGTCTCCTCGGGGGTGGGCATACGGACCCTGATCTCCTCCGTGAAGTGCGCCGGCCCGTGCCCGAGTTCGGCCAGACGGGCGTAGATCCCGCCGGGTCCGGTGTCGTGGTCGCGCACGCGGCGGGCCGCGTCCACGTCCTCGCGGCCCCTCCAGGAGTGGGGGGACAGGTGGGAGACGGCGCTCTGCACCGGCCTGCCGTCCACGAGGTAGCGCCGGGAACGGCGCAGCACCGTGGACCCCTCCGGCAGGTCCAGAACGCGCAGGACGTGTGCTTCGGGGATCACCTCCTCGACCACGAGGCCCTCCACCTCGTAGCCGCGCGTGTCGCTGTCGGTCTGCCAGATGGCCCGCCCCTCGCCCCACAGTTCCCTGGACAGGCGCCGTGCGCCGTGGCGTCGCAGGGGACGGAACAGACGGACGTAGATGCCCGAGCCGCGGACCGCCACGGCCAGGCCTTCGTTGATGAGTACGGAGAGCGCCTGGCGCGCGGTCGCCCTCGCGACCCCGTGGCGCTCCATGAGGGTGTTCTCCCCGGGAAGGCGGTCGCCGTCGGCGTACCGTCCGGAGCGGATCTGTCTTCGAAGCTCCTCGGCTATCTCCCGGTAGACCGGAGGTGATCCGTTGGCGGACGTCGGCACTGGGTTCATCCTCTCGCCCAGGGGGCTGTACCGGTGAGCCCCGTCGATGCGGTGTGTCCGGTCACAGCGATTCCAGTGAATGGCACATCACGGGTATGTCCGGTTGCGGGACCATTCATGCGTCATTGTGGGGTGACCGAAACAGAGTGATGGGGGCATGTTCACCGCGGGTCTCCTCAGTCCCTCAGGTAACGCGTGAACAGGTTTCCCCCCGCCTCCAACACGTGCGCCGGTCGCACCGGTGTGTTCTCGGACCCGTGCGCCTCCGCCGGCCCGGTGGTCGGGGCCTCCGCCACGATCCGGGGCGATCCCGCGCCCAGCAGGTGCGGGCTCACCGTCAGGCACAGTTCGTCCAGCAGTCCCGCCGCCACGAACTCGGCCAGCAGGTGCGGACCCCCCTCCGTCAACACCCGGAACAGCCCCCTCTCGGACAGGGCGTCCAGGATGTGCTCCGGACGCACCGAGCCCTCGTCGACCACCACGAGGTCGGCGTGTTCGGCCACCCGGCTCCGCCGTGCGCGGGGACTGTCGCCGACGGTGAACACGATGGTGCGGGCGTCCTCCGGAGCCTGTGTGAGCAGTTCCTCGTCGATGTCCAGGGATCGTGAGACCACCGCGATGCGCGGTGTCGCGGGCCGGCCCTCGCGCAGCCGTGACCACACCTCGCGCGGACGCACCGGCTTGTAGCCCTCGTGTCGGGCGGTGGAGGCGCCGACGACCACGACGTCGCACAGGCCCCGCAGCACGCCCATGACCCTGCGGTCGGGCTCGGAGGACAGGTCGCGGCTGCGTCCGGAGGGGCCCACGGCCCCGCCGTCCACACTGGTGACCATGTTGGCGCGCACCCAGGGGCGAGCGAGGTCGGCGGGGTAGGCGTAGGCCTGCGCCAGGTCCACGTCGGTGCGGCCGGGGGAGGGGAGGAGTTCGCGGAAGCGGGCGGGTTCGGTCGTGCCCGAGGCGTGCGTGTTCGACATGGTCACCAGGCTAGAAGCCGTGGACGCGCCACGCCCCTCCCGGTCCGTGTGCGGACGTCGCCGGGAGGGGCGTGGTCGAGGCTCAACCGTGGCGGTGCGAGACGCGCCGCAGCAGCACCAGGGCGCGGTCGATCACCCTCATGGGCCCACCGGCACTCTCGAAGGGGCGTCCGCTCACGTCGGGTTCGGCGGTGTCCAGGACGGTCTCCCAAGCCATGCCGTACTCGGTCCCCGGCAGTTTGAACTCCACCGTCTCCGGGCCGCTGTTGAGCAGCAGGATGAACGAATGGTCACGGATCCGGCGACCCCGGGGGTCGGGTTCGGTGATGGCGTCCCCGTTGAGGAACACGCCGAGGGCACGGTCACCACTGCCCCAGTCGGCACCCTCCATCGTCGACCCGTCCCGGCGCAGCCAGGAGATGTCGGGAAGCCCGTCCGAGTCGGCCCGGCCGCCCTCCACCGGGCTCCCGTGGAAGAACCGGCGACGTCGGAACACCGGGTGTTCGCTGCGCAACCGGGCCAGACGGCGCACGTAGTCCAGGAGGTCGTTCTCCGGATACCGTCCCGCCGCCCCCACGGCCTCCCAGTCGATCCACGCGATCTCGTTGTCCTGGCAGTAGGCGTTGTTGTTGCCGCCCTGGGTGCGGCCCACCTCGTCGCCGTGCGAGAGCATCACCACGCCCTGGGACAGGTACAGGGTGGTGAGGTGGTTGCGGACCTGCCTGCGGCGCAGGGTGAGGATGGCGGGGTCCTCCGTGGGCCCCTCCACCCCGTGGTTCCAGGAGCGGTTGTCGTCGGTGCCGTCCCGGTTCTCCTCGCCGTTGGCCTCGTTGTGCTTGTGGTCGTAGGACACCAGGTCGGCCAGGGTGAAGCCGTCGTGGCAGGTGATGAAGTTGATCGAGGCCACCGGTCGGCGTCCGTCGTCCTGGTACAGGTCGCTGGACCCGGCCAACCGGGAGGCGAGTTCGCCCTTGACCGGTTCCCCGCGCCAGAAGTCGCGCACGGTGTCGCGGTACTTGCCGTTCCACTCGGTCCACAAGGGTGGGAAGTTGCCCACCTGGTAACCGCCCGGACCCACGTCCCAGGGTTCGGCGATGAGCTTGACCTGGGAGATCACCGGATCCTGCTGGACGATGTCGAAGAACGTGCTCAGCCGGTCGACGTCGTGGAACTCGCGGGCCAGCGCCGAGGCCAGGTCGAAGCGGAACCCGTCCACGTGCATCTCCAGCACCCAGTAGCGCAGCGAGTCCATGATGAGCTGCAACGAGTGCGGGTGGCGGACGTTGAGGCTGTTCCCGCAGCCGGTGTAGTCGAGGTAGTACCGCTGGTCCTGGTCGCTGACCCGGTAGTACCCGAGGTTGTCGATACCCCGCCAGGACAGGGTGGGGCCCATGTGGTCGCCCTCGGCGGTGTGGTTGTAGACCACGTCGAGCAGTACCTCGATGCCCGCCTCGTGCAGCGACTTCACCATGGCCTTGAACTCCTGGACCTGCTGGCCCCGGGAGCCGAGCGCCGCGTAGCCGTTGTGCGGCGCCAGGAAGGCCAGGGTGTTGTACCCCCAGTAGTTGGTCAGCCCCCGCGCGACCATGGCGTGCTCGGGCACGAAGTGGTGGACCGGCATCAGTTCGACCGCGGTCACCCCCAGGGAGGTGAGGTAGTCGATCATCTCCGGGTGGGCCAGACCCGCGTAGGTCCCTCTCTGGTGTTCGGGAATGCCCGGATGACGCATCGTCAGGCCGCGCACGTGCGTCTCGTAGATCACCGTCCGGTGGTACGGGGTGCGCGGCCGGGATTCGTTACCCCAGTCGAAGAACGGGCTGACCACCACGCACTTGGGCACGTACGGTGCGCTGTCGGCCGTGTTCTTGCGGTCCGGATCGGCGAAGTGGTAGCTGAACAGCGACTCGTGCCACGTGAGGTCGCCGTTCAGCGCCTTGGCGTAGGGGTCGGTGAGCAGCTTGTCGGGATTGCAGCGCAGCCCCTGTTCGGGCGCGTAGGGCCCGTGGACGCGGTAGCCGTACTGCTGGCCCGGGCCCACCCCTGGCAGGTATCCGTGCCAGACGAATCCGTCGTATTCGGTCAGGGGTATGCGGGTCTCCTCGCCGTCGTCGTCGAACAGGCAGAGTTCCACCTGTTCGGCCGCTTCGGAGAAGAGCGAGAAATTGGTGCCGGAACCGTCGTAGGTCGCACCGAGCGGATAGGAACTACCTGGCCAGACTTCCACCATAGGCGTCGTCAGTCTCTTGAGATCGGGGCCCGGAAGGGCGCTTTGCCGTTGCGACTTCTTTCTTCCGCCACGACCCCGAAAGTATGCCGAAAAAGGCCGATGATCCTGCATAGGCCTGTTCGGCGCGTGTTTCTCGGGCGGGGTGTCTGATATGCGAGGTTATTTAATAAAGTGACGAATGTGACGATGTCATCGACGTGGGCGGGCCCGCTCCAGGATCGGCTCGACGTCCACGCCCCGGGGCAGCGTCCCGAACACGTGTCCCCGGTCCTCGCCCAACCGGGCGACGGTGAACGCCTCGGCCACCGGGGTCGGCGCGTGACGCAGCAACAGGGACGCCTGGAGCGTCAGGGCCATCAGCTCCACCACCGAACGCGCGCGCAACTCCGCGTGCTCCCGGTCGGCCAGGGTCCGCTCCAGGCGCGCGAGGGCGGCGTCGTAGTGGTCGTCGGCGCCCGCCGCCGCCCGCAGTTCGGCCAGGAAGGCCTCCACCGACTCCGGTGACCTGGCCATCGCGCGCAGCACGTCCAGCGCCGCGACGTTGCCCGACCCCTCCCAGATGGAGTTGAGCGGGGAGTCCCGGAACAGGCGCGGCATCCCGGACTCCTCCACGTACCCGTTGCCGCCCAGGCACTCCAGGGCCTCGGCGGCGTGCGCCGGCTGGCGTTTGGTGATCCAGAACTTGCCCACGGCCACGCCCAGGCGACGGAACGCGGCCTCGCCCTCGTCGCCGCGCACCGCGCGGTCCTGCGCCCCGGCCAGGCGCGTCATCAGCGTCGTTGCGGCCTCCGACTCCAGTGCGAGGTCGGCGAGCACGTTGCGCATCAACGGCTGCTCGACCAGCGGCGCGCCGAACACGCCGCGGGTCTCCGCGTGGTGCACCGCCTGCACCAGGGCCGCGCGCATCCCCGACGCCGAACCGATCACACAGTCCAGGCGGGTGCCGTTCACCATCTCGATGATCGTGGGCACACCCCGGCCCGGCTCGCCCACCGGGTGCGCGACCGCGCCGTCGTACTCCAGCTCCGCCGAGGCGTTGGACCGGTTGCCCAGCTTGTCCTTGAGGCGCTGGAGGTGCACCTTGTTCCGTGTGCCGTCGGGCAGCACCCTCGGCACCAGGAAGCAGGTCAGACCCTCGGGCGCCTGCGCCAGGGTCAGGAAGACGTCGCTCATCGGCGCGGAGGTGAACCACTTGTGCCCGGTGAGCAGATAGTGGCCCTCGGCGGTGGGCACCGCACGCGTGGTGTTGGCGCGCACGTCCGAGCCGCCCTGCTTCTCGGTCATGGACATGCCGGCGATGAGGCCGCTCTTGCCGAGGGGAGGACGCAGCCCGAAGTCGTAGGAGCGGGCGGTGAGCAGCGGCTCGTACCGTGCGGCCAGTTCGGGGGAGTGCCGCAGCGCGGGCACCGCCGCGTAGGTCATCGAGATCGGGCACCCGTGCCCGCTCTCGGCCTGGGACCACAGGAAGAACTTGGCCGCGCGGGCCACGTGCGCCCCCGCGCGCCCGTCCGCCCAGGGGGCGGCGTGCATGCCGTGCTCCACGGCCTGATCCATGAGGACGTGGTACGCGGGCTGGTAGTCGACCTCGTCCACCCGGTGCCCGTAACGGTCGTGGGTGCGCAGCACGGGGGTGTAGGTGTTGGCGGCCTCGCCCCAGGCGCGGGCGCGCTCGGAACCCGCGGCGGTCCCGACCTCGCGCACGTCCGCCTCGGCCCAGCCGGCGCCCTCCCGGTGCAGCCCCTCCAGGAGTGCGGGGTCGTCGGCGGCGCTGTGGTCGCCGAGCGGTGCGGCCTGGTTGAACACCTCGTGTGTGGCGGGCATACCGGCTCCGTTCCGGGTTCGGGGCGGCGGGTGGGTGAGCGGCATCCTATCCGTCCACCGCCCGGTGACCGAATCGGGTTCGGTCGGGTGGGCCGCGCACGGGACACGCGTGTGCCCGGGGGGTCCGTGCCCGGTGGTGATCGGTCGGGCGCGGTCGCTCGGACCGTGGGAGCACCGTGTGCTCGGCGTCGGGCACACGGTCACCGTGCGGGGACACGGGGGAGCGCCCACCCGCGGGTGGCTGGTGGACGGGGACCCGCGCGACGCCTGGGCGGCGTCGCCGCGCGGGTCAGGGCCAGAGCAGTCCGCGCCGCCAACCGGTGTCCTCGCGGTCGTACCGCAGCCGGGTGTGCCGGCGGTCCGGGTCGCCCTGCCAGAACTCCACCTCGCTCGGGCGCACCAGGTACAGTCCCCAGTCCTCGGGCACCAGGTCCGGGTCGGCCGTCAACCGTTCCCGGCTCTCCTCGGCCACGCGGTGGACCTCCGACAGCGCTGCGAGGGGCTCGCTCTGCCGGCCGTGCAACCCGGCCACCCGCCCCTCCAGGGGGCGATGGCGGAAGTCGGCCGCCCGCGACTCGGCGTCGGCGAGCTCGGCCCGTCCCCGTACCCGCACCTGGCGTCCCTGCGGCCCCCAGAAGAACAGCAGCGCGACGTTCGCGTTCCGCGCCAGGTCGTGTCCCTTGGCCGAGGTCGTCGTCGTGGCGAACCACCAGCCCTCGGGGGTCAGGTCCTTCATGATGAGGATCCGGGCCGAGGGGACGCCCTCGGTGTCCACGGTGGCCACCGTCATCGCGTGCGGTTCGTTCACCCCGGCCGCCACGGCCTCGGCGAACCAGGTGCGGAACAGCTCCAGCGGATCCTCGGGCGCCGTGCCCGGGTCGAACGTGCCCAGGGGCCCGGCGAACACCGTCAGCCCCCTGAGGAGATCCCGCATGCTCTCGGCACTCACGTGCCCTCCCACCGGTCGACGTCGATCCCTCGAACCTACCGAGACCGCCGGTGGTCCCCACGCCCGGGCGTCGGAATGTCGTCGACGTGCGCCATCCTGGGCGCGCTCCACCCTTCGAACGCGAGGAGACCCCCATGGCCCGCAACGGCACCCGACCGGACGAGAGCGCGCTGCTCGCCGGGATGTACCGGGACGACTACTACCCCGACCACCTCGTGGACCAGGGCAGGGCGATCCTGTTGCGTCTGTGCGAGCGGATCGAGACCGTCGGTCCCGCCGATCCGGACGCGCTGTACGTCCTCACCCACGCGGCCACCGAGGAGTTCAACGCGCTGGAGGAGGCGTTCGTGGCGGCGGGCAGCGAGATCGAGACCGTGGCGCGCGACGAGATCGGCACCGCCTTCTGGTCGGTGGCCACCGCCTACGGTTTCGACGACGCCGACATCGAGGAGCTCATCGCCCCCCGGGAGTGGTGAGGCCCGCGTCCCGTCGCACGTCGCGAGTGGTCGACCCGGTGCGAGGCCGGGCCCGGCGCGCTCGGTAGGATGCCGGACGCCGAACGTCACCCCCGGTGGTGAATGGTCCCGTGACGGGACGAATCCGGGATGGCGCGGCGGGGGTACGGCGCGAAGGGGGAGCATGACGGGCGAGGGATCCGGCGAACGCACACGGTGGCTCTGGGCACTCCTGGGCAGCGTGGTGCTCACGCACACCGCCCTCAACCTCATCCGTCCCCTCATCTCCTATCGGACCATCGCCGTGGGCGGCGACGCCGTCGCGGTCGGGCTGGTCACCGCGGCCTACGCCCTGTTGCCACTGGTCATCGCGGTCTCGCTCGGTCGTTTCACCGACCGTGCGGCGCGCATCTCCTGGATCGTCGGACTGGGTTCGCTCATCCTGGCCGTGGGCAGCCTGCTCCTGGCCGGCTCCGGTGGACTGGCCGGGCTGGCCCTGGCCAGCACCATCGTGGGCGTGGGGCACCTGCTGTGCATGGTCGCGGGGCAGGGCCTCATCGCCCGCTACTCGCGCCCCGAACACCTGGACCGCGACTTCGGCTGGTTCACCGCCGCCGCCTCCCTGGGGCAGCTCGCCGGGCCCCTGGTGTCCGGGGCCATCCTCGCCGACGCCTCGGGTCCGGCCCTGCTCTCGGCCACCTCCACCGCCCTGGTCGTGGCCGGGGCCGTCGCGCTCCTGGGGGCGGTACCCCTGGTACCGCTCGTGCGACTGCGTCCGCTGCGGCGCACCGCGGCGCAGAAGGCCGCGCCCCCGGTCCCCACCCGGGACCTGCTGCGCCGCCCCAGGATGCCCTCCGCGTTGCTCACCAGCCTGGCGCTGCTGACCGCCGTGGACATCCTCACCGCCTACCTGCCGCTCATCGCCGAGAACCGCGGCATCTCCCCGATGCTCGTCGGTGTCCTGCTGAGTCTGCGCGCCGGGTCCTCCCTGCTCTCCCGGCTGACCCTGCCGTGGATGCTGCGCCGGTGGTCCCGCAAGGCCCTCATCATCACCAGCACCGCCGTGGCGGCCGTGGCGCTGACCCTGGTGGCCCTGCCCCTGAGCGGCTTCGTCACCCTGGCCGTGGTGCTGGTCGTGGGTGGGTTCCTGCTCGGTGTGGGCCAACCCCTCACCATGGCCCAGGTCACCACCCTGGCCCCCGAAGGAGCCCGGGGCGCCGCCCTGGCCCTGCGCATCTGGGGCAACCGGTTGGGGCAGGTCGCCATCCCCGCCGCCGCGGCCGGTGTCGCGGGGGCCGTGGGCGCACCCGGGGCCCTGCTCTTCTCCGCGGCCGTCCTGGCCACCGCCGCGGTCGCGGCGCGCTGACCCGAGTAGGGCGCCCCACGGAGGGGTGGGAACCCTCGGGGCGCGTGGTGGGAGGGCGGGTTCCCCGACCTCCCACCACCGAGCCCTCACCGGGTCTGGGGAACCACGGTCCGCCGGCGCCCGGAGGACGGTACGTCCCGGTTCAGTACGCGGGGGTCAGACCCCCACGTGCCGCGCGGCCACCGCGGCGTCGTAGCGCTCCAGCACGATCTCGGCCAGTTCCGGGGCGTCGCCCAACGCCTCCGAGACCACCGACGCGCCCGCCTCCGAAGCACGGTCGCGTACGCGGTCGCCGAAGAACCCCGGGGCCAACAGGTACGTGGCCACCGCCACCCGGGCGGCCCCGCGGTCCCGGAGCGCCCTGACGGCCTCGTCGGGGGTGGGGGAGACGGCCGACGCGTACGCGGGCACCACCTCGCGCCACGGGCCGCGTGCGGCCAGCTCCGCGGCGAGCCCGGCCACCACGGCGTTGGCACCCGGATCGCTGGACCCCGCCGAGCACAGCACCAGCGCGGTGTCGGGCTCGGCCCGTGCGCCCGCCTCGGCCAGCCGCCGCTCCACGGCCGAGGACAGTGACGGATGCGGCCCCAACGTGTCGGCGTAGTGCACCCGAAGCCACGGACTGCGCTCCCGGGCCTGCGCCAGTACCCCGGGCAGGTCCACCTTGCTGTGGAAGGCCGCCGTCAGCAGGGTCGGCAGCACCACCACCTCACCGGCCCCGCCCGCGGCCGTCTCCGCCAACGCCTCCTCGGCGGAGGGTGCCACATGGTCCAGGAAGGACAGACGCACGTCCAGTTCCGGGCGCATCCCGCGCACCCGGTCGAAGAGCGCCGACACCGCCTCCGCGGAGCGGGGATCCCGGCTGCCGTGCGCCACCGCGAGCAGGGGGATCGACGGACGCCGCCCCGGCGCCCGACCGCCCCCGTCCACGGCGCTCACACGTGGATCCCGCACTCGGTCTTGCCCGTCCCGGCCCAACGGCCGCTGCGCGGGTCCTCGCCCGGGGCCACGCGGTGCGTGCACGGCTCACAGCCGATCGAGGGGAAACCGTCGTACTGGAGCGGGTTGACCAGCACGCCGTGCTCGGTCATGTAGGCGTCCACCTCCTCCTGGGTCCACCGTGCGATGGGGTTGACCTTGGTCATGCGCCGCCGCCGGTCCCACTGCACGACGGGGGTGTCGCGGCGGGTCACCGAGTCCTCGCGGCGCAGCCCGGTCAGCCACGCCGTGTACGGCTCCAGGGCCCGCTGCAACGGCTCCACCTTGCGCAGGTGGCAGCAGATCCCCGGGTCACGGTTGTGCAGTCGCGGCCCCAGGACCAGGTCCTGTTCGGCCACGGTACGGGTCGGTTCCACGGTGATGAGGTTGATGTCGTAGATGGACTCCACGGCGTCACGGGTGCCCAGGGTCTCGGGGAAGTGGTAACCGGTGTCCAGGAAGATCACGTCGATCCCCGGCACCGCCTTGGCCGCCAGGTCGACCATGAGTGCGTCGGCCATCGAGGAGGTCATGCACAGGCGCTCGCCGAAGGTCGCGGCGGCCCAGCCGATGATCTCGTGGGCCGTGGCCTCCTCCAGTTCGCGCGCGGCCCGCTCGGCCAGTTCGGGGCCCTCGGTGATGGTGGCGTTCATGCGTTCCCTTCCGTCGGTCTGGAGGGGGTGCCGCCCGCGGAGAACGACGCGGAGCGCAGACCCACGTACTTGACCCGGAACACCCGGGCACAGGAGAGACAGGCCCAGGGGTAGCCCTCGCCCTTGACGGCCGCGCCCTCCTCGGGCACCAGGTCCTCGTCACCGCAGTAGGGGCAGTAGTAAGGTGCGGCCCTCTCGGACACGGCGCACCTCCTCCTTCGGGTCGGGCCCGGCCTCCGGAGCACCGGAGGCCGGGCGGGGCTCGTCGAGCCCGTGTGTGCGTTACCGGGACGGGATCACTTGAGTTCGGCGTCGTCGGCGCGGGCCGCCCACGCCGCGAAGGTCTCGCCGTCCTCCTTCTGCGACCGGAAGTTGCGCAGTACCCGCTCGACGTAGTCCGGCAGGTCGTCCGCGGTGGTCTTCAGACCACGGATCTTCTTGCCGAAGGTCTGGGTGAGCCCCATGCCGCCGCCCAGGTGGATCTGGTAGCCCTCCACCTGTTCACCGCGCTCGTCCATCACGAGTTGGCCCTTGAGGCCGATGTCGGCGACCTGGATCCGCGCGCACGAGTTCGGGCAGCCGTTGACGTTGATGGTCACCGGCTCCTCGAAGTCGGGCAGCCGCTTCTCCAGTTCGTCGATGAGGGTGGCGGCGCGGTCCTTCGTCTCCACGATCGCGAGCTTGCAGAACTCGATGCCCGTGCAGGCCATCGTCTGCCGACGGAACACGCTCGGGTGGACGGCGAAGCCCTCGGACTCCAGCGCGGCGGTGATGGAGTCGATCCGGTCCTCCTCGATGTCGAGGATGACGAGCTTCTGGTCGGCGGTGGTGCGGATACGGTCCGACCCGTGCTCCTCGGCGATCCGGGCGACCTCCAGCAGCGAGGTGCCCGAGACCCGACCCACCTTGGGGGCGAAGCCCACGTAGAACCGGCCGTCGCGCTGGCGGTGCACGCCCACGTGGTCGCGGCGCACCCCCGGGTCCAGGACCGGCTCGGGCCCGTCGGGCAGCCCGTAGCCGAGGTACTCCTGTTCGAGCACCTCACGGAACCTCTCGGCGCCCCACTCCTTGATGAGGAACTTGATCCGGGCGCGGGTGCGCAGACGACGGAAACCGTAGTCGCGGAAGATCGCGCAGACCCCCGCCCACACCTCGCTGACCTGGTCGGGCCGCACGAACGTGCCCAGACGCTTGGCGAACATGGGGTTGGTGGACAGCCCACCGCCCACGAACAGGTCGTAGCCGGCCTCCCCGTTCTCGTCGCGCACCCCCACGAACGCCACGTCGTTGATCTCGTGGTTGACGCAGTGCACGGTGCAGCCCGACAGCGAGGACTTGAACTTGCGCGGCAGGTTCGAGTACAGCGGGCTGCCGATGTGCTCGTCGTAGATCTGCTCGATCTGCGCCGTCGGGTCGATGACCTCCTCCTCGGCCACCCCGGCCAAGGGGCAGCCCAGGATGACACGGGGGGTGTCGCCGCAGGCCTCCGTGGTCGAGAGCCCCACCGACTCCAGCTTCTCCCAGATCGCGGGCACGTCCTCGACCCGGATCCAGTGGTACTGGACGTTCTGACGGTCGGTGATGTCGGCGGTGTCCCGGCCGTGGTCACGGGAGATCTCCGCGACCGCGCGCAACTGCGCCGCGCTCAACTGGCCACCGTCGATGCGCACGCGCAGCATGAAGTAGCGGTCGTCGAGCTCCTCGGGCTCCAGCACGGCGGTCTTGCCGCCGTCGATGCCCGGGGCGCGCTGGGTGTAGAGCCCGAACCAGCGGAACCGCCCTCGAAGGTCGGCGGGGTCGATCGAGTCGAACCCGGCCTTGGAGTAGACGTTGATGATCCGATCGCGGACGTTGAGTCCGTCGTCGTTCTTCTTGTTCTCCTCGTTCTTGTTCAGCGGCTCACGGTAGCCGAGGGCCCATTGGCCCTCGCCTCGGCGGCGCCGTGCTGCGGCGGCCGTCGCGGCCTTGCCGGGCTGCGCGGAAGAGGGAGGCATCGCGGGTGTCTCCGTTGGGGTCGCGGGCTGCTCGTGGTCCCGGCGCCCGCACCACAGAACCCGCCGGCACCGCACTTCGTCGTGTCAGGTGCCGCGGGTGGACTTCCGCGTGTGGGAGTTCAAGAAGGAGGTCGAGCGCCGGGGCCGCGGGCAACCACTGAGTTCAGTGTGCGTCAAAGGCGGCGAGGAGATTATCCGACGCTGCGACAGATGGCGCTGCTGACCCGAAGAAAGTCCACGTGGCGGCGCACGCGGAGCATGGGGTCCAGAGCAGCGATCATGTTTCGAGAATGGCACGCCCGTCGGCGTCTTGTCCAGATGCGCCCACACGGCGCGGACGTGACTCACGTCATGTTGTGGCGAGGGGGTGTTCCATGCCGCGCCGCCACCCGACCTCCTCACTACCGCTAACGTTCTCCGTGTGGTGGGTTTTTGGGAGGGCCTGTGGAGACTGGTCGACGCGTGGCTGCGACGCCACCCCATCGTCCGCAACGGCACCCTGCTGGTGCTGCGGACCCTGCGCGCGCTCTCCCGTGACCGTGTGGTCGGACTGGCGGCGGAGTCGGCCTTCTTCGCGCTGATCTCCCTGCCCGCGCTCCTGCTCTGCCTGCTGGGCGCCCTCGGTCCGCTGGCGATGTTGTTCGGCGAGGACCTCGTCGCGGAGATCCGCGAGTGGATTCTCGACCTGGCCGCCCGCATCCTCACCTCGGACACGGTCGAGTCCGTCGTGGAGCCCTTGGTGGACGACTTCCTCGGCGGTGTCCAGGGCGGGGTCCTGTCGGTGACGTTCCTGGTGTCCCTGTGGTCGGGCTCGCGCGCGATGAACGTGTTCATCCGGTCCATCACCATCTCCTACGGCCTCGACGAGCTCCGCGGCCACCTGGGGCAGCGCGTGCTCGCCTTCTTCGCCTATCTGGGCGGTCTGTTCTTCGCCGTGCTGATCCTGCCGATCCTCGTGGCCGGTCCCGACCTGGTCCACGACCTCCTGCCGCTCACCGTGGGCCGGCTCAACTTCTTCTACTGGCCGGTCGTGGGGTTGGTGGTCACCGCCGCGGTCACCCTGCTGTACGCGCTCAGCGTCCCGGTGCGCACCCCACTGTGGCGTCACCTGCCCGGAGCCGCGCTCGCCACCGTGGTGCTCCTGGGCGGCTCCGCGCTGCTGCGGACCTACCTGGACGCCTCCTTCGGGCAGGTCACCATCTACGGGTCGTTGGCCGCCCCGATCGCGATCCTGGCCTGGTTGTACGTCATGGCCATCGCGGTGCTCGTGGGGTCCTCCCTCAACTCCGAGATCGACGCCCTGTGGCCCACGGTGCGCACCGCCGCGGCCCGCGCCGAACTCGCCAACCGTCACTTCGAACGGGCCGACCGCATCGCCCAGCGCCGGGAACAGGCCGTCATCGACACCATCAACGAACGGAACGGTCGCTGACCGGGCTCGCCCGGGGCCTCCGCCGCGCTTCGGCCCGTGTGCGGTGGGAGGGTTCGTTCGTCGCGATGCCGTCACCGACACCCGACCGGGCCCCGAAGAGCGCGGTCCGCCCGCGCACGAACGCCCACCGCCGCGGTTCGACGCACAACGCCCGGAGTCGGACCCTTCCGGTCTCCCCCGAAGCGTCATCGCCTCGTCCGCACGTCCGTACCCGTGAGTTCTTCAGAACCCTGCGTGGCCGGATCCGGCCATTTTCGGCGTGAACCGGGCTGGCTTCCGGTGTGTCCGACTCAAGGTCCAAGGAGATGATCACCAGGGGTCGGAACGGATCGAATCCGTATCTTCCCAGGTCGGGTCGGGTGGGGGTGGTGAGGCATGAGAAGGTGTGCGAACCATGTCCGATTCCCCTGCATCCGATGGGTTCGGTCGGCCCCCACAGAGATCAGTATGATCTCGTCCAGAATCGATCATGTGTGTGCCGTGACCCCCCGTTCGGTCACCCCGCCGAGCCGCCACCACATGGCGACGTCGACCACGAGTCCCCCGCTCCCGTACACGGACAGGTCCATGTTCCACATGCCTTCGGAGGCACCATGAGCCGGGCGTCCAGCCCGGGGCATCCCCGGCCCACCGCCGTCATCGTCATCGCGCCGGACGAGCGCAGCGCCGAGATCGTCATCGAGGGTCGGCGTCAGATCGTCCAGGGTCGGGCACCCAAGGAGACCAGGCGCGCGGCGTTGGACGTCGCCACCGGCTACGCCGCCCACATCGGCGTTCCGGTGCTGGTCGACGCCCGTGACGCCAACGGCTACTGGCGCCTGCTCGCCACCCCCGACGGTGTGGTCCAGGCGGCCGACCAGACCGCCCAGGGGCAGCCTCCGCAGCCCCCGACCATGCCACCCCCCGGCCACGACGCCCCGAGGGCCCAGGGGAAGGGCTCCGGGCGCCGACGCGGGCTCGTGCTGTTCGGGGTCGCCGGCCTGGTCGTGCTGCTCCTCGTCGCGGGCGGCGCCGTCGCCGTCCGGTTCCTCAACGCCCCTTCCGAGGTCGCCGACACGGAGGGGAACGACACCGCGGTGCCGCTGGACCACCCGGCCCCGCCCGGTTACTCCGCCACCGTGGACATCACGGAGGAGCTCGCCCCGGACACCCGGCCCTCGGTGGACCGTGAAGGCGAGAGCCTGGTCTACATCGACCCGTCCGAACGCCTCAACCTCCTCGACGTCGACGGTGCCCGACAGTGGTCGGTGGACCTGCCCTTCGAAGCCGGGGAGGCGATCGGCAGCCCACGCTTCGTCGAGTACGACGGCGCCTCGCACATCGTGATCGAGACCGCGGACGCCCTCTGGATGTGGCCGCGCTCCGGCGGCACCGCCCTGAGCGTCGAACTCACCGAGGAGGCCTCCGCCCAGTTCGTCGGCGAGGGCGTCCTGGTGCGCGATGACGAGAACGCCTACGTCGTCGTCGACGGCGACCTGGCCGAGGTGGAGACCCCCGGGGGCTCGGCGGCCCTGCTGGCCGAGGACGGCCGCGCGCTCGCCGGAGTGCTCGAAGGCCCCTGGCACTGGGTCGCTCCCGACGAGGACCCTCGCCGGGTGGAGGCCGAGCAGCCCGAGGGTGCCGGCGACCTCGACCAGATCATGACGTTCCTGCGCGGCTACGCCCTCGTCCTCTGGGAGGCGGAGGAGGGTGACGGTCACCTCCTGGCCTTCCACGACAACGACGACGGATCGGTCCTCGGCACCGCCGAGATCGAGGCCGACGCCCTGGACGACGTGCTGCATCGCACCGGCCCCCTGGGTCGGGAGCTCGCGGCCTACGGGCCGGTGCTGTTCGCCCCCGGTGGCGGCGGGACCACGGTCCTCCCCGGATTCGTCCCCGAGGTCGCCCTCGGGGATCAGGTCTTCGGTGAACTCGACGGGAACCGGGTGGCGGTCGACGCCTCCGGTGAGCCCACCGAGATCCCCGAGGGCGCAGAGACTCCGCGCGGTCTGCTCGGTGACCGCGCGGTGGTGGTGCACGACGACCACCTGTACGCCATCCCCCCTGAATGATCAGTGCACAAGTAGAAGAGAGGAGTGGGATGTCCCCCAAGAAGCGGGTACTCACCGTCACCGCGGCGAGCCTGTTCATGGCCGGTTTCTCGGCCGGACCGGTGTTCGCCGAGACCGTGGACGAGAACGTGCCCGACGTCGCCCCCGAGGCGACGCAGGAGACGTTCGAGGCCCCGGTGCTGGAGGCCCCGACGCTCGCGGACGACCTGGGCAATGTTGTGGAGAGTTCCGTCGAGGAGGTCTTCAACATCCTGCCGTACACCGGGCCGGGAGACGACGAGGGCACGACGCCCCCGCACCCCGGGCCGGAGGACCCTCCCGTGGGTGACCAGCCTCCGGGTGATGACGATGGTGACGAGGGTGATACTCCCCCGGACCCGGGCCCTGAGCCCGAGCCCGAGCCGGAGCCCGAGCCCGAGCCCGAGCCCGAGCCGGAGGTCCCCCCCGGCGATGGTGACGACGGTGGCGAGACCCCGCCTCCCGGCGACGGTGACGACGGTGACGGCGGCGACGACGGTGGCCAGGTGCCGCCGGACGACGGCCAGACTCCGCCGCCCGGCAACGGTAGCGGTGACGACGGCCAGAACGAGGGCGACGAGGGTGAGGACGGCCAGGGCGAGACCCCTGGTGCGACCACTCCCAGCACGCCGTCCCCGGTCTCGACCGCCGGTGACCCGGACCTCGCCGCGACCGGCGTCGACCTGTCGGGCTTCGTGCTCGGCGGCGCCGTCGTCGCGGGCATCGGTGCGCTGGCCCTGTGGGTCGGCAGCCGCCGTCCGGGCATGGCCGAGTAGCGAGGCGTCCGTTCCCACACCCCCGTGGGTCCTGACGTGAGGAGGGCCCCGACCGACATGGTCGGGGCCCTCCGTCGTCGCCGGTGTCCGTGGAGGCGGTCAGGACCGGGGGCGCAACGCGGGGGCCAGGAGGAAGGCCGCCGCGCCTCCGGCGGCGATCACCCACAGTGCCCCGCCCAGGGTCACCGAGTCGGCGAGGAACCCGACGGTCGGGGGGAAGGCCAGGAAACCCACGCGGCCGAGCCAGCCCACCAGGGTCACACCGTCGCCGGTGCGCACCCCGGGCACGTTCCCGGCGGCGGCCAGGGTCAGCGGGAACAGCGTGGACACGCCCAGCCCCAGCACACCGAAGCCGATGATGGTGGTGACCGGGTGCGGCAGCGCCAGCGCCAGCGCCATACCGCCCGCGGACAGCAGTCCGCCGGCGTGCCCCACGACCACCGCGCCGAAGCGGTCGGTCACCCGGTCTCCGACGAGCCGCCCCAGCGTCATCATCGCCTGGCAGGCCACGAACGGCATGGCGGCCAGGAACAGTGACGCGTCCAGCTCCGAGGTCATGTACACCGCGCCCCACGAGGCGGCGGAGTCCTCGATGCCACCGGCCATCATCAGCAGCACACCCAGGGCCAGGAGCAGTACCACCGCGCGTGCGGGCATGCGCAGCCGGCCGCCCCCGCCGACGTCGACGCCGTCCTCGCGTTCGCTGTTCTCCGGGCCGGGCAGCAACATGCGGGAGACGACGAGGTTGACCACCACCAGCAGGACGGTCACCCCGCCCAGGTGCCACAGGATCGGCACCCCGGTACCGGCCATGGTGGCGCCCAACAGTCCACCGGCGACCGCGGCCAGGCTCCACACGGCGTGGAAGGTGTTGATGATGCTGCGTCGGTAGCGGCGCTGGACCCGCAGGCCGTGGGAGTTCTGCGCGGCATCGGTCCAGGTGTCGGCGCAGCCCAGGAGGAAGAGGGCACCCGCGAGCATCCACCAGTTCTGCGCGAGCGCGATGAAGGGAAGCGCTCCCAGACTGACCAGACTCGTGGCCACGGCGGTCGGACCGCTGCCGAACCGGTGGATGAGGGGGCCGGCGAGCATGCCGGTGAGGATCGCGCCGAACGGCATCGCGGCGATCGCCAACCCCAGTTCGGCGTTGCTCAGCCCCAACCCGTCCTTGATCACCGGAAGCCACGGCACCGCGTTGGTGTACGTGAATCCGTTCACGAAGAACAGGGTCGACACCGCGATCCGTGCGCGTCTGGCCTCGGGGGGCGGTGTGATGGAGATGTCGGACCGGACGTTCACGGGCGGCTCCCACGGTGGTTGTGATGCGGGCAGATGTTATCCAGTCCGCTCATCGGATGAACAGCGATGTGGCGGACCCGCCCTCGGTGGGCTTGCCATCCGGAGCGTGGGTGTTTTACATAGGGAATCCGTCCCCTGCCGACCCGGAAGGTCCCGCCCCGCTCCTCCCTCGACCCGGCCCCTGCATCCAGGCCTCGCCACCGCGACCCGCTCCCGCGTGCGGCACCCCCCTGACCGCCGTCTCCCTCACCCGGGTAATGCCGTGCCTCACGGTCCCGGCCGGAACCGGAAGACCCGCATGATCAACACGAGCGCGCTGCGAGACAAGCCCACTCTCACCGGCGAGGGCGTGAGTCTGGTGCCCCTCGGCCCGGAGCACACCGACGCCTACTTCGCCGCGGGGTTGGACCAGGCCGTCCGCAGGCTCACGGGTGCGCACGCGCACCTGACCTACGACCGGGCGCGGGAGTGGTGCCACACGCGTGCCGCGCTGGACGATCGTCTGGATCTGGCGATCACCGCGCCCGAGGACGGCCGCTATCTCGGTGAACTCTCCATCTACTCCGTCTCACCGGAGAACGAGACGGCCGGATACCGGATCGCGTTGTCGGCCATCGAGGTGACCGGCAGGGGACTGGGCAGGGAGGCCACCCAGCTGGTGCTGCGCTACGCCTTCGAGGTGATCGGACTGCACCGGGTCTGGCTGCACGTGTACGCGTTCAACATGCGGGCCATCGCGGTCTACCGCTCCTGTGGTTTCTACGTCGAGGGCCGCCTGCGCGACTCTCTGCTGTGGGACGGCCGGCGGCACGACGCGCTCCTCATGGCGGTGCTGCGCAACGGGTATCGGCCGTCCTGAGACCCGTGATCACGGGGCCCGACGCTCCCGCGTCGGGTGCGCGCGGCGAGGTGGTGGAGTGCGGTTTTTGCCCTGACTCGGGGTTGTAACCCGTGTGCGGCGGGGTATGCCCGGTAGCACTTTTCAGCGGCTCACCGACGAACAGCCGGAAGGAGCGGTGCCGGGCTCCGCGGTCATGGCACCGGTGAGGACATGAACCCGGTACCCGTATCCCTGCCCTTCACCGACCGGTCCGAGGCGGGCCGACGTCTCGCCGAACGTGTGCGTCCCCATGCGCTCGACGACCCGATCGTCCTGGCCCTGCCCCGCGGCGGTGTGCCGGTGGGGGCGGAGCTGGCACGGGTCCTGGGGGCGGAGTTCGACGTGCTCATGGTGCGCAAGATCGGCCTTCCCGGGCAACCCGAGGCCGGCGTGGGCGCCATCACCGAGGATGGCCGTGTCCTCTACGACGATCTCGCCCTCGCCCGGATGAAGATCCCCCGCCAGGCGCTCTCCGACACTGTGGCCTCCGAACGCGACGAACTCGACCGTCGGCGTCGCATCTACCGGGGCGAGCGTTCGGTGCCCCGGATCGCCGGCCGCGACTGCGTGGTGGTCGATGACGGCGCGGCCACCGGTGGCACCGCCCGGGCCGCGCTGCGCATGGTGCGCCAGGCGGGCCCCGCGCGCCTGGTGCTGGCGGTCCCGGTCGCCTCACCCGAGGCCCTGGAGGCCCTGCGGGGCGAGGCCGACGCCGTGGTCGTCATCAGCGCACCGGACAACTTCCGGGCGGTGGGGGAGTGGTATCGGGACTTCGAGCAGCTCTCGGACGGACACGTCACCGCGATCCTGTCCGAGGCCGAGCAGGCGCGTCGAGGGCCGGACATCGCCCGGGGCGTGCGGATCCGCGCCGGTCGGGTCTACCTGGACGGCGACCTCACGATGCCCACGGAGCTGCGAGGCGTGGTGGTGATGGCCTTCGGTCGGGGACGGGGCGACCCGCGGCGACGGGCGATCGCCTCGTCGTTACGGCGGGCCGGCTATGCCACCCTGCTCCTTGACCTGCTGACCGAGGGCACCGACGAGGAGACGCAGGTGCTCGGTGAGCGGCTGAGCGCGGCGGTCACATGGCTGCGTCGTGCCACCGACGCCGCCGGCGAACCCCTGGGGATCATGGGTTCGGGCGCCGCCGCGCCGGCCGCGCTGGTGACCGCGGCCGACCTGCCGCAGGACGTTGCCTCCGTGGTGGTCCACGGGGGACGCGTGGACCTCGCGGAGTCGGCCCTGGGCCGGGTCCGGGCGCCCACCCTCATCCTGTTGGGCAGTGAGGACTCGTTCGTGCGGGAACTGGGGGAGTGGGCACGGGCCCGTCTGGGCGGCCCCTCGGAGCTGGGCGTGGTCTCGGGCGCCGAACAGCTCCTGGGCGGTGCGCAGGCGTGGCGCGAGGTCGCCGTGCGCACGCTGGACTGGTTCGACCGTCACCTGTCCCGAGGCGCCTCGTAGGAACGGCGTGCGTCGCGCGTGTGCGCCCGGTCCTTCACGCGCGTCGAACCCGAGGAGACGGTCTCGGGTTCGAGTACCGGTGGGCCGTGCTTCCCGCGACCCGGGGAGGCGTCGTGGATGCGCGACCACGCGGGCGCCCGTACACGGGTCGGAGCGCGGCGCAGGCCTGGGAAGGACACGGCACGGCCCGGATACCTTCCCGGTAAGACGTTCGCGATCGTTCCGTGACCCGGACAAGGGAAAACCCGCGGCGCCCTCGACGTCGAACGTCGGGGCGCCGCGGGTTATTCAAGGCCGGGGCCTTCCGGGAGGAGGTCCGCGTGGGGGAACGACCGCGGAACTAGGCGGCGTTGGCGCGACGCATACGACGACGGCGCTCGGAGGCGCGCTCGTCCTCGTTCAGGCCACCCCAGGTGCCGTACTTCTCCGGACGCGAGATCGCGTAGTCCAGACAGTCGGTTCGAACCGGGCAGGCCGCACAGATCTCCTTCGCCTTGCGCTCGCGAATCTCCCGCTCCGGCTGGCGTTCGCCGTCGGGGCCGAAGAAGAGCACAAGGTCCTCGCCCCGGCACGCGGCGGCATCCTGCCACCCCCAGCTCGGGCGGGGGCGCAGCGCGGCCTGCCGGCGTACCTGAGACATGCTTGAACCACCTCTACTGAAATCACTAGTAAGCTGTCTTAAAAAGCTTCAGTCACCAAAAAGTCGGTCACGCGGCGCGAGGCACCCCGCACGACGCAAACGTCGGGCGGTGTCGGCGTTGTTCCCCGGTGTGGCTGAGACCACGAGTAGCGCCACCACAGAAGGCGATGCCTGCCGATGATGGGGTGCTCTCACGCGAACGGCTGCGGAGGCGGTGACAGCCTCCGTCCGAGCCGGTACGTAATCATGCCATCCTCACTCCCGATCGTGCACGGGGGGTGGGGAAATTACTCGTTCAACCGTTACCGAAACCTGATGCCTGGCGCCAGGTCTGTAGGTATATGTCCGAGTTTGTCGCAGATCACACGAACGGCCGTCTTGCGAAGGACACAGCACATCGTATGGGGCTATGTCGCCCCTGCCTAGGGGGTTCCCCTGATGCGCCCATCACATTCCGGTCGACCCTCCCTTCCGAGATTGGGTGTGACCGTATGCCCTCACCCTCCGCGAGCGGAACCCCTCGGGTGTACCGTGCCGAGGCTCGGCCCATCGCGTTCCGTGGCTCCGCCGTCCCTGAGGGGTAGGGCCAGGGGTCCGACATGGAACAGTGCATGGTGCGCGAGCGTCCCAGACGATAGAAAACAGGATGCGTTCGATCGATTCCCCGACGAACCGCGCTCGCGTCCGGCACAGACTCAAGGAGACGAATCACCGTGGCCCTCCTGCGGCTCATTCTCAACATCATCTGGATCTTCGTCGCCGGATTCTGGCTGGCGCTCGGGTACGTGATCGCCGGCATCATCTGTTGCGTTCTCATCGTGACGATCCCCTTCGGGATCGCCTCCTTCCGGATGGCCAGCTACGCCATCTGGCCCTTCGGCCGTGACCTGGTGCGTCGCCCCGGATCGGGTGGTGGGTCCACGTTCCTCAACGTCATCTGGTTGATCGTGGCAGGCTGGTGGCTCACCATCGGGCACATCACCACCGCGGTCGCCCTCGCGGTCACCATCATCGGTATCCCCATGGCCTGGGCCTCGATCAAGATGATCCCCATCGCCCTCGCGCCCTTCGGGAATGAGATCGTACGTACCGGGCACCCCAGGGAACCCTGGCAGTTCTGACGGAGTTCTCCTCCCACGGGGATCGGTGAGAACCGATCCCCCGTGCGATGCATCCCCCACAGCGTCCCCCGTGTTCCCCTCCATCCCCCGCAGCCGAAGATCCTGGCATTCCGTGCGGTCGCCCTCCTCGGAACGACCCCGGTATGACCACCAGAGAATGGAGTCCATGTGCAAGCCCAGCGGCCGGGAGTGTGGGCGCTCCTCAACAAGTGGCTCGTAGCCCGCAGAGCCCGCGCCGAGCGCCTCGCGCACCTGGAGGCACAGGAGGAGGTGCGGGCCGAGACCGAGGCCCGGGAGCGGCGGGAGAAGCAGGCCGCGGTCGAACAGGCCGCGGTCGAGCAGGACGACGTCGGCGCCGGTGACCTGCTGCGGATGGTCAGTGACGTCGCCTGGCGGGTCCTGCTCATCGGTGTCGTGGTGGGTCTGTTCGTCTACGCGGTGCTCTACCTTTCCGTCATCACCCTGCCGGTGGTGCTGGCCGTCTTCATCACGGCCCTGCTCATGCCCCTGGCCAACTGGCTGCGACGGAAGGGACTGGGTCGGGGCTCCTCGACCGCGTTGTCCATCCTCGCGGCGCTGGTCGTGCTCAGCGGTGTGGTCACCATGATCGTCTCTCCCGCGATCCAGGGTTTCGACGGACTCGTCGTCAGCGTCAGCAGCGCCTTCGTCCAACTCCAGAGCGTGGAGATCCCCTTCGTCGACCAGGCGATCCTCACCGAGGCGCTCAACAACGCCTGGGCGCAGTTGCAGGGCATGATCACCGACAACACCGACCAGCTGCTCAGCGGAGCGTGGACCGCGGGCGCCGCGGTGGTGCAGCTCCTGCTCGGCCTGGTCCTGGTCATCGCCATGACCGTGTACTTCGTGCACTCCGGTGACAAGCTCATGGAGTGGATCGTCACCCTGCTGCCGCCCAAGTCCCGTCCGGGCCTGCGTCACGCCGGCGGTGTCGCCTACGGGGTGATGGGCCGGTACGTGCGCGGTGTGGCCATGGTGGGCGTCATCGACGCCGTCGGCATCGGTCTGGTGCTGCTCATCTTCCTCGACGTGAACCTGGCGATCCCGCTGATCGTGCTGACCTTCATCGGTGCGTTCCTGCCGGTCATCGGGGCGTTCCTCACCGGTCTGTTGGCGGCCCTGGTGGCCCTGGTCGCCGAGGGCCCGGTGATCGCCCTCATCATCGTCATCGCGGTCGTCGTCGTGCAGCAGGCGGAGAGCAGCTTCTTCGCGCCCCGCATCTACGGTCAGGCGCTGGAGCTGCCCTCGCCCATCGTGCTGATCGCGATCACCGCGGGCGGCATCCTCGGCAACATCCCGGGCATGTTCCTGGCCACCCCGATCGCCGCGGTGCTGGCGGCGCTGCTGCGCAACCGTCCGCCGGTGCACACCGAGCCCACCGCCGAGACCGACGAGGGCCCTAAACCGCAGGTGGAGAAGGCGGTCGTCGTGGTGGCCCACGACGAGAACGCCGCGGAGCCCGCCGACGCGAGCAAGGAGCGGGCCGGCCGGGAGTAACCCGGCCCGCGCGGCGGCCCGTGGGCGCCCCGCTTCCCGACGTGGGAATGCGGGGCACCCCGACCCCGTTGTGCGGGCGGGGGCGCGACGGCGCACCCTCCATCCGTACCGGGGGAGGCGGAGCACTCCTCGTGCTCCGCCTCCCCCGTGCCGTTAGGCTGTGTTCCTCCGGGCCTCCGCCGCGCCGCGGCCCGTGTTCGGGCGCCCCAGGGCACGGCGGAAACCTGCGGAACTCGCAGTGGGAGGGCTCGCACCGCGCGATCCCACCTCCGGTCCCGGCCCGGGTCACGGAGGACACCGTCCGCCGACGCCCGATCCGAGGAACACCCGCCAGTGGGTCGACGAACAGGGTCTAGGCTGGGTCGGTCCGCCCGGGGACGCACCCGCCCGTCTCCAGCCGCCGATCGCGCGCGTACGCGTCCGGTCGCGCGCTGCCCCGGGCCGCCAGCAATCGCCATACCACCTTGAGGATGCCTCTTCCATGCTGATCGCCACCGGCCTCGAAATGCGCGTCGGAGCCCGACTCCTGTTGGAGCCGACGACCTTCCAGGTCGCCGCGGGGGACCGGATCGGTCTGGTCGGCCGTAACGGCGCGGGCAAGACCACCATGACCAAGGTGCTGGCCGGGGAGGGGATGCCCACCGGCGGAACGGTCACCTCGTCGGGCACCATCGGTTACCTGCCCCAGGACCCCCGCACCGGGGACCTGGAGGTCATCGCCAAGGACCGGGTGCTCTCCGCGCGCGGGATCGACGAGGCGCTGCACGGGTTGCGCGAGGCCGAGAAGAAGATGGCCAGCGACCACGAGAAGACCCGCAACAAGGGGGTGCGCCAGTACGCCCGTTGGGAGGAGCGCCTCCACGTGCTGGGCGGGTACGCCGCCGAGTCCGAGGCCGCGGCCATCGCCTCCAGCCTGGGCCTGCCGGACAAGGTGTTGGGGCAGCCGCTGCACACGCTCTCCGGTGGTCAGCGTCGCCGTATCGAGTTGGCCCGCATTCTGTTCAGCGGTGCCGACACCCTGCTGCTGGACGAGCCGACCAACCACCTGGACGCCGACTCCATCGTGTGGCTGCGCGACTTCCTCAAGTCCCACCAGGGCGGGCTCATCGTGATCAGCCACGACGTCGACCTGGTCGAGCACGTGGTCAACAAGGTCTTCTACCTGGACGCCAACCGCAGCGTCATGGACATCTACAACATGGGCTGGAGGCAGTACCAGGTCCAGCGCGAGGACGACGAGCGCCGTCGCCGCCGGGAGCTGGCCAACGCAGAGAAGCAGGCCGACACCCTGCGCAAGCAGGCCGAGCGTTTCCGCTACAAGGCGACCAAGGCCCGCGCGGCCCAGCAGATGCTCAACCGCGCCGACAAGATCGTCGGCGGGGTGCAGGGACTGCGCAAGGCCGACAAGGTCGCCAAGCTGCGCTTCCCGGACCCGGCCCCCTGCGGTCGCACTCCGCTGATGGCCGAGGGGCTGTCCAAGTCCTACGGTTCGCTGGAGATCTTCACCGGTGTGGACCTGGCCATCGACAAGGGCAGTCGCGTGGTCGTCCTGGGTCTCAACGGCGCGGGCAAGACGACCATGCTCCGTCTGCTGGGCGGGGTCGAGGAGGCCGACACCGGACGGGTCGTTCCGGGCCACGGACTCAAGCTCGGGTACTACGCGCAGGAGCACGAGACCCTGGACGTGGAACGCTCGGTGCTGGAGAACATGATGAGCGCGGCGCCCGACCTGCCCGAGATCGAGGCGCGCAAGACCCTCGGTTCGTTCCTCTTCACCGGCGACGACGTGGACAAGCCCGCAGGCGTGCTCTCGGGCGGTGAGAAGACGCGGTTGGCCCTGGCGACTCTGGTGGTCTCCAGTGCGAACGTGCTGCTCCTGGACGAGCCCACCAACAACCTGGACCCGGCCAGCCGCGAGGAGATCCTGGGGGCGCTGCGCAACTACAAGGGCGCGATCGTCCTCGTGACCCACGACGAGGGTGCCGTGGAGGCGCTCCAGCCCGAGCGCGTCATCATGCTTCCGGACGGGGTCGAGGACATGTGGAACCCCGACTTCGAGGACCTCATCGCCCTGGCCTGAGGGATTCCGTGGGACCACGGTGACGGGGGTGGACGCTCAGTGTGCTGAGAGGTTCACCCCCTCCCTTTTCGGTCGCGGTTTTTGTCTTTCCGAAATACGGATCACCCAACGTAGTCGATGTCGGATGTGGCGGTGCGTGACGGCGATGCCCGAACATGACAGTGGTTCCGACCATTGGGGGATCGGACCGTCTTGAAGGAGAGGGAACCGTGAGTGATCAATTGAGGAAGGGAACCCGGGTCTCGGGCGCCAGCAGAGCCGATCTGGCGGCCGAGCTCAAAAGCCGTTACGACGGAGGGGAGAGCATTCGCAGTCTGGCCGCGGCCACCGGACGCTCCTATGGTTTCGTCCATCGACTGTTGGGTGAGGCCGGCGTGGAGTTGCGCGGGCGTGGAGGAGCGACCCGCAAGGCGTGACGCCGGTCGCGCAGGCATGGTTACCGGCGAGTAAAGTCGGAGTGTCACCGATCCGACGGAGGAAGACATGACCCAGGCCCCGCAGGAGCACCGCACGCTACAGGCGCCCACCGAGGAGGAGCTGACGCGTGCGGGACTGCGCCTGGCGGTCGAGGGACCGGTCGCCCGTATCACCATCGACCGCCCCGAACGCCGCAACGCGATGACCGGACGCACCTGGACGACCCTGGCCCACATCGGCCAGACGCTCTCCGATGATGTCCGAATCGTCGTCATCGCCGGGGCCGGCGACATCTTTTCCGCCGGTGTCGACCTCGGTATGTTCACCCCCGACGGGGTGGAGGGAGAACGCTCCATCATCGCCGGACTGGCCGAGGGCGAGACCGACGACGCCGACCTGGACGCCTACATCGCCGGGCTCCAGGAGGGGTTCCTCTGGTTGCGCCGACCCGATCTGGTGACCATCGCCGCCGTGCGGGGGCACGCCATCGGAGCCGGATTCCAGTTGGCCCTCGCCTGTGACCTGCGCATCCTCGCCGACGACGCCAGGTTCTGCATGAAGGAACCCGCCCTGGGGCTGGTGCCGGACCTCACCGGCACCAAGCCCCTGGTGGACATCGTCGGCGTGCACCGCGCCACCGAGATCTGCCTGACCGCCCGTACGGTCGGCGCCGAGGAGTCCCGTGAACTCGGACTCGCCACGCTCGTGGTCGGCGTCGAGGAGCTCGACGGTGCCGTCGACGACGCCATCGCCGGGCTCCTCGCCGTCGACCCGGGTGCGGCCACCGCCACCAAGTCCCTCCTTCGGCAGGCCGAGGGCAACACGCTCGAGGAGCAGTGCGCGGCCGAACGCACGGCCCAGGTCGCACGGCTCAAAGCCCTGGTCGGGGCCATGACCGCGGGCTCCTGATCACGCGGCCACATCCGTACCTTCGGGGAACGGGAGGGGAGACCCGTATCACCGGGGAAAAACACCCATCCCGTCCCCGATCTCGAATGATCTCTAGTACGCTGCTGCAAGCGGTCGTTCAATGCCGCGCGCATCCGAGCGCGCCGGGCCGCCAAGACGCGGTGAGCGTGTCGACCCGGTCGACATCACTCTTGACCCGAAGAGCACACGAACCCCACACGATTCGGGGTCGCTTCCGCGTGTGATCAGGCGCGTTTGTGTGATTTCTTCGCTGGTCCGCCGTGACCCTGTGGAGCCTTCCTCGAAACGCCGCCAAACGATGAGGAAGGTACACGTCACTTGACGACGGACACTGCCGTAATGCCTGCCTTCGACGGCTTGGGCCTGCCCAAGGACATCGTCGATGAGCTGGCCCGTAACGGTGTGACCACCCCGTTCCCGATCCAGGCCGCCACCATTCCCGACGCGATCGAGGGCCGCGACGTCCTCGGCTGTGGTCGGACCGGATCGGGCAAGACCCTGGCCTTCGGCCTGCCGGTCCTGATGCGCTGCGCCGAGCGCCGCGCCGCCGCCAACCGCCCCCGGGCCCTGATCCTGGTGCCCACCCGTGAACTCGCCCACCAGGTGCGCGACTCCCTGCGCGGCTACGCCCGCGTCGTGGGCGTGCGCGTCGGCGACGTGGTCGGTGGCAGCTCCTACACCCGCCAGATCAACGAACTGCGCCGCGGCGTCGACGTCCTCGTCGCCACCCCCGGGCGCCTCACCGACCTCATCGAGCAGGGCGCCTGCGACCTGGGCGACGTCGAGGTCTCGGTGCTGGACGAGGCCGACCAGATGTGCGACATGGGCTTCATGCCCCAGGTCAGCGAACTTCTGGACCAGGTGCGCCCCGACGGTCAGACCCTGCTGTTCTCGGCCACGCTGGACGGCGACGTCGACAAGCTCGTGCGCAAGTACATGAACGAGCCGCAGACCCACTCCGTCGACCCGCCCGTCTCGCAGGTCACCACCATGGAGCACCACCTGCTCAAGGTGCTGCCCCGCGACAAGAACACGATCGTCGCCCAGATCGCCGCGCGCGAGGGTCGCACCATCATGTTCGTGCGCAGCAAGTACCGCGCCGACACCATCAGCGAGCAGCTGATCGAGGCCGGCGTCCCCTGCGCCTCCCTGCACGGCGGCAAGACCCAGAGCGTGCGCACCCGCACCCTGGCCAAGTTCCGTGAGGGTCGGATCCAGGCCCTGGTCGCCACCGACGTCGCCGCCCGCGGCATCCACGTCGACGGTATCGACCTGGTCGTCAACATCGACCTGCCCACCGGTC
Source organism: Nocardiopsis sp. MG754419 (assembly GCF_018207095.1). Lineage (GTDB taxonomy): Bacteria > Actinomycetota > Actinomycetes > Streptosporangiales > Streptosporangiaceae > Nocardiopsis. The sequence continues at coordinate 2,615 of NZ_QOCZ01000023.1, read as the reverse complement.
ACAAGGACTACCTGCACCGCGGCGGCCGCACGGCCCGCGCCGGTTCCTCCGGTTCCGTGGTCTCCCTGGTCGCGCCCAACCAGCGCCGCATGGCCCGTCGTCTGCTCAGTGACGCCGGCGTCGACGCCAAGCAGCACCTGGTCAACCCCGGCGACGAACTGCTCAGCGAGGTGACCGGAGCCAAGGAGCCCTCCTGGGAGCCGTGGATCGAGCCGCCCGAGCCCGAGCGTCCCCGTCGCGGCCGTGGCGGCCCCCGTCGCAGCGGTGGTGGGTACCGCGGTAACGGTGGTGGCTACCGAGGCGGTTACCGTGGCGACCGTCGTAACGACCGTGGCGAAGGCGGCGGTTACCGTGGCGAGCGCCGCGACGACCGTGGCGGCGGCTACCGCGGCGACCGCCCCGAGGGCGGCTACCGTCGCAACGACCGCGGCGACCGCCCCGAGGGCGGTTACCGTCGTGACGACCGTGGCGAAGGCGGCGGTTACCGCGGTGAGCGCTCCGAGGGCGGTTACCGGGGCGGTGGCTACGGTGGCGAGCGTCGTGGCGGTTACGGCGGCGACCGTCGTGGCGGCGGCGGTCCGCGCGGCGGATACCGTGGCGACCGTCGTGGCGGCGGCCCCCGCAGGGGCGAGCGCTACGACTCCGCTCCCCAGCACTAGGCGGCGACCTCCGGGCGAGGCCGAGGGCGCGCTCACCCCAGGGTGATCGCACCTTCGTCGCTCGCGCGGGGGCACCGCTTCCGGGGCCCGGGACGGCACACACGCCGTCCCGGGCCCCTTCGTCGTGCGGCGGGAACGGCGTGTTTACGGTCCTTTACCGCCTCTTCGCGTGTCCCGGGGGAGCGATCACCACGGCGACGAGGACAGTGGGCGGGAAACCCCGAAATCGCACTCGGGACCACCACGCCCACCTGAAGGGGAACGCGTGACCGTCCTCAACAACGCGCTCGTCGCCCTCAACGACGTCTTCTGGACCTACTTCCTCATCCCGCTGTTGGTCATCCTGGCCGTCTACTTCACCGTGCGCTCGGGGTTCGTCCAGATCCGGTTGCTTCCGGAGATGTTCCGCGTCATCCGCAGCAGCCCCGGGCTGGCACCCGACGGCGGCCGGGAGATCTCGTCCTTCCAGGCCTTCGCGCTGTCGGCGGCCTCCCGAGTGGGGACCGGCAACATCGTCGGCGTCACCCTGGCGATCATGCTCGGTGGTCCCGGTGCCGTGTTCTGGATGTGGCTGATGGCGGCCGTGCTGGGCGGGGCGTCCTTCGTGGAGTCGACCCTGGCCCAGCTGTACAAGGTGCGCACCAGCACCGGCTTCCGGGGCGGTCCCGCCTACTACATGCTCTACGGGCTGGGTCAACGCTGGATGGGCGTGCTCTTCGCCGTCATCATCACCGTGACGTTCAGCCTCATCTTCAACTCCGTCCAGGCCAACAGCATCGCCGGGGCGATCGGCACCACGGTGGGCGCACTCGGCGGCAACACCGGCTGGGTGCTCGACGTGTCGGTGGGGCTGGCCCTGGCCGCCATCACCGCCTCCGTGATCTTCGGTGGCGTGCGACGCATCGCCACCGTGGCCCAGGCGCTCGTGCCCCTGATGGCGATCCTCTACGTCCTGCTCGGGATCACCGTCGTGATCCTCAACATCCAGGCCGTGCCCGGCGTCTTCGGAGCCATCTTCGGTCACGCCTTCGGGCTGCGCGAGGTCGCCGCGGGCGGTGTGGGCACCGCGATCCTGTGGGGCATGCGGCGCGGCATGTTCTCCAATGAGGCCGGTCTGGGTTCGGCGCCCAACGCCGGTGCGACCGCGTCGGTCTCCCACCCCGCCAAGCAGGGGCTCGTCCAGACCCTGGGCGTGTACTTCGACACCTGGCTGGTCTGCTCGGTCACGGCGTTCATCGTGCTGCTGTACGGCACCGAGTTCGACCCCGACATCGCCCCCATCGAGGTCACCCAGACCGCTCTGGAGAGCGCGCTGGGCGGCTGGTCCATCCACGCCCTCACCGTCATCCTGTTCCTCCTGGCGTGGACGTCGGTCCTGGGGAACTACTACTACGGAGAGTCCAACCTCCAGTTCCTCGACGCCTCACCGCGTCACATGACCTACTTCCGCACCGCGGTGCTGGCCGCCGTCTTCCTCGGCTGCGTGGCACCGCTGACGCTGGTGTGGAACGTCGCCGACATCTCCATGGGCGTCATGGCGACCGTCAACCTGTTGGCGATCGCCCCGCTGTCCACCATCGCCTTCCGTCTGCTCGCCGACTACAGTCGGCAGCTCCGCAACGGCCTGGACCCGCAGTTCACCCTGGCCAAGATGCCCGACCTGCGCAACGTCACGGCCTGGGGGCCGGCCGGCGGACACCTGCCCGACGACCGGGAGCGCGACGAGGGTCCGGCACCGAGCGACCCGGCGTCGGAGGCCGACGTGGAGGCCTGGTACGTGCACGACGAGGAGGTCGTGGCCGGCCCCGACGGAGCCGAGTTCCGTGCCGAGGTCCCGCTGGAGGACCCCTACCACCTCGCCGAGACCGACACCGGGGGCGCCGACACAGCCACCGACACCGACGGCACGGATCGGGACGGTGACGACGAGGACCCCGGCCGTGAGGACGGGCGGGG
>NZ_QOCZ01000220.1 GCF_018207095.1 Nocardiopsis sp. MG754419 | reverse complement strand
GGCGGTGAGTCGGGTGGAGCGGTGGCGTGCCGCATCCGTCCTCGCTTTCGTACGGGGGAGACCCGAATAGGGCAATGAAAACGGTTTTCATTCTAATCCTAACCCGGTTCCGCTTCGCCCCGTTCCGCCTCCGCGTACCCTGGTGACGTGGCCGCACCCGACATCCGTACGGCCCGGCGCGCCGGTTCCGACAGTCGTCGGCTGCCCAGTTACACCGCCGGGGAGATCGACGTGCCCTTCGTCATGTGGGGCAGCGACGAGGTCATCGCCCACGACACCTTCTGGGAGGAGCACTCCCACCCCACGCACGAACTGCTCTGGAACGAGCGGGGCGCCTCATCGGCGACCGTCGGTGCGCGTGTGTGGTCCGTCACCCCGTCGGTGGGTCTGTGGATCCCCGCGGGGGTCCGGCACTCGGGATGGACCCCCGCCGGCACCTGGCACCGGGCGGCCCAGTTCAGCGTCCGGGAGGTCGCGCCGCTGGCCGATCGGCCGGTCGCGGTCGAGATCACCCCGCTGCTCAGGTTGTCGCTCGACCGGCTGGTCGAGGAGGGGATCGCGCCGGACGCGCGCGCCAGGACCGAGTCGATGGTGCTGGACCTCATCGTCCCGGCCGAACACGAACTCCTCCTGCGCTTCCCCGAGTCCGCGCTGCTGAGGCCGATCGTGGCGACCCTGCGCGAGAACCCCGCCGACACCACGACCCTGGCCGCCTGGGCCTCCCGGCTCGGGGTGAGTTCGCGCACCCTCACGCGGGCCTTTCGCGCGGAGACCGGGTTGGGCTTCGCGCAGTGGACGGCGTCGGTCCGCGCCCAGCACGCGATCGCCATGCTCGCCCGCGGGGAGGGGATCGAGGAGGTCGCCGATCGTGTGGGTTTCCGCTCCGCCAGCTCCTTCAGCACGGCCTTTCGGCGGGTCACCGGGATGAGTCCGGGGCGCTTCCGGTCCCAGTAGAGGCGTCCCGTGGCGACGTGGGCGTCCGGGTGTCGGTGCGGAGTTTCTGTCCGTTTCGCGAACATACGTGTCACATCTGCGCGATTGCACGGTCGCGACTCTCGCTCTAAGTTCGGTTAGGCAATCCTTACCTCGTGTGGGCGGGCTTCGGCGGGCGATGCCGGGATGTCTTCTCGGCCTACCCCCATGCCATGACCGAACGTCACGTCATGAGAACCCTTCGTCATGAACCCGATGGGGTCGGGGTGTGCGGAATCCGGGGCGCCCCGCCCCACAATCGAAAGGACATCATGCGCCACGTGACAAGGTCGGCCGCCCTCTCCACGGCCGCACTGCTGGCGATCGGACTCGTGGCGTGCTCGTCGGACACCCCCGACGAGGAGGCCCAGGCCTCCGGGGACTGGACGCCGATCACCATCGAGCACGCTCTGGGCACCACGACCATCGAGTCCCAGCCCGAACGTGTGGCCACCGTCAACTGGGCCAACCACGAAGTACCCCTCGCCCTGGGCGTCGTTCCCGTGGGCATGGCCTTCGCCAACTTCGGTGACGACAACGACGACGGCGTCCTTCCCTGGGTGGAGGAGAAGCTCGACGAGCTCGACGCCGAGACGCCCGTGCTGTTCGACGAGACCGACGGCGTCGACTTCGAGGCGGTCGCCGACACCGCTCCCGACGTCATCCTGGCCTCCTACTCCGGCCTGACGCAGGAGGACTACGACACCCTCAGCGAGATCGCCCCCGTCGTCGCCTACCCCGAGACCCCCTGGGGCACCGCCTGGCGCGAGATGATCGAGTTCAACAGCAAGGCCCTGGGCCTGGAGGACGAGGGTCGGGAGCTCATCACCGACCTGGAGGCCGAGATCGAGGCCGCCGCCGCGGAATACCCCCAGATCGAGGAACGGTCCACCATGTTCCTCACCCACGTGGACACCACCGACCTCAGCGAGGTCAGCTTCTACACCGCCCACGACACCCGGGCGCAGTTCTTCGAGGACCTGGGCATGGCGACCCCCGCCAGCATCGTCGACGCCACCGCCGAGACCGACCAGTTCGCCCTCACCCGGACCGCCGAGCAGGCCGACACCTTCGACGACGTCGAGATCATCGTGACCTACGGCGGCGAGGACCTGGTCGAGGCCCTGGAGGGCGACCCGCTGCTGTCCCAGATGCCGGCCGTCGAGAACGGCGCCGTGGTGAGCCTGCCCGGCGACGACCCCCTGGGCACCGCCGCCAACCCCACCCCGCTGTCCATCTCCTGGGTCCTGCACGACTACGTCTCCCTGCTCGCCGACGCCGCGGACGGGGCGCAGTGACCTCGACGGACACTCCGCCGGTCACCGGGGTCGCCGCCGTGCGGCGGCCCCGGCGGCTGCGCGCCCTGTGGCTCCCGGTCCTGCTCCTGGCCCTGGTCGCCCTGATGTTCGCCTCCATCGCCGTGGGCTCGCGCGAGGTCGGCTGGGCCGACATCGTGGCCGCGCTCGGCGGATCGGCGGAGGGTTTCGGTGAGGCCTCCGTCGCCAAACGCATCCCCCGGACCCTGCTCGCCGTGCTCGCCGGCGCCGCCCTGGGCGTGGCCGGCACCGTCATGCAGGGCGTGACCCGCAACCCGCTCGCCGACCCCGGCATCCTCGGCGTCAACATGGGCGCCTCCCTGGCCGTGGTCGTCGGTATCGCGACCTTCGGCCTGTCCTCGGCGTCCTCCTTCGTGTGGGTGGCCATCATCGGGGCCGGGGCCAGCGCCGTGTTCGTCTACGTGATCGGCTCCCTGGGGCGCGGCGGTGCCACACCGCTCAAGCTCGCCCTGGCCGGAACGGCCACCTCCGCCGCCCTGGCCTCGTTCATCACCGCCGTCGTGCTGCCGCGCAACGACATCGCCGGCGGAGTGCGCTCCTGGCAGATCGGCGGGGTGGGGGGTGGAAGCTACGACGGTCTCGCCCAGATCCTCCCCTTCGTCGCCGTGGGCTTCGCCCTGTGCCTGGTCTGTGCGCGCGGGCTCAACATGCTGGCCCTGGGCGACGATCTCGCCGCCGGTCTCGGTGAACGCGTCGCCCTGGCGCGGGGGACGGCCTCCCTGGGCGCCGTCGTCCTGTGCGGGGCCACCACCGCCGTCACCGGACCCATCGCCTTCGTCGGGTTGGTCGTGCCGCATGTGTGCCGGTTGCTGGTGGGCCCCGACCACCGCTGGCTCATCCCCTTCTCCGCCTTGGGCGGGGCCACCCTGCTCACCGCCGCCGACATCGTCGGCCGTGTGGTCGCCAGACCCGCCCAGATCGACGTGGGCATCGTGACCGCGCTGGTCGGCGCCCCGTTCTTCATCTACATCGTCCGCCGTCAGAAGGTCCGTGCCCTGTGATGACGTCCCCTGCCACCGCCGGGTCCACCCTCGTGACCGTGACCCGGGGCCGCATCCACCGTGCGCGCAGACGGGCCACGGTCATCGTCGTGCTGGCCGTGCTCATCGTCGCCGTGTTCGCCCTGACGCTCATGGTCGGCCGGACCTTCTACCCGCCCGGTGACGTGTGGCGGGTCGTCCTGGGTCAGGACGTGCCCGGCGCCTCCTTCACGGTGGGTCGTCTGCGCCTGCCGCGCGCGGTGCTCGCCGTGGTGGCGGGGATGTGCTTCGGGCTCGCCGGTGTCACCTTCCAGACCATGCTGCGCAACCCCCTGGCCAGCCCCGACATCATCGGGATCAGTTCCGGGGCGAGCGCCGCCGCGGTCTTCGCGATCGTCATGCTCGGTCTGAGCGGCACGGCGGTGTCGGTGGTGGCGATCGTCGCCGCGCTGGGCGTGTCCACGCTCGTGTACCTGTTGTCGTTCCGCGGCGGGGTGGCCGGCACCCGGCTCATCCTCATCGGGATCGGTGTGGCGGCCATGCTCGACAGCGTGGTGGCCTACGTCCTGGACCAGGCGCCCGACTGGGACCTGCAGGAGGCGATGCGCTGGCTCACCGGCAGCCTCAACGGCACGGACTGGAACCAGGTCCTGCCGGTGGTGTTCGCGCTGGTGATCATCGGGCCCGTGCTGCTCTCCCAGGCCGACGACCTGGCCCTGTTCCCGCTGGGGGACGACACCGCCTCCGCCCTGGGGGTGCCGGTCGACCGGACCCGGCTGCTCGCGATCACCGCGGCCGTGGGACTCATCGCCTTCGCCACGGCCGCTGCCGGGCCCATCGCCTTCGTGGCGTTCCTGTGCGGTCCCATCGCCGCCCGCCTCGTGGGGCCCAACGGCTCCCTGCTGTTGCCGTCGGCACTGGTAGGCGCGCTTCTGGTGCTGGTCGCCGACCTGGTCGGTCAGTTCCTGCTGGGCACCCGCTACCCGGTCGGCGTGGTCACCGGCGTCCTCGGTGCCCCCTACCTCGTCTACCTCATCGTCCGCACCAACCGCGCCGGAGGCTCCCTGTGACCACGGACCACTCGCTGCTCGTCGAGGGCCTGACCCTGGGGTACCAGGACCGGGTCGTCATCGACACCCTGGACCTGGCCATCCCGCCCGGCCGGATCACCGCGATCGTGGGAGCCAACGCCTGTGGCAAGTCGACCCTGCTGCGGTCGATGTCGCGGTTGCTGGCGCCCAAGGGCGGACAGGTGCTGCTGGACGGCAAGCAGGTCCACCGGATGTCGCCCAAGGAGGTCGCCCGCACGCTCGGTCTGCTGCCGCAGTCACCGATCGCCCCGGAGGGCATCACCGTCGGCGACCTGGTCGGGCGCGGCCGTCACCCCCACCAGAAGGTGCTGTCCCGGTGGAGTCGCCAGGACGACGAGGCCGTCGCCGAGGCGCTCGAAGCGACCGGTACCGCCGAGCTGGTCGACCGGCCCGTGGACGAGCTGTCCGGTGGTCAGCGCCAGCGCGTGTGGATCGCCATGGCCCTGGCCCAGCGCACGGACCTGCTGCTGCTCGACGAGCCCACCACGTTCCTCGACGTCAGTCACCAGGTCGAGGTACTGGACCTGCTCACCGACCTCAACCGGTTGCTGGGGACCACGATCGTGCTGGTGCTGCACGATCTCAACCTCGCCGCGCGCTACGCCGACCACCTCGTCGCGTTGGCCGAGGGTCGTCTGCACGCCGAGGGGGCACCGGAGCGGGTGCTCACGCCCGAGACCGTCGAGGTGGTGTTCGGGCTGCGCAGCCGCATCATCACCGACCCCACCTCGGGCAAACCGCTGATGCTGCCCATCGGCCGTCACCACGAGGTCGTGGGGGCGGGTTGAGGGCGCCGCACCGACGCACGAGGGGGCGTCCGCCGACCGGCGGACGCCCCCTCGGGGTTCTCGGAGGGGATCAGTCCTCCAGGGTCTCCTGGATGAGCGGGACGATCTCGTCCAGGGCGTGGTGAACGCCCAGGGTGGAGCCGCTGGAGAAGGCGTTGCCCAGCTCCGGGTCCTCCAGGACGATCAGGCGGCCGTCCTCGGCGGAGGGGATGCCCTGCAGGACCGGGTCCTCGTTGAGGAAGTCGGCGGTGTCGCCGATGGGGAAGACCACGGTGAGGTCGGCGTCCAGCTCCTCCACGAGCTCCGAGCTCAGGTCGACGTAGAACGTGCCCTCGGCCCGCTCCTCCAGCTCCGGCTTGTACGTGAAGCCGAGCTCGGTCAGGACGTCCGCGCGCGTGTCACCGGGCACGTAGGCGCCGTACTGACCGTCGAAGTAGGCGCCCACGGCGATCGTCATGTCGGCGAAGTCCGGGTTCTCCTCGCGCAGCTCCGCGAAGCGGTCCTCGAGCTCGGTGACGAGTTCCTCACCGCGCTCCTCCTCGGCGAGGACCTCGGCGACGTGGCGGGTCTGGTCCTGCCAGGTGGTGCCGTAGGTGACCTCGACCCCGGGCGGCGGACCGACCACCGGTGAGACGGGGGACAGCAGGTCGTGACGCTCCTGGGAGTTGTCGGAGCGGGTGTCGAGGATGACGTCCGGGTCCAGGGAGGCGATCGCCTCCAGGTTCGGCTCCATGGTGCCGACCTCGTCCGGTGCCGAGTCGAACAGGTCGGCGGCCCAGGGCCCGACGTAGGGCTCGCCGTAGGCCTGCCAGTCGGCCACGCCCACCGGCTGCACACCCAGGGCCAGGGCGGTCTCCGCGTCCGACCACCCCATCGCGACGACGTTCTCGGGGCGGTCCTCGATCTCCACGTCACCGAACAGGGTCTCGACGGTGCGAGGGTAGCCTTCGGCGGTCGCGCCGGAGGACGCGGAGGAGTCCGCGTCACCGCCGCCGCAGGCGGCGAGCAGGACGGTGGACAGGGCACCGGCGGCGATCATGCCGAAACGGGTGGACGGACCGGGGTTCATAGGACCTCGCTGCATTGTATTAAGCTTAGCCTTGCCTAAGCATGATTTGACCAGGCTAGCGTGGTTTTCACGTTGCTGTGAACCGAGGGGCCGTGGTGTACGCCGCGGACCGGGGTGGCCGTGGGTCCCGTGGGCCGGGTCGACGTCGGTCCGGTGGGGAGCACCCGGGATGCACGCCGGCGCGGTCGAGGTGGACGCGCATGCCCTGGCCAGGGAGAACGGTCCGAGAACCGCCCTCCGGCGACTTCCGGTCGATGGTGACGTCCGGCCTTCGGCCGCACACCGGGTCACCGTCATGCCCTCGGGGCGACCCGGTGCGCGGGTCGGGCCTCGGGGCGCCGCCGGCGTCCGTTCCCCTGTGCGGCCGAGGGATGGGCATCACGTCGGCGGCCCACGCTGAGTGAGGCTAGGCTTACCGATGGCCTGCCGAGAGAATCGGGCACACCGCACCAAAAGCCATATCCCATGGTCGCGTGCCCCCGGGCCCTGACTACCCTGACCCAGGGCCGACCCACCGATCCACGGCAGCCATCGAGCACACGACGACCAGGGGACCACGGAGCACATGACCACAGCCGAGGGGCGGGCCGCCCCCGAACCGGCCTCCCCACCC
>NZ_QOCZ01000219.1 GCF_018207095.1 Nocardiopsis sp. MG754419 | reverse complement strand
GGGTGAGGCTCGTCCCGTCGGCGCTCGCCCTCGCCCGGACGTCGTCGCCGCCCTTGTTGTCGGCGAGTTCGGTCTCCTCCAGGTGCACGGAGGCCTCGGCGTCGGCCTCCACGCCCTTGTACTTGTGGCCGGTGACCCGGCAGCGCAGCAGCCGGGCCCGGCACTCGGCGTCGGCCACGAACAGTCCGCTCTTGGCACCGTCACGGATCTCGGTGTCCTCGATGGTGACGACCCCGCCCTCGTCGACCGCGACCCCCTGCCCCCGCGAACCGGTCACTGTCGACGAGCGCAGGACGAGACGCGCACCCTTCACGTGGGCGCTGTCGTACGCGCAGTCGGAGATCCGCGCCGCGCTCACGTTCACACCGGAGCCGGTGGAGACGTGGAGGACGTTGCCCTCCGACCCGGAGATCTCCAGACCGCGGACCTCGACGGTGGCGTCGTCCCTGGCCATGATCCCGCCGTGCACCTCCACCCCGGTCAGGCCCTCCAGAGACACCTCGGCGCCGTAGACGCCCAGGCACCCTCCGACCAGGCTCTCCGCGCGCACGCCCTTGAGTTCGCTCCGCCCTCCGGTCACGGCGATGCCGTGCACGCCCTTGACCGCCCCCATCCGATGGCCCCGGACCACGACGTCCTCCAGTCGCGCGCGACTCTTGGACAGGTTGATCCCATTGCCCAGGAGATCCTCGATCCGGAGCCCGCGACCGGTCACCCGACCGTCCTCGACGTACAGACCGGCCCCGCCCAGGCCCTCCACGACCAGGTCGGTGAAGGTCACGGCGGCGTTCGACACCGAGACCCCGTCGGTCGAGGCGGAGCGTACCTCAGCGTCGTCGAGCGTGGCCTCCGCCTCGGACCAGACGTACACCGAAGCACCCCCGTCCCTGCCCCCGTCCACCCGCAGCCGGGTGAACTCCGCGCGGGTGCCCTTCCCTCTGACGCGCACCGGCCACCCCTGGGCCGCCCGGACCGACAGTCCGGTGAAGCGGGGCGTGGCGCCGTCCTCCACCCAGACCGCGGAAGCGGAGTCGCGGGTACCGCAGTCGACGAGCTCACAGTCGCTGATCACGGGTGCGGCGGCGGAGACGAACAGCGAGTGGAAACGCGCGTGAGCACCGTGGAAGCGCACGTTCTCCACCCTCGGTGAGGCGCCCTGGAGCAGGTACAGGGAGGCGTTCTCGAACACGGAGTCGCGCAGGGTCCCGCCGCCGTTGCTCCAGCGGACCCCGGACCCCTCGAAACGACAGTTGACCACCTCGTGCGAACGACCGTTGAGACCCAGGCGGTTCCCGGAGGCGAACACGCAGTCCACCGACGTGAAGCGGGCGCCCTCGTCCACGTACACCGGTGGGTACTCCCCGTCGTCGCCCCGGACGCGCACACCGTAGAGCTCCAGGTGCCCCTGGGGTCGGACCCGGAAGACGTTGGTGTCCCTGCCGACCGAGACCTCCACGGTGCCGGGCCCCCGTGTGGGCACGACCTGGATCCTGCGGGTCACCGCGACGATCTCGCGCTCCACGTAGTGGCCGGGTTCGACGTGCAGGTAGAGATCCGCGTCGGCGTACAGCGGGGCGCGCACCGCGGCTCCCAGAGTGGGGAAGGCATGGGGGTCGCTCTGGGACACGCGGACCGTGTACATGCATCTGCTCCCGGGGGTTCGCTGCTGGGTGCCCCCTGTACCGTAGCGTTCGGCCGCGCCCCGCCGACCCCCGGTGGTCGGGCGCGGATCCGACGCCGCACCCTCGCTGAGGGCACTGTCGTCAGTCGGTCGAGGCGCGGACGCGGGCCCTCTCCGTCAGATCGTTCTCGCTGATGACGCAGTCCTCGTACTCGACGACCGCCTCCTCCGGGCCCGCGATGCCGTGCCCGCCGTTCCCGGTGACCGTGGAACGGTACAGCCCCACCTTGCTCTTCTCGCTGCGCAGGGAGATCCCCGCCCCGCCGCAGTCACGGATCTCGGAGTCCTCCAGGTGGGCCGCTCCGGAACCGAAGAGCACGATCCCGGCGCCCCGGGCGCCCTTCAACACCGTCGAGCGCAACGTGATCCCGGCGTCCTGGGCGTAGGCGAGTGCGTTCTCGGAGCCTTCGAAGAAGGAGTCCAGCACCTCCAGGAAACCGGCGGACCTGGCACAGAGCTGATTGCCCAGAGCCTCGGTGGCGCGCACGTTCCGGAGCGTGGCCATCCCGCTGTCCCCGCTCAGGGCGAAGGTGTGGACCCGTTCCGCGCGGACCCCGGACACCACGGCACGCCCGTCGACGACCAGGAGGAACCACCCGTTCAGGTCCGAGGCCAGCACACCCTCCAGTTCGAGCTCACCCTGTTGCACGTACACCGCCCCGTGCTCGAAATACGCCTCACCGTTCTCCTCGGTGACGGGGACGGCGTCCAGATCCCGGAGTTCCACCTCGGTCAGGTGGGTCCGGGACTCGACCGCGTTGAGCAGGGTCCGCCTGATCCGCCGGGCCGAGAGTCCGCGTCCGGACAGCGTGCTCCGCACCGCGGTCACGCCCGGGCCCAACGAATCCTCGACCGTGAGACCGTCGAGGACCAGGGTCGCGTCCATCGCCTTCACACCAGCGCCGTGCGTGTGAACGACCCGGCTGTCGGTGAGCCGTGCCTCGGCGGAGTGCGTGACGAGCACGGTGTACCGCTTCTCCCAGCCGCCCTGCACCGTGAGGCGGGTGAACTCGACTCGGGTGCCCTGATCCCGGACCTCGACCGCGCAACCCTGGTCTCCGGTGATCGACAGGTCCGTGAACACGACCTCGGACCCCCGGTTCACGTGGACCGTGGCCGTTCCGGAGCGCCCTTCGGAGTAGGCGACCCGGCAGTCGGTCATGACGCAGTCGGTGATCTCCGCACGCGTCCCGGTCAGCGTCAGCGCCGACGCCCCGATACCGCCCCCCTCGTGCCCCTCGAACCGGAGGGCGCGCGCCACCAGCGCGGTCCGTTCCCGGGCCAGGAGGCGGGCCCGGTCGAAGACACAACCCAGGAACAGGCCCTGACCGTGTTGGAGGAGCACCCCGGTGCCCTCGAACCGGCTGTTGGTGAACTCGCTCCTGCCCCGCCCACCGATGCGCAGGGGTTCGAGGCCGACGAACCGGCAGTCGACGGCCTTGAGCAGTCCGTCTCCGCCCACGCGGATCGGCGACCTCAGATCGCATCCGGAACGGACCACGATCCCGTAGAGCTCCAGGGGATGGTCGGTGGTCAGTAACTCCCGGTCACCGGTCACGGCGAGTTCCACGGTGCCCGGCCCGTGCGTGGGCACGACGATCATGGGCCCGGGGAAGGTGAGGGTCACCGGCTCCGCGTAGAGCCCGGGTTCCACGTGGAGGTAGAGGCCACCCGGGGCGTCCCACAACCGCCGGTCCTCGACCGCCGCGCGGACCGACGGGTAGGCGCTGGGATCGGTCTTGGACACGCGCACCGTGTACATGCGTCTGCTCCCGGGGTCGCGGCTGAGTGCCCTACGTACCGTAGCGCTCCGGCGTGCGCCGAAGCCTGCACGGCAGGGGGTGGGCGACGGCCGCTTCCGGCCGTTCCGCGATGCGCCCCGGGAACGCCTCAGGCCCGCCCGGGGCACCCGGGCGGGCCTGAGGCTCTGCTGAGCCGCCTATCGGAATCGAACCGATGACCTATTCATTACGAGGCCTTTCGGGCCCCATGCAACCAGGTCCTATCACCTAGCTGAGCTGGCCTTATGGGCCTACTAGGTTCTTGACGATCCAGCAGAGTGCGCAACGGGCGGTCACCCTTTTGGTCACCCCCATGGCTAGCCAGTGGGGGGCTCCCCCATGCCTCTTCACCCTTTTAGAGAGTAAGAGAACACAGCCTCCGCAGCCTCCGCCAACCGCCGAACACATGCACTGAACTGGGGAAACACTGCGGAGGCTAAGGCAGATTCTCAGCCTCCGCCTAGCCTCCGCAGCCTCCGCAGCCTCCGCACGACAGAACCCGCAACGGCCCTCAGCGACTGCATGTCCAGCCTGCCCACGGAACCCGTAGCCGCGGCCGAGGATGTGCGGTAAGAAGTACCGAGGCCACCAGAACCACACAGGGGTGAAATGTCCGTTTCTCAACAACTTGCAGAAACGACCCCTCACCGCCGACAGAACACCAGGTCAGCAAGACTGCTCCCCGCGCACGCGGGGATGGACCCCAGTCCCGGTCGGTGAGGGCCCGGTCGCGCTCCTGCTCCCCGCGCACGCGGGGATGGACCCGACACCGCCAAGGCGGCGGACACCCGCAACTCCTGCTCCCCGCGCACGCGGGGATGGACCCGCGGTCATCCACCGGTCGGCTTCGTTGGCCGACTGCTCCCCGCGCACGCGGGGATGGACCCGACTTCGGGCAGCTACTACAGCGATTCGCGCACTGCTCCCCGCGCACGCGGGGATGGACCCCTGTTCACGAGGCAGATGACCGCGATCGACCCCTGCTCCCCGCGCACGCGGGGATGGACCCACCGAACAATGCTCCAGCTGCGGAGCGATCCGCTGCTCCCCGCGCACGCGGGGATGGACCCTCCGCGGGGGTCGACGTGTAGACCGTGTACCGCTGCTCCCCGCGCACGCGGGGATGGACCCATCACCCCCGCGATGATTGAGGAGATCGCCCGCTGCTCCCCGCGCACGCGGGGATGGACCCACCATGATCGGCCCCCGCATCGGGCTCCCCGACTGCTCCCCGCGCACGCGGGGATGGACCCCTGGATGCGCAGGTCCGGCCGCTGGATGTCGACTGCTCCCCGCGCACGCGGGGATGGACCCCAGGAACTGCGGTGGGAGCTGGAGGTCGCACGCTGCTCCCCGCGCACGCGGGGATGGACCCAGGGTGTCGGTGCTGTAGCGGGGCCGGTAGATCTGCTCCCCGCGCACGCGGGGATGGACCCTGATCAAAGCCTTCGCGGGATGCGACATCGTCCCTGCTCCCCGCGCACGCGGGGATGGACCCGCACAGCATCCAGTCGACCCGGATGCGCCCAGCTGCTCCCCGCGCACGCGGGGATGGACCCGACCTGAAAGCGCCGCCGGAGTGGCCGGGCGCCTGCTCCCCGCGCACGCGGGGATGGAGCCTAGGACGCTCCCGGGCCTGGCCAAGCATGGCCACTGTTACCTGCGCGTGCGGTAACCCCCACCTCAGATGGGATTCATCGAGTCTGGCTCTGTAGGTGAGGTTGTGCCGACGGGAGCTTCTACCTTTTTAGAGAGCAAGAAGAGCTAGCCTCCGCAGCCTCCACCACGCTGACATGATCACCCCCACTGGCTAGCTCGCAGGGATGCAGAACGCCCGTGGATTCTCCTCTGAGAAACCACGGGCGTTAAGCGAGTCCAGTGACGCATCGAGGGATTGCTGTTCGTCAGCTTGGGGAGACGTAGGCGAAGGCAGGAACTCGCCGGTCTGCGATGACGTGCGAGATCTCCCCAAGTCGCTCCCACCCGAGCTTCTCGTAGAGCCGGATTGCGGCCCGGTCCTTCTCCATCACGTCCAGAACCAGTCTGGTTCCTCGCTCCCGAGCGTCCTTCATAGCAGCCACGGTCAGCCTTTCGCCCAGGCTGCGCCCCCTCGCATCAGGGTGAACAAACAACCGGGCCAGCACACCGACCGGCCAGCCACCCCGAGCTTGCCACAGGCGGGCGGCATCCTCCCCACCCTCTCCGGTTACACACAGGTGCCCGACCACCTCCCCGTCGGACTCAGCGACCCACGCTCCAACCAGACCGTCAGGAGTGAGCCACCCGAGCGCATCGTCCACCCCTTCGACCGGATAGCCGTCCTTGGCGTGAACCTCCTTGAGCACCGCCGCGCAAGCGGAGAGATCGCGGTCTTCGCGCCGCCTGATCTTCATGTCACCCTTCGATCGGCATGTTGTAGTCGAGTCCTCCGAAATCTGCCCGCATCACGAAGCGTGTCACCTCAAAGGCAACGCCATCCGGGTCGATTCCGGTGTGCAGGACGTCGATCACCGGCACCCCATCAGGGAGTTTCAACCCCTGGACTTCTTCCTGTGAAGGCATGCGCGCCGTGATCTCTTCACGGCTTCGGGCCATGGGATGTCCCAGGTCTTCGAATCGCGCGTAGAGGCTGCCCTTGCCCATCTTCGCTGAAGTCGCGAGCACGCTGCCTTCGGCAATCAGCCAAGGGATGTACGTGACCCCCACCTGAACGACGTACTCAGCCTGGTCATCGCTGGCGTAGTACCAATTCTCCCTCCGGACCACTGAGGCCTGTCCGGGGTCAACTTCCAGCCGTTCGGCTATCTGACTCGGGGGGACGACCCGCTCGATAGACGTGCAGTCCACCCGCGGTGTGAGCCCCTGTTTCGCGAGTTCCGCCCGATAGGGCGAGAGACCAGTTTGCTCGCGTAGACGCTTGCTGTAGCGCTCACTGCCGAAGCGCAGCAGCTTGCGCTTGCGCCGAACGAAAACGCCACGCCCGTGCTGCACGTCAACAAGCCCTTCCTCCGCAAGCAGCCTCACAGCCTCCCGGGCGGTGTTACGCGCGCTCTCGAAGCGTTCGGCAAGTTTCCTCTCCGACTCAAGCTTCCTGCCCTCCGGGAGTTCGCCCGAGGTGATTGCCGCGCGCAGCTCATCAGCGATCCGCCTGCTCGGCAGCTTCTTCTCGACCCCATTGCCCTGCGGTTTCTCACTCATACACACAGTCTACCCAACTGGCTTGAGCCAATCAGTTGACTGGCTCAAGCCAGTGTGCTCTACTTTCCATATCGCAACCATCCCGAGCTCCCAAGGGACGGCGAACGGCACCGGCCACGGCACCAAGAACCCTTTGGTGCTCCGTCTTCACCAGGGCGGAACGGAATGGCCGCATCACCCGCACCCCTGGGGTGTCCGTCCGCTCCCGCTCTCCGGCACGACTCGGAACGCGGGGGCCGGCGGAGACCTCTAGGACCTCTTAACCCCCACCCCAACAGGAAGGCCCGAACATGAACCGCTGCACCACCACGGCGTCCCGTCGCAACCGCTCCGGCCTGGTCCAGGTCGCGATCACCACCTACGGCGTCCTGCACGGCGCCCCGCCTGCCGGTGACATGCTCACCGTCGATCTCTCCCGCGCCCTGCGCAACCCCCACCACGACCCGGCCATGAGGTTCAAGACCGGCCTGGACACCGAGGTCAACGACCACGTGCTGGCCACTCCCGGTGCCGACGAGATCATCGACCGCACCATTGACCGCATCGAGGCGGCCCGCAACTACGGGGCCATGCACGGCGAGATCACCGAGGTCGGGATCTACTGCAAGGGCGGCCGGCACCGGTCCGTGGCCATCGCCGAAGCGGTCGCCATGGAGCTGCGGGCCCGCGGCATCCGCACCGAGATCGAGCACCGCGACATCACCAAACCCGTCGTGACCAAGTGAACGCCCCGATGGCACGGCACACGGTTTCGCCCTGCGTGTTCTGCGAGATCACGCAGGGCCGGGCCCCGGCCACGGTGGTCCGCCGCTGGGCGGACGCCCTAGCGATCGTGCCGCTCAACCCGGTCACCGAGGGACACCTGCTGGTCCTGCCGATCCAGCACGTGAGCGACGCGACCACCGCGCCGGCGGTGACCGCGATGACGGTCATGCACGCCGCGACCCTGCTCGCCGAATCGGGCCGACCGGCCAACCTGATCGCGAACGTCGGCCGTGAGGCCACGCAGAGCGTGTTCCACCTGCACTGGCACATCGTGCCCCGCACCGCTTCGGACGGATTACGGCTCCCCTGGTCCACCTGACACCCCTACCGACCATGACGAAGGCCCCACCGGTAACAGCCCGGCGGGGCCTTCTGTATCGAGAACCCCTGTTGAAAGGCCTATCCCGATGTCGACCATTCTGCCCTTCCCGCGCACCGCCCACACCCTCGACCCGGTCGAGCTGACCGCCCTGCTGGGCGACGCTGAACTGGCTAGCGAGCTGTGCTCACCGCGCCGGCCCGGCGAGAGCCACCAAGACCACCTCGCCCGCCACCAGGCCGCCGCCGACATCCTCGCGGACCTGACCGGCACCGACCCCGCTCCCGTCCCGCCGGTCGCCTTCGAGCTGAGGAGCGCGGCCTGATGCACACCGCCCTGACGTTGCTGCTGTGCACGCTGGCGCTGGCCTTGACCGCCGCCCTGCTGCGCTACCTGACCGGGCCGCTGCTGCCCGAACGCGAGTCCGACCTGGCCCGGCTCCGAGCGATCCGCTCCCGCCAGGCCGCACGTGAGGCGGGTGAGCAGGCATGACGACGACGCACATGATCCAGACCGCCGGCATCATCGCCGTGCTTCTGGCCCTGGTGTTGACCTTGACCGTCACCCTGCTGCGCCTGGCCGCGCTGCCGTTGGCCGGCGCCGCCCTGGCCCTCGACGCCGCCGCCCACTTCGTGGCCGCCCCGCTGTCCCTGCCCGCACCGGCCACCAAGGAGGCCACCCGATGAACTGGTTCGGCCGCAGCACCCCACACGATGCCGCCACTTCGGTCGCCGACCAGGTCGGCGTCGCCCGCCGGCTGGTGGGCATCAGCGACCAGAAGCTCCTCAACGACCCGCACACCAACCCCGCCACCCGAGGCGACGCCGACCGGTTGCGAATCGCCCAGCACCGCGAACAGCTCCGCCTGGACCACCGTCGGACCCTACGCAGGGAGCGGGTCTCCGATACCCGGGCCGCCGCAGCGGAGAAGGCGCTGGAGGCGATCACCGCCGCCCGCGAGGCCGTCTCCCCCGGGCGGGCGGTCGCGGACCTGTCCCGGACCCGCTCCCTCGCCCTGATCGGGTGCCTGGTGCTGTCGGTGCTGCTCTCGGTCGGGTCCGGGATGGCGATCGAGGCGTGGTTGCAGAACCGGCCCGGCACCTCCCCCACGGGGTTGGGGTACCTGATCGAGGGCGGACTGACCATCCTGTCCACCGCGATGATCGTGCTCCGAGGCCGGCTGGCCGTCCGCAACACCGCGCTGGAGCCCTGGCAGGTGTGGGCGTTCGGTGCCCTGATCGTGGTGCCGCTGGTGACCAGCGCGGTGCTGGCGACCATGGGCAGCATCGTGGGTGCGGTCTGCTCCCTGGGTGCGGCCGCCTGGTCGGTGGCCGCCTACCTGGCCGCGACCTCACTGTCCACCGCCATCGGTGACGCCCTGGACGAGGTCAACGACGCCGACGAATCCGAGCTGCGCCGGATCGCGTTGGGTGAGAGCGACCCCGCTCCGGCCGCCGCCGGCACGGTCACGGCGCACCCGGCCGATACCTGGGTGGCTGAGCAGACCCACACCTTGGCCGCGCAGATCGAGGCGTTCCTGTCCGACGGCGACGGCCCCGACACCGGCGGGGTCAGCGGGGGTCACACCGACCCGCCCCCGAGCGG